>JASMLW010000156.1 GCA_030748485.1 Pirellulaceae bacterium
TTCGGCGGATGTTGCGGTGAAAGGGTGGACTTGGGTCGATGAGATTGGGGCCGGGGCGTCAGTGGCACATCGCACACTTGGTGTTAAATTCGGTTGCAAAAGTGATGTAATCTGCGGGCTGAGTGGGTTTTACGGCGAGCAGATTTTATTGACAATTACGCCCAGCGCTCAGTAGAGTGGATGGAGAGGGTGGCGCACCGCGGCTTCTCCTTTCCAGCGACGGCAATTCCTTTCATCAATTCAACAAGTCGCTTTGGAAGTCGTGCGGTTAACCGCGTTTGCGCGGAATGAGACGTGGAATTCTCCGGGACTGAGGAGTCATCTGAATGGCCAAGAAATCTGGCGTGTGGGGAATCGATATAGGCCAATGTGGTCTGAAGGCGTTGTTTTGCACCAACGAAGGCGGCCAGATGGTCGCCGAGCACTTCGACTACATCGAGTATCCGAAGATTCTGACCCAACCCGACGCGGATCCGGAGGCACTCGTGCGTGAGGCGATGGATCAATTCCTCGCCCGCAACGACATCAAAGGCTACAAGCTAGCACTTTCGGTGCCCGGTCAAGCTGGCTTGGCTCGTTTCTTCAAACCGCCGCCAGTCGAAGCGAAGAAGATTCCCGAGATTGTTCGGTACGAAGCCCGGCAACAGATTCCTTTTGACTTGGACGAAGTCATTTGGGATTTCCAGACCATGGCCGGCGGGCAGGAAGTGGATGGTTTTGTGCTGGACGCGGAGGTGGGTTTGTTCGCGATGAAACGCGACCAAGTCTACAAGGCGATCAATCCGTTCCTCGACGCCGGTTTGGAGATGGACGTCGTCCAGTTGGCGCCGTTGTCGATCTACAACTTCGTGGCTCACGACTTGATGCAGGACGGGCCGGACATCGATCTTTACGACCCGGACGATCCGCCGGATTCGATCGTCGTGTTGTCGATGGGAACCGAATCGTCGGACTTGGTGATCACCAACGGATTTCGCGTCTGGCAGCGGAGCATTCCGTTGGGTGGAAATCACTTCACCAAGCAGCTGACGAAAGAACTCAAACTGACGTTCGCCAAGGCGGAGCATTTGAAGCGGAATGCTCGGCAGGCCGAAGATCCGAAGACCGTCTTCCAAGCGATGCGGCCGATCTTCAACGATCTGGTTACGGAGGTGCAGCGATCGGTTGGTTTCTTCCAGAACCTCGACCGCCAGGCCAAGATCAGCAAGGTCGTGATTCTCGGCAACACGGTGAAGTTGCCGGGTCTGCAACATTACCTGTCAAAGAACTTGGGGTACGAGGTCGTCGACTTCAAGCGGTTCAACACGCTGGAAGGCGACGACGTGATTTCGGCGCCGACGTTCAAGGAGAACTCGCTGGGCTTCGGCGTTTGCTACGGGCTCTGCCTGCAGGGACTGGGTGAGTCGCGTCTGCGGACCAACCTGGTGCCGCGTGAGATCATCGTGAATCGGATGATTCGCGAGAAAAAGCCCTGGACGGTGGCGGCCCTCGGTTCGTTGTTGCTGGCGTACACCGGCTACTTCTACTTCCCTTCGTCGGAAGCGTATCACGTTAAGGAAGACCGCACGCATAACGGCGTCAGCTGGACCACGGCTGGTGGGGATGTGGACTTGTTGAAGACGACGAGCGACGATGAGGTCGATAAGGACGATAAGAAGAAGAAGAGGATTGCTCAGCTGGCGGCGTTGGGGGAAGAGGTGGTCGGCGCCGCCGATCGGCGATTGTTGTGGTTGGAGTTCCTCAAAGCGCTCAACGCGGCGTTGCCCACAACCGAAGGTTTGGCTCCGGGCGCCATCGTCGCCTACAAGGATATGCCATACGACAAGCGTAAAGATCTGTTCATCGACTATGTTGAGAGCGAGTACATCGAGGACCTGAACGCCAGCTGGTATGTCGCTGGGGGAATCGCCGACAAGCTCGAGCAAGCTCGAGCGCGCGCGGAGCGGGGCGAGACCGGCGCCGAAACTCTGCCGCCCGAAGAGGGCGAGGCGCCCCCAGCGGAAGGCGCCGCCGCAGAGGACGACGCCGCGAAGACACCAGCCGACGGTTCACCGACCGAACCCGCGGCTGCGAGTGATGAGACGAGTGGGGATGAAGGTGGCGACGCCACGGCGACACCCGCTCCGGCTCCCGTCCCCGCAGCTGGCGACGTCACCGCCGAACCGGCGGAAAAGGGACCCGAGGGCGCGGGCTGGGTGATCGAAATGCGCGGTTTTCATTACTACAACAGCGATCCCCAAGTGAATGGCGTGGCACACGTCAATGAGACGTTGCTCGAGTGGCTCGCCAATGGAGAAATCGAGTTGCCGATTCGCGCGGGTCATCCCGAGATGATGAAGTTCAAGTTATCTGATTTGGGAATCGGCTACGCTGTTGTGATTACAAACGAAGGGATCGTTCACGATCACACGATTCCCAATCCCGACGGGGAGCCGGGCGCTGGCGAAGCGGGGTCATCCGACTCGGGAGGAGGTGACGCCGGCGGCGGATCCGATGGAGTTCCCGGAGGCTTCCCCGGTTCCGGTGGAGGCATTCCCGGCTCGGCCGGCAGCGGCGGATTCCCCGGCTCGGCCGGCAGCGGCGGTGGCTTCCCCGGTTCCGCCGGCAGCGGCGGTCCCGGCGGTTTCGGACCTTCCAGCGGCTCCGGTGGCGGCGTCGGAGGAACGACGGGGGCATCGAAGTCGGACATTCGAGTGCCCAAATACAGCTTCACAGTGCAGTTCTGCTGGCAGCAGAAATTGCTCAGTAAACGACTCGAAGAGAAACGCGAAGCGGAATACCAACGGCAGCAAGAACTCAAGGCCAAACAGGCGCTCGAAGGGGCTGAGGGGAACGTGACAGAAGGAGGAGCCGAATAATGGACCAGATGAAAGACCTATTCCAGAAGATGATGATTCACAGGTTCTGGGTGCTTTCCGGTGTAATCACCGCAGTCAGTTTGGGCACGTGGTTCTGGACGACGACCCAGATCAAGAAGCAGACCGCCACCCGGAAGACTGAGATTGAGGCCAAGTTTTCAACGGCGAGAGTGGTCGCCGGAATCGAAAACCATCCGAACCCGCACTTGCATAGTGCGATGGACGCTCGGGTCGCCGCCCTAACAGACGAAGTCCTCAAGGCGTGGGAGGAGCAGTACCAGTACCAGGTCAATCTGCTGAAGTGGCCGGAACAGTTCGGCTGGGAATTCGAGAAGAGGGTGAGCGGTCTCAAACCGATCGAAGTCGTCGTGCCGTTTCCGATCGAGAACGAAAAGGCGGAGAAGATCCCGTTCCTCGACCGGCAGCGATACCGTAACTTTATCAAGTTTGACTTGCCCAAGCTGGGGAAGATTGTCGGCACCACCTGGCAACCCGGAGGTGGCAAGTCCGTTGGGACGAACGATTTAGTCGCTTGGAATACGTCGGATCAGAATTCGATCGTGATGCGCCGTTTCACGTGGCCAACCGCTGTCCCCAATACGTTGGAGATTCTCTACGCCCAGGAAGACCTGTGGGTGCTCACCGCGTTGTTGGAAGTCGTCGCCAATACGAACGGAGACATCAACGCCAGGTATCAAGCGGCCATCAAAGAGATCGAGTTCATTGAGATCGGTCCGGATGTTGGCAAAATGCGAGGCCAAGTTGCCAGGAGTGGCAAGAGCGCAGGTGGCGCCGGCGGCAGCCTCGGTGGTGGCGGTGACATGGCTTCCACATACGGCCAGGACGGCGCGGGCGGGGGCAGCAGCCTGGGCGGGGCCAGCAGCCTGGGTGGGGGCAGCAGCATGGGCGCTGACATGGGAACGGGGACCGGTGAGTCGACGAAGAAGGTTCAGGACCCGGGGGACAATCGCTATGTCAACTTGAAATACGAGTCTCTGACAGCTCAGCAACTGCGGGCTGCACACGATGGTCGCACGGAGCCGGAGAATGCTCCGCTGGTCGTGGCCAAACGAATGCCGATTCGTATGGGCCTGTTGATCGACCAACGCAGGTTGACTCGCTTTCTGGCGTTTTGCGGGAATTCAGAACTGCCGATCGAGGTTCGACAGGTCCGCATCAATCGCAACTCGGCCACGCAAAGCAGTGGCAGTGGCGGTGGCGGCGTCGGTGGGCTTGGCGGTGGCGGCAGCAGCCTCGGTGGACTGGGCGGAGGACTTGGCGGCCTCGGCGGCGACGGCGAGGGTGGCGGACCTCCTGGCGGTTCATCAGCGCTTGGTGGCGGGTTGGGCGGCCTCGGCGGCATCGGCGGCATCGGCGGCATCGGCGGCAGCGGGGGTAGCAGCCTCGGCGGCGGTCTCGGCGGTAGCACTGGCTCGAGCGGAGCCAGCGCGGGCGCTTCGAACGATGCGGATCTCTCCCCATTCGACATCCCCGTCGAGATCTACGGGATCATCTATATCTACAATCCGGTCGTGGAAGACACGTTCGACAATAGTGCTGCGGCGCCCGACAATAGTGCTGCGGCGTCGGGCGAATCGGCTGGTTAAACACAGCAGCAACCAGAAACCAACATCGAAAAGCGACGAAAACCGGGCCACAACGGGCACCAGGTCCTCAGGAGTGTTGATCATGGCGAAACTCAATATGGGCGAAGGCGGAATCAAGGGATTGGCGGCCCAACACGGCGAGAAAGCCGCATTGGCGGTCGTGGTCGGGATTTCCCTGTTTCTCATCTATTCCGGAACCAAGACACCGGGCTTCGACAAAGAGCCCAATGAATTGAAAGACGCGGCCGCCAGGGCGCGAGATCATGTGGATCGCGACACGCATGAGACCGTCATGCTCGATCCCAAACGCAATCCGAGAAGCCAGTACGTGGATCGCACCAAGCAAGGCCGGAACGATATCAATCCTGGGCAATACCCGACTCCGAAACCCTGGAGACCCATCACGGTCATACCTTCGGTCAAAAGAGAGGATCCGGAAACGTACAAGCCGGAGAAGCTGGAAGCCATGGTGATTTCCCGCGCGTCGCTCGCAATGCCGAAACCCAATGGGGTCGAAGATCCGCTCGAAGCGCAGAAGATGGGCCGGCCCAAGGACAAAGAAGAAGAGAAGAAACCGGTCAAGCGCAAGCGCCGCGATCGGAACAAGAGTTCATTGGGCAGCGGCGGCGGCTTGGGCTCGCAAGGCTTTGGATCGCAGGGCTCGCAGGGGTTCGGGTCTCAAGGTTCCGGAGGCTTTCCGGGCGGTGAGGACGGCGGGGGGCGCCGCCGCGGTCGCGGCGACGACGATGACGGTGCGCTGGGAGGTGGATTGCCTCCCGGGTACGGTGGCGGTGCGGCGGGCGGTGAGGCGGGCGGTGACGACGACGGCTCCTTGTCTGGGCTCAGCGGCGGCAGCGGCGACTCCGGGTCATTCGCCCCACAGACGGCCCGCACTCGCGGTTACCAAGTCGGACAACCCGGCGGAACGACGCGGCAGGGTTCGCGGCGAGGTTCGGAGACGGGCGGCGAAGCGATCGGCGTGAGCCGCACGATTGTCGCCGTCAAAGCGCTGGTGCCCTACCAGAAACAAGTCGCCGAATACGAACACAAGTTTGCCACCGCGACCGGCTACGACGCTCGTCGCGACATGCCGAATTACATCTCTTTCGTGGCCGAGCGAGCCGAGGTCGGCGACGACCCGAATGCTCCGCTCAAGTGGGTCAAGATCTGGAACACAGGGTCTTCTTTTCGACGCGTGGCGCGATGGCATGGCACTTACCAAGAGGTTGTGCACCCGTCGTTCACCATGCCCACTTTGACCATGCCGATCCCGCCCATCATGCGCGAGGAGTTGGAGTTGTTCGGTTTCCATACGGAACTGCCGAGATTCGTCGCGGAATCGACGACGGCTCGCGACGACGAGTCGGGCGGGAATACCGGCGACCCCACCAGCGGCGGCTTGCCGTCTGACGTACCGGGCGACGACATTCCTGGCCCGGGTGTGCCCGGCGGGCCGACCGGATCGAGCGCCTTGGGCAGTGGCGGCGCGGCCGGTAGTTTTGGTGGTCCTCCCGGCGGTTTCAACGAAGGCCCCGGCGGCGACGAAGCGGCTGGAGCCTACGGCAGTTCGGCCGGGTCGAGCGGTTCGCTGGGGTCGATGGGATCCCTCGGTGGGATCGGCGGAGTCGGGGGCCCGGGCGCGACAGTGGACGCCGAGACAGTGACTCAGTACAAGCTGATCCGTTTCTTCGACTTTACAGCCGAGCAGGGTAAGAAGTATCGCTATCGCGTACAGGTCCTGCTGGAAGATCCCAACCACCCGCGGTCACTTGAAATGCAGCCGCCGTTGCGCAACCTCCGCAATGAGGTGGTGGCTCGATTGGCCAAGGTCAACGAGCAAGAGCAGGCGAGTGAGAAGAAGACTCGAATCTTTTACCTGCGTACGGAATTCAGTGAACCGAGCGAAGTGGTTGTGATTCCTTCGTCGACACGCTTGCTCGCCGGACAAGTCAAGAAGGCGAGTTCCCAGGTTGCTCGCAACCGCAAATTGGGCTTGGACATCGAGGTCCGTGAACCGGCGGCGGATGTTGTGGCCGTTGTTTGGGATGACAAGTTCGCCGTCAACGTGCCGATGGAAGAGAAAGTGGCGCGGGGGTCGGTGCTCAATTTCGGGTCCAGTGCGATTGTCGTGCACCCGATTTCACTCGACTACAAGGAATTGGAAAACTACCCGTTCCAAAGCAACTCGATGCTGCTGGACTTCCGTGGCGGAGAGAAGATGACCGGAGAAAAAGAACTCGTCGCACCGGGCGAGATGCTGTTCCTGAATGCCGCGGGCGAATTGGTTGTTCGCAACGAGCTCGACGACGTCGAAGACTATCGTTGGTTCACCTACGCCGACCGGGCCTCGCGAATTCCCGCCGCGGGAGGCGGGCTGGGAGGCGGACTGGGAGGCGGTCTGGAGGGCGGCGGCTACGGTTCCGGTGGCGAACTGGGCGGCCCGGGCGGTCTGGAGGGCGGCTTGGGCGGCGATCTCGGTCCCGACCAGTAAACTCGAACCAAACTTGATCACAAAAACGGCGGCTCTTTCGGGGGCCGCTTTTTTTTGTGCGTCATAAAAAAATGACATTCTGACCAAGTTGATCTTGACCAGAATCGGCGACGCCATTAATTAAGCCGCCTCGTCTAACAACAGAATTCCATCGGCGGCTGTCGACTCATCGACTGCGGGACCATTTTGTCCGTGCGCCGTGTCGTTCCCATCGCGCGAATCGAGCGCCAAGCGACACGCCTCCAACATGGTTTCACAGTGGAGCGCGACTGCGGTGATTGCGTTACCTACGCTGACGCCGTCCATTTCGGAGTAAGGAGATTTCCATTGAGATCGACTGCGTACATTCTTGGCTTGTGCGTCGCGCTGGGTGCGATAGCGTCCGAAACGCGAGCGGGTGTTTCTTGGAGTCGGGCCGTGCAGCTTTCCGCCGGCGCCATCTCTCAAACCGATCAACAGCGCACCTCGGCCTTGCTCGAGGATGCGCGGAAAGCGATCAAGGCAGGCCGCTTTGCTGAGGCGGACCGGTTGATCACACAGGCGGAACGACTGAACGTACAATACGAACCGTTATTCGCTCGCGTGATCGATACTCCGCAAAAGCTGCGGGCCGAATTGAATCGCCAGCGAACTGCCGCCGCGGCTCGAGCCGTTTCGCAGCAGCGGACGCCCGGTGTCAGCGGTCCGCCGACACCTCCCGGTCGTTTTCCGAGTCCGTCCAGCGCGGCCGGCTCGGACATCCAACGGCTGCCGCCGACGACCACGACCGGCTCCCGCTACTCGGACAGCCCGCTGGCCGGCGCTGTCGTGGACAACCCTCGTTTGGTGACGAACCGACGTGGTGGGGCGTTGCTCAGGCAGGCTCGCCAGTCGCTGGCCAAGAACGACTTGGTCCTCGCCGTGCGGCTCGCCGCCCAAGCCAAGGCGCTCAACGAAGTCTATTCGTTGAATGAGGATTCACCGGCCAAAGTAGAAGCGATGATTCGCCGTGGTCAGCAGTTCGCCTCGGGGGTTCCCAGCGGGAACCAGCGTGAAGCGACAGACCAGTACGCTCGATATCTCGTCGACCAAGCGGCTGCTCTCTGGCGACACGGCGACGGGCCGACCGCGCGTCAGCTGGCGTTGAACGCAAAAAAGCTGAATGTCGCTTACACGCGATACGAGACCACGCCCGATTTGATTCTGCAGCAGATCGCCGGCGGTCCAGCTGGCGGAGTTCGGGCGAGCCACCCGGCGAAACCCGAGGCGGCCCGGCTGACAGCGATGGCGAAAGCCGCCCTCGATCGAGGCGATGCTCAACAGGCGTTGGCTCTCGTCCAGCAAGCGAGCGCTTTGGGTGTGCCCGATGAAGCTTTCCACGCGAATGAGTTGAAACCGTGGCAAGTCGGCATGCAAGCCAACAGAGCGGCCACCCGCAATAGCGGCGTTCGCCAAGCGGGATACGACGTTCGCCGCGCTGTCGCCCAAGGCAACGTTGGCGATGGAGCCGTGCGGCAAGGAGTTTACAACCCCGCACAGGATCCGACGCGTGTTGCTCAGGCTCAGGCACAGGAATTCGCGCAGCCGACTCCGGCTCGCCCGATTCCGACGCAGCCGATTATCGTCGGATCGCCTGGATTGGAGCTGTACAACAAAGGAATCGAGGCTCTCAAGAAGGGCAACCGCGAGCAAGCTCTGGCGCACTTCAAGGAAGCTTGGCGGTACGAGCGTGAACTCGATCCGCGGGCTCGCAAGGCGCTGCAGGACAAGTTGGTGCTGTTGAGCACGGCGCGCCGCGCCGCGCCTGAAGAGCCATCCACTCTGGCGGAAGTCACTTCAGAGCAAGACCTGCTGCGGCAGAAACTGTCTCGGGAAGTGACTGCCGAATTGTCTCAGGCCGATCGCATGCTGGTGCAGGATCCCAAGGGAGCTCTGAATCGCCTGCAGAAGACTCGCGCACGAGTCATTGCGAGCGGTCTCGACGGCAGTGTTCAAAAGCAACTGCTGACGATGGTCGATCAAGGCGTCCGCCGAATGGAAGCCTACATCGATCAGAATCGAATTGCGATTGAACAAGACGAGCGCAACACCCAGATTCGTACTGAGATTGCCCAAGAGCAGATGGTGAAGCTCGAGTCGCAAGCCAAAGTCGAGTCGCTCGTCAAGGACTTTAACAAGCTGATCCGCGAACGTCGCTATCACGACGCCGAGATCATCGCCAAACAGGTCAACGAACTCGATCCGCAGAATCCGGTGGCGAGGACGTTGATTTGGAAGAGTCGTTTTGTTCGCAACATTATGGAGCAAGAGGCGATCCGCGAAGCGAAGAACGACGCGGTCGTGGCCGCGTTGACGTCGGTCGAAGAATCGTCGACGCCGTTCGACGACCGCACGCCGCTGGTCTTCGGCGACAAGCTCCGCTGGAAAGATCTCACCGGAGCTCGACGCCGCATGATGGAGAGCCAGGGGCGACGCCTGCTGCCGGCGGAGGTTGAGATTCAGAAGAACCTCAACACCGAAGTCGATGTGGCTTTCACGGACGCTCCGCTCGCCGTCGTACTCAACACTCTAGAGCGAACGACGGGCGTACCGATACACGTCGATCCGGCCGGTTTGGCGGCTGAGGCGGTGACGTCGGATACTCCGGTCACGCTCAATTTGTCGAAACCGGTGTCGCTCAGCAGCGCGTTGAATCTGATTCTGCGGCCGCTGCGATTGAGCTACGTCGTGGAGAACGAAGTTCTCAACGTCACCAGTGAGACGGTTCGCGAGACCAAGGTTTACACCGAGGTCTACAACGTGGCCGACCTGGTGATCCCGATTCCCAACTTTGTGCCCGGCTACAACGCTGGACTGCCCGCCGCCATCCGCGATGCTCACAACTCGCTGGGCTACGGCGTCGCTCCTCCGGCCAGCCAAACGGGCCACCTGACGCTCGCCTCCCACCAGGCGGGTGGAGATCTTTCGAATTCGTCCGTGCTGGCCCAGATGGGCAACAGCGGAATGCTCGGTTCGCAATCGTCGCGTCCCACGCAACCCAGCGGCATGGGAGCCGGTGGAGCCGGCGGCGGCGCGGCGGCGGCCGACTTCGATACGCTCATCGAATTGATCACCAGCACGATCGCTCCGGAGTCCTGGGACGAAGTCGGCGGCGCGGGAGCCATCGAGTCGTTCCCGACCAACCTCAGTCTGGTCGTCAGTCAAACGCAGGACGTCCACGAACAGATCGCCGATCTGCTCGACCAGCTCCGCCGTTTGCAGGATTTGCAGATCAGTATCGAGGTGCGATTCATCACGCTCAACGACAACTTCTTTGAGCGAATCGGCATCGACTTCGACTTCGACATCGATGACAACACGGGTCTCTCGACCCGGAACCCCCAGTTCCCCGACGACATCGGCCCCAGCTTGGCCTTCGGTCTCGATGCGAACGGCGCCCCCACCGCCGACTTGGATTTGCAGTTTAGCCAAGGAAGTTTCGGCGCCGCCGTGCCTCAGTTCGGTAACTTCGACGCGATGACGGCGGCCAACTTCGGCTTCGCCATCCTCAGCGACATCGAGGTCTTCTTCCTACTGCAGGCCGCTCAGGGTAACGCTCGCAGCAACGTGTTGCAGGCTCCCAAAGTGACGCTGTTCAACGGCCAATCGGCCTCGGTGAGCGATACGTCGCAGCGACCGTTTGTGACGAGCATCATTCCCGTCGTGGGAGATTTCGCGGCGGCTCACCAGCCTGTCATTGTCGTGTTGAATGAAGGAACTACGTTGAGCGTGCAAGCCGTCGTTTCCAGCGATCGCCGCTTTGTTCGCCTGACATTGGTGCCTTTCTTCAGCCAAATCGGCGATGTCGACACCTTCACCTTTCAGGGAACGACGACGACCGATAGCGGCTCGAATGTCGTCGACGACATGGGCAATCCAGTCGATGCGATCGACAACATCACGACGACCTCCGCAGGTTCGACCGTGCAATTGCCGACCTTCGCTTTCACCACGGTCTCGACGACGGTCAGTGTGCCGGACGGCGGAACTGTGTTGCTCGGCGGGATCAAGCGATTGCGTGAAGGTCGCACCGAACGGGGTGTGCCCATGCTGAGCAAGCTGCCGTACATCAGCCGACTGTTCAAGAACGTCGGTATCGGTCGCGAAACTCAAACGTTGATGCTGATGGTCACGCCACGGATCATCATCCAGGAAGAAGAGGAAGCCAAGCTCGGTATCGAACTGACCGAATAGGCTCTCTCGTTTCCGTCCGACAGTCAAACCACCGAGTGCCGCTGGCGCTCGGTGGTTTTTTTGCCGCCCCAGCTTGGCGGTGGGAAGGTCAGTCTTTCTTCGCCAGCGCGGCGATTCCGAGAAAGATCCAGCCGACGATGAGCATCAGGCCGCCGAGCGGGACGATCGCGAAGTGGGTTGCTTGACCGCGAAAGACGATTTCATACAACCCGCCCGAGAAGGCGCACACGCCCAGCGTCAGGAAAGAGACTGTCGCGGCCAGCAACCGGCGGTGCAGTCGCTCGACTCCCACCCCGATGCCGATCAACGCGATGGCGTGATACATCTGGTAGCGAACGGCGACCTCGCAGTTTTCGATGCGACGCTGAGCATCGACCGGGTCGACGCCGCGCTGAGAGAGCATTTTTTCGAGTCCGTGAGCCTGGTAGGCGCCCATCGCCACGCCGCTGGCGCCGAGCAGCGAGGCGAGCACGAGGATGTGTTTGCCATTCATATCGATCGAAACCAGAGGATTTGGCCAGTGCGGGCTGTGGGGATTGGAAAGTCGTCATTTGCCGGGCGAGCCGTCATACTACGGGCAAGACGACCAACTGGCGAGCGGGTCAAAACTCTCCTCAGCGTAGCGGATTTCATTTCTTGAAAACTGGGGAATACCGTTCCTCGTCGAGGACTCTAGGAGTGGCATGGGGATTTGTTTTTCACAGAGAATCGTGAACTCAAAAAAAACTGCGACCGGCGCGAACCCCCAGGCCGATCTTCCCTCTAAGTAGTCATATCCGCTACCCGCGGGTGGACGAGTAGTAACTCCGGGCTCATACCCCAGAGATTTGCTTGTCCGGTCCCCGCCACAGCGGTAGAATACTCACTTGACGGCAGTTAGCCGTCCGGTGAAGGAATCTTTCTTACTCTCTCGCACTGCGCGCGAAAATGCGTAGGGGAGGTATGTGATGCGTAGCTTAACGAATGCCAATTTGAACGACACGATTGTAGATCGCCAAGATCGCAACGTCGCTGGCATCAACAGCTTGCGCGCACATGGCCTCCATCAACGCGCGCCTATGTGTGCCTATCCTGTGGCCGAAGCAGCCGCGCCCGCAAAGGCCATTTTTGGCAATGCCATTTTTGGCAAGGGCAAATCGGCAGGTCACAGGGCGGCCTCAAGTGGATCCGGTGTTGAAACCGGGCCATGGCCGCAGTGGCTGACACTCACTCTCGTCGGTTAGGGCCCTCCTAGCCGTCACCGAAGACTGAGAGTCAGCCGGGCGCCCGCCAGGACGTTGGGACGTAAGCGCCTACCGCATCGGCGCCGCCCACTTGGCCCACCCGCGATCCGGCAAATGGCCCTGCGCCGCCACTTGCCACTCTGACTTACGCAGGAAGAACCTTTCAGAAAGAACTAGAAGAACCATGACTACCACCACCACGGACAACGACCGAATTCGCGTCGCGGAACTCGTCCGGGCGGCGCAAGCGGGTGATCGAGAGGCGTTTGGCGAGCTGTTCGAGCGATTCGAGCGGCACGTTTTCGCCGTCGCTCTCCGCCGACTGGGTGACTACACCGAAGCGCAGGAACTGTGCCAGGACGTTTTCATCCAGGCGCTGCAGAAGATCGAACAGCTGCGACAGCCGGAGTGCTTCGGCGGTTGGCTGCGTTCGATCACGCACCGGATGGCGATCAACCGAGCCGTTCGGCGGGGCCCGGATGTCCCGACCGCGCCGGAGCTGCTGGAGGCCACCTGCGTCGAAGGCGCGACTCCGCTGGCGAATCTGCTGGCGAGCGAGCGCAAGACGCAGGTCCACGAAGGTCTCGCGCGGCTCCGCGAGCTGGACCGTGAAACCCTCGTGGCGTTTTACGTCAAGGGTCAGTCGCTGATGGAGATGAGCGATGACTTTGACGCGCCGCTGGGCACGATCAAGCGGCGGCTCCACGTCGCCCGCAAGCGACTCGCGAAGGAAGTCGAGCCGCTCGCGGTTTAACAAACCCGTCCCTTAACTCCCCGGCCGGCGCCTCGCGCCGGTCGGGTTTTTTTATGTCGCTGGCGGACGATTGAATCGACTGCCCGCCCGACCTGGGCGATCGGGGATCCAAGTCGGCCGTCCACTCGAGAATCTCGCCGCCTGCATTTCATTTACGTGCTGCTGTACTGCAGCAAATCTCGCATCTCTTCGATGCGGATCTGTCCTGCCGGGTGCAGGATCTTCGCCAATCGCGAGAGGTTGCGGATTTGACGTCCGTTGAGGGGAGTGTCGGCAAGGTCAAGCAGTTCGCCGTCAGACAGCGCCAATTCTGCGGACTCGAACATCGTTCGCCAGACTTTGGTCCGCGACTCCTGATCGAGAACCGGGTAGTCGAGCTTGAGCATCACGCGGCTCCGCACAGCGTGGTCGAGCACTTCGGCGCGGTTGGTCGTGAGGAACAGGATTCCCCGATAGTAGTCGAGTAGTCGGAGGAAGATCCCCACGATCGCCGACCGCTCGAGATCCTCGCCGCGTTCGGTCAGGAAGATTTCGCACTCGTCGAACTGCAGCACGGCGTTCCAACGGGCGACTCGAGTGAAGACGAGTTGCAGGTTTTCCTCGACCCTGTCGACGGTCGTCCCCAGTTCTCCCAGCTCAAGTACGTAGAGCGGTCGCTCGGTGTGTTCCGCGTAGACTTCCGCGGTGAGCGTCTTGCCAACTCCGGGAGGCCCGCACGCGAGGATCACGACGCCACCGTGTTTGCCTTCGATGATGTCGCCGAACAGCGCCTCGACGGGCGTACTGAAGACGCGCGTCAGCACTTCCAACATATCTCCGGGGAGGTGGAGTCGAGTCATTGCCGTTTCGTCGAATTCGTAATCGCTCACGTCGTCGACGTCCGCGTAGACGTAGGACTTGGTGTCGAGGCTGAAGATGCGGATGAAGGGCAGCCGGCTGGTCGAGACTTCGTCCTGGCCGTAGGGAGAGAAGTAACCGCGGTCGCCTTCGCAGGTCTCCAATTCGGGCTCGACGATCCCTTTGCGCGGCGCTTCGAGCGAGCCGAGGGACCGCGATTCGAGGCGGGTCGTCCACGCGAATGCGGGCGGTGCGAGAACGGGGCCGGAGATCAGCACGACCTTGCCCGTCTCCCGCGCGGCTCGCTCAGAGTTGAGCAACTTCAGGTTGAAATCGGAAGGAGTCGTCTGCACGCGCCGGTAACCGAAGTGGCTCAACACGTCAAAGACCGTGCGCTCCAGCGACAGTCCGCCATCGTCAACGAAGTACTCGGCGTGAATGTAGTGCGCTGTGTTCTCGTAGACGTCTCCGACGGAGAGCGCTCCGTGCAACATGACCCCCTTGCTCAGATGCCCTTCACCTTTGAGGAAGGTGACTGTCATGACGACGGGGTACCAGCGTCCGTTGAGGAACATCTCACAGTTGGGGGCTTTGACGCCGAGGCCCATGAAGGCCGATCCGAACTCAACCGGCGAACCAACGAGTGTTTGAACTTTGGCCATGCTATGGGCTCCAGGGTTGGTTGGAATGGGACACCGCCCGACGCCCCGCAGTTCGTCTGCTTGCCTTCAGCCAACTGGCATGACATGATCGGCGGACACCCTTCCCTAGAAACGTTGTGAGCGCGACCATGAACATCAAAATCTCCATCCCGTTTGCGGCGATCCTTTTGCTGGTCGCCCCGACGCTCGCCGGCGCGGACCGGCCCAACGTGGTTTTCTTCCTGATCGATGATCTCGGTTGGACGGACTTGGGGTTTCAGGGAAGCCGGTTCTACGAGTCCCCGCACATCGATCGCTTGGCGGCGACGGGAATGGTCTTCACCGACGCCTACGCGAACGCTCCCAACTGCGCTCCCAGCCGCGCGTGTCTGATGTCGGGGCTCTACACTCCCCGCCACGGGATTTACACGGTTGGCGACCCTGTGCGAGGCAATCACCCGTTCCGAAAACTCCAGCCGTCTCCGAACAAGACCGTCTTGGCGGATCGTTTTGTTACGATCGCCGAATGCCTGCGGGCGGCTGGTTACAAAACGGCTGCGATGGGCAAGTGGCATCTCGGCCCGGATCCGACGTCGCAGGGATTTGACGTCAACATCGCCGGCCGCGAGTGGGGTAGCCCCAGCGGCGGCGGTTATCACAGTCCGTACAAATATCCAAACCTCGCCCAGCGCGAGCGGGGCGAGTACCTCACGGATCGGCTGACCGACGAAGCGATCAAGTTCATTCGCGCGAATCGCGACGAGTCGTTCTTCCTCTACTTGTCGCACTACGCAGTACACACGCCGATCCAGGCGAAGGAGTCGCTGACGGAGAAGTACCGGCGGAAGGAGAAGGACGACCGCCACAAGAACGCCGCCTATGCGGCGATGATCGAGAGCGTCGACGACAGCGTCGGGCGGGTTCTCGGCACACTGGGCGATCTCGATCTGGACGACAACACGGTAGTCGTCTTCTTTTCCGACAATGGAGGCTTTGGCGGAGCCACCTCGAACGCCCCGCTCCGCGGATCCAAAGGGATGCTCTACGAGGGCGGCATTCGTGAACCGCTGATTGTGAAGTGGCCGGGCGTGACTGAGCCGGGGTCGCGTTGCGCTGTGCCGGTCATCGGCGTCGACTTCTACCCAACTCTGCTGGACATCACCGCAGCCGAAACGCCCGACCGCGATCAACTTGACGGCGTCAGTCTGCTCCCCTTGCTCCGCGACGCCGAAGCGACGCTTTCCCGCGACGCGCTCTTCTGGCACTTCCCCTGCTACCTGCAAGGCGGTGGCGGACGCGACCCGGATCGCCCGTTTCGCACAACGCCCGCCGGAGCCATCCGGCAAGGGAATTGGAAGCTGATCGAGTACTTCGAAGACGGTGGCGTCGAGTTGTTTGATCTGGCCGAGGATCTAGGCGAGCAAACGAATCTCGCCGAAAAGAACCCGGAGAAGGCGGCTGAGCTGTTGGCGAGCTTGCGGAAGTGGCGGAAGTCCACGTCGGCTCCCGTGCCGACGACGCCCAACCCGCGCTACGATCCCAACGCGAAACCGAAGCGGCGTCGCAAGAAGTCGCGTTGATTCTGCGTTGCTACTCCTGCTCCGTCAGGCTGGCCGTGTAGGCCGAGCGAATGCGGGGCAGCTGTTTGATCAAGTGAGTAGCCGACCTCAAGTTGTTGGCGATGTCGCCGTCCTCCATCCGCTCAACCGACTCGCCCAACGGCGTCGAAGTCCGGCAGCCACATGCGGTTTTGATGCGATTGAACTCGGCGAGCACTAGCTGCGTTTGCAGGAATAACTCGTACGGTGTGAACTCGACGCCAGCTGGAATTGCCGGCTCCGCGCTGGTCGTGTCGTCGATCTTAGCCAGGACGTCGGCGACCGCACGCCGCAGCTCAACCATCGCGGCGGTCGCCGTCTGCATCGAGTCGTCCGTCGTGATTTCTGAGTAGGACTTGAAGCGGCTGGCCGGGTCCGAGTGAATCATGATTCGTCGCGCGTCGTCGACGACTCGATTCGTTTGAGCGAGAACCTCCTCCAGCGAAACGGAACGCCGTCCGTACAACCGCCGCAATTTGGCGTCCGCGGCGACTACTGCGCGGTGCGAATCGGACGGTGTCTTACCGGCGAAGAACCGATCGTTCGTCGGCAAGTCGCATCGCTCATTACGCGACTCGGCGATCTGATCCGTCTCGGCGATCAACAATTCGGTCAAGCGAGCCACATCGGCGGGCCAACGCGTGTCGGGACGCGACACGACCAAAGGAATCGGCGAAACGTCTTCGGCGACCTGCCAGTCGTGCAACGATTGAATGCTGGCGATCTGAACTTGATACAAATGATCCGATCGAATCTCCGTTTCGAAAGAACGAGGAGCCGCGGTGGCGTCCGCGGCAGCCGCGCCCAGCAAGACGTCCAAACGGCGGTTGAGCAAATCGACGCGCGCGTAGACGTGACTGGGCGTGATGGTCAGCGGATCGGGCGTTACGTTTGAGACGCTGACTTGGCGGCGAGGCGCCGTTCGCGCGAGTTGATGTGTGCGGTCGGGCGAGGTCGTTGCGGGATACTGCATAGCCGATGCGATGGCGCGATTCGCCGCAACGTGGTCGAGAGGCGAGCCGGCGTGCGCGCCGCCCGGGGCGGATGTTAGCGACAGCGCGATGAGCGCGATGGGGGCCGTTGGAATTGAGAGCGGTCGCAGCATGTCAGCACCTGTCGAACGGGGGAGTCTCGCATAGACAATTCGTCGCGAAAAATGGCGAGCGGCGTTCGCCTAGTCAAGCATAGGACTCCGGGTGAAGACTTCCGCTGTTGACCGCCGCTCTTGCGCTTTCCGCCTCGCGCCGCGTCAGGTCAGTCCGGTTGTGCCGGTTGCCCGTCCCTCTGCTGGCGGCGGGCGTTGCGGTTTCTCACCCATCGCTCGCTGCGCATGCAAAAACAATGCGGCTCAGCCGTTCGTGACGGTCGCCAACGAGAGCGCGAAATGGTGACTCGTAATGTCCATTCTCTCGCGCAAATAAAAGCGATGCGCGTCGTGGCGTTGGACTCCCGAATCTAGATGCAACTGCCCGCAACCTTCGCTCTTGCCGAGCCGGACGAGCCAATGCAACAGCGCCGATCCGACTCCTCGTGAACGGGCCGCGGCGGCGGTCACGAGGTCGTCGACAAAGACGTGGCGGCCCCAGGCGAGATTCTCGGTGATGCGAAACCCGGCGACGCCAACGACTTGACCGTCGAGTTGTGCGAGCGCCAGTGCGTATCCGCACTGCGCCGACTGCGCGCGCACCTGCGACACAAACTTGTCTTCGCGGACGTGAGGCCGCAATTCTTGGATCACGGGGAAGCAGCGCATGATGTCGTCGTCGTGTTCGGCCGTTTGGATTTGTATGTCAGAAGTCATGGCGTACTCGCGGAATTGAAACGTGTTTTTGTTACAATACGTAAATTCGCGAGTGAAGACACGTCGCTCCAATCGAAGTTCGCCGCCCGCCCCGCCCCGACCGCCCCACCCGCTCCCATCATGCCCATGACTCGCCCATCCGCGCTCGTCATTCCCTCCGACCATCCCACCGCACTCAATTCGGCGCCGGATCGTGCGCGGCGGGCGTTGCTGGCGATCACCATTGCTCTCGTGTCGGCGCATGTCACATTCGCCGCGGAGCGACCAGTCAGTTTCTCGGCCGACATTCGGCCCATCTTGTCGGACAAATGCTTCCAGTGTCACGGCCCGGACGAAGAGGGGCGGGAGGGCGAGTTGCGGCTCGATCGCCGCGCGGACGCCGAAGAGGTCTTGGGGACGGTGGCGGAGAGTGAGTTGTTGCGGCGGATCTTCGTCGAGGACGACGACGAGAGAATGCCGCCCGCCGATTCCAAACTGACGCTGACCGCCGCCGAGCGCGAGCTGCTCAAGCGGTGGATCGCCGCCGGCGCCGTCTACGAACACCACTGGGCCTTTCGCCCGATCGTCAAACGGCCGCTGCCGGCTGCTCCCGATCCCATCGAGAACGAGATCGATCACTTCGTCGCCGCGCGGCTCCAACTCGACGGACTGCGAATGTCTCCAGCGGCTGCGCGCCAGCGGTGGATCCGCCGTGTATCGTTCGACTTGACCGGCTTGCCGCCAACGCCCGAGCAGGTCGAGCAGTTCAAGCAGGACGTGAAGCCCGGCGCGCACGAGCGCGTGGTCGATCGGCTGTTGGAGTCCCCCGACTACGGCGAACGGATGGCGACGATTTGGCTCGACGCGGCTCGCTATTCGGACACGTACGGCTACCAGGTGGATCGCGATCGACATGTCTGGCCGTGGCGAGATTGGGTGGTCAGAGCTTTCAACAGCAACATGCCGTTCGACCGATTCACCACCTTGCAGTTGGCCGGTGATCTTTTACCGAACGCCTCGGACGATGACATCCTGGCGACGACATTCAACCGGCTCCACCCGCAGAAAGTGGAGGGAGGGAGCACGCCGGAGGAATTTCGCATCGAATACGTTGCCGACCGCAACCACACATTCGGCACTGCGTTTCTGGGTCTCGCCCTCGAGTGCGCTCGTTGCCACGAACACAAATACGATCCGATCAGCCAGCGCGAGTACTACGAGCTGTTTGCGTTTTTCAACAACATCGACGAAGCCGGACTCTATTCCTATTTCACGCCGGCGACTCCGACGCCAACCCTCTTGATGGCGACCGACGACGTCAAACGGAGACTCGCCGATTTCGACAACCGCGTCGGCGCGGCGGAGCAGACGCTAGCCGGCGTCGCCGAGGATCGCGAAGAGCAGTTTCAGCAGTGGCTTGTGGAACGCACGCCGACGCCTTGGACTCCGCGGAGAATCCGATTGGAGGATTTTGAAACGCATCAATCGGGCGCCAACAAGCGTGTGGATGGAGTGATCGGGGCCGCGATTCAGTTCAGTGGAGACGACGCATTCGGCGTGGGGGTTGGCAATTTTCGCCGCCACCAGCCATTCTCCGTCGCGCTCTGGCTCAAGACGCCGGATGTGAAGGATCGCGCCGTTGTGTTTCATCGCTCGCGCGCCTGGACGGACGCCGGTAGCCGCGGCTACCAACTGCTGCTGGAAGACGGACGGCTCAGCGCTTCGTTGATCCACTTTTGGCCGGGCAACGCGATTCGCGTCCGCGCTGTGCGGCCCTTGCCCGTCAACGAGTGGCGGCATGTGGTGGTCACCTATGACGGTTCGAGCCGTGCAGCCGGGTTGCGACTCTACGCTCAAGGGAAGCGCGTCGAGGCGAAGATTGTTCGCGACAACCTCTACAAGAACATCACCGGCGGCGGCGGCGACACGATTTCGCTCGGCGCCCGCTTTCGCGACCGTGGATTCACAGGTGGCGCGGTCGACGAGTTCTCGGTGTACGACCGCGAACTGACGCCGTTGGAGGCCGCCCAATTGCACGACGGCGAATCGTTGATGAACGCCTTGGAGGCCCCGATCGATCAGCTCAACCCGGTCACGCTGGCCAACCTTCGCGCATATTACCTGTCGACCACCGACGAGAAATACCAATCGCAACTCGACGCCCTCGCCAAACTCCGCAGCGAGCGCAATGCGGCGGGCGACGGCGTCACCGAGATCATGGTGATGCGCGAGCTGTCGCCGCGGCGGGAGACGTTCGTCCTGAGGCGGGGGAGCTACGCCGCCCCCATGGAACCTGTCGAGCCCGGCACGCCATCTGCTTTCCCGCCATTTGGAGAAGAGACGCCGAGAAATCGCCTCGGGCTGGCGCAATGGCTGACGCGGGACGATCATCCGCTCACGGCGCGGGTGACGATGAACCGATTGTGGCAACAGTGCTTTGGGGTCGGGCTGGTGCGCTCGCCCGAGGACTTCGGCAGCCAAGGTACTCCGCCGACCCATCCGGATCTGCTCAACTGGCTGTCTCGCGACCTGATCGACTCGGGATGGGACGTTAAACGAATGCTCAAGAAGATCGTCTTGTCTCACGCCTATCGCCAATCGTCGACTGCGTCCAGCGAGTTGCTCAAGCGAGATCCTGACAACCGTCTGCTGGCTCGCGGGCCTCGCCACCGCCTACCGGCGGAGATGATCCGCGACAACGCGCTGTTCGTTAGCGGTCTGTTGGCGCAGCGCCGAGGCGGTCCGCCGTCGAAGCCGTACGAAGTGGCCGTGTCGTTCAAGCCGGTGGGGCGCGACAAGGGAGACGGGCTGTATCGACGCAGCCTCTACACCTATTGGAAACGGACCGCGCCGGCGCCCGTGATGATGGCGCTCGACGCATCGAAGCGAGACGTCTGCAACGTGA
Organism: Pirellulaceae bacterium; assembly: GCA_030748485.1. Classification (GTDB taxonomy): domain Bacteria; phylum Planctomycetota; class Planctomycetia; order Pirellulales; family Pirellulaceae; genus JASMLW01. The sequence continues at coordinate 20,907 of JASMLW010000156.1, forward strand.
AGCGGGAGCGCACCTCGTCACCGCTGCAGGCGCTTGTATTGCTCAACGATCCTCAGTTGGTCGAGTCGGCGCGGGTTCTGGCCCAACGGCTGTTGCGACAGCACGGCGACGACGACGAGCAACTGATTGACGCCATGTTTGTCACGCTCACCAGCCGCCATCCGGCAAAACGGGAGTCGGAGTTGTTGCGCGACCTGCTCGTCCAGCAGACGGAACACTATGCGGATCACGGTGAGGCGGCGCAAGCGCTGCTCAAAGTTGGCGACGCGGTGGCCGACAAAGGGCTCCCCGCGGCGCGCTTGGCGGCTGCCGCCATCGTCGCGAACACGCTGCTGAATTACGACGAATGCATCATGAAACGATAATGGCTGAGAGAATCACATGGACAGATTGAACCAGTGCAGTGGCTACGAGAGCGGGATCGGAATGAGCCGCCGCTCATTCTACCAGCGGTTCGGAGCCGGTCTCGGCGCGGTGGCGTTAAGCGAGCTGATGAAATCGCCGGCGTCGGCCGCCGACGCGATTCCCCACTTCGCGCCCAAGGCGAAGCGAGTCATCTATCTGTTTCAAAGCGGCGGTCCGTCACAGATGGACACGCTCGATCACAAGCCGCTGCTGAAAAAATTGCAGGGACAAGAGCTGCCCGATGAGATTCGTCGCGGCCAGCGATTGACGGCCATGTCGGGTAATCAGGCCAGCTTGCCCCTGGCGGGGAGCCCGTTTGAATTCAAACAGTACGGCGACTCGGGGCACTGGATCAGCTCGGTCATGCCGCATTTGGCCACCGTCGCCGATGAACTCGCCATCATCAACTCAGTTCACACCGAAGCGATCAACCACGGTCCGGGCGTCACCTACCTGCAAACGGGCTCACAGTTCCCCGGCCGGCCGAGTATGGGGGCGTGGCTGCAGTACGGACTGGGAGCCGAGAATGAAAACCTGCCGGCCTTTGTCGTGCTCGTCACAAAAGGGAAGGGCGGCCAGCCGCTCGTATCCCGATTGTGGGGGTCGGGTTTTCTACCGTCGAAGTACCAGGGCGTTCGTTTTCGATCGGGCGGCGAACCCGTGCTGTACCTCAACAATCCAGCCGGACTCGACGCCGACTCCCGCGCGCGAATGCTCGCCAAGCTGAAGGAGTTGCACGAGCTGGAGTTGGAGCGCGAAGGCGATCCCGAGATCGAATCGCGCATCGCTCAGTACGAACTGGCCCGCCGCATGCAGCAGTCGATCCCGGAAGCGACCAACACCGCCGACGAACCGGCGGAGGTCTTCGATCTGTACGGCAAGGACTCCAAGAATCCCGGCTCCTACGCCGCCAATTGCCTATTGGCGAGACGACTCGCCGAGCGCGGCGTGCGCTTTATCCAACTCTACCATCAAGGTTGGGATCAGCATGGCGGAATTGAGTCCGGATTGAAGCGTCAATGCGGCGAAACCGATCAGCCGACCGCCGCTCTGATCAAAGACCTGCGTCGCCGCGGGCTGTTGGACGATACGCTTGTCGTTTGGGGAGGTGAATTCGGCCGGACGAATTACTGCCAAGGGAAGTTTGTCCGCAACTTTGGCCGCGACCATCATCCCCGCTGCTTCTCCGTCTTCTTCGCCGGCGGCGGTGTGAAAGCGGGCGTCCGCTTCGGCAAGTCCGACGATTATTGTTACAACATCGCCGAGAACGGGGTGCACATCCACGATCTGCAGGCGACCATTCTGCATCTACTGGGCATCGATCACCTGCGGCTTACGTTCAAGCATCAGGGCCGTTGGTACCGGCTGACGGATGTCCGCGGAAAAGTGATCGACGGCATCGTGTCGTAAAGTCGTCTTCGCCCGTTCTCTCGCTTGGCGAGCCGTTCTATCGTTTGGCAAGCGCTGGATGGTGTCCGGTGGCGTTTGTCTCGATCCGATAGAAACCTTTGCCGGCCGTGATGTAAAGTGTGCTCGCCGCCTGGCCGCGTCCGAACGTGCAGTTCGTCGGCAACTCGGGCGTCTTCACCTTTCCCAGTTGCTTTCCCTCGGGAGAGAAGACGTAGATGCCGAACGACTCTTCAGAGCGAACGGCGGCGTAGATGCGGCCTTTCGTATCGACCGTCATCCCATCGATGCCGACCTGGTCGCCAAAGTCGACGATCACTCGTTTCTTGCCGAGACTTCCGTCCGCCGAGACGGGCAGGGCGTTGAGGGTCATCCGCCCTCGTTTGGCGTCGGTGACAGAGTCCGCTTTGTCCGTGCCGTTGTCCGTTTCAGCGACGTAGAGCGTCTTGCCGTCGGGAGACAACATGACGCCGTTCGGCTTGCTGATCTCGCTCGTCGCCACCTGGAGCGCGCCGTCGGGGTCGAGTCGGTAGACGTCCATCGACTTGAGCTCCATCTCTTCCGGACCGACGTATTTGGGATCGCTGAAATAGATGCGGCCCTGGCGATCGATCACGATGTCGTTGGGTGAGTTGAATCGCTTTCCTTCGAACCGTTCGACGACCGGTTTGATTTTGCCCTTTCTCGTGACCCGCACCAGCGCGCGTTGTCCGCCCAGCGGCGAAGCGCAGCATGCGTAGAGTCGTCCTTTGCGATCGAACATCAGGCCGTTGGCCATCTTGCTATCGGCGCTGTGAATGGTCGTCTTCCCGGTGGCCGGATCGAACTTCATGATCCGCGCCGGCCGCGCGTTGAAGGGTTGAGCAAAGTCGCTGAAGTAGAGCAGCCCGTCCGGCCCCGCCGCCGCGCCTTCCGTGAATCCACCTTCCTCCCACAGTGTTTCCAGCTTGGCGTCTGCGGGGAAAATATCGTCTGCCGTTGCGATGGACGTCGTCAAAACGACGATGGCGATGGCCGTACCGAAAGAGAATTTGGTGGTCGATGGTATGGACATAACGACTCCTCGCGAGAATTCAAAAGCGAACGGGTGACGTGCGACATTATAGTTGCGTTCAGACGGCGCTGCGCCTGGTCCGACCGACACAAGTAATAGGCCCGATCGAGGAGCGCAGCGACGCTCCGGCAGCGGAGAAAGGAATGACTAATGACTAAGGACTAATGACTAAGGAATGACGAAGGACTAATGACTAAGGAGGCAGGGGCGTTTACGCTCCATTCCGCCGCAGGCGGCATAGGCCCGTGCTTGAGCACGGGTGAACCAGGCGTTCCAGCTGCAACCAACGCTCCATTCTCGCGTCGCCCC
>JASMLW010000157.1 GCA_030748485.1 Pirellulaceae bacterium
GATGACCTTGCCGCTGTCGCTTGACATCAGCTCATGCGTGTGCCAGATCCGCGGAGCCTCCATCACGGCCACCCAAATCTTCTGGCCTTCGAAGCTGATCTCCGAGCCGGTTATCCGGCGCTCACGGCCAGTACCGCCAAGCGTAACCTGGGCATCCTGTTTGCGCTTCTCGAAGAAGCACATGCCGATGGCCTCTCCCTGGCCGGTCAGGTGGAGGACAATGTTGTCGTTAGGCAGCGCGACCCTTTCCAGGGGCAGATCGGCGGCGTCGATGGTAACGTCGTTGGCGAAGAATTCAGGCAGGACGACGAAGCGTCCGGGACACTCCACCCGCAGCCCAATCGCTCCGTCTCCCGGTTCAACCTGGACGGCAACCTCGCCGCGCTTGAGGCGGAACCTGCTGACGATCTTGGCGCCTTCGGCGGTCCGGAAAGTGACCTCCAGGCGGGCGCTGCTTCGGTTGCGCTCCACGAGAGCGATCTGCTCCAGGCGATCCGCCGCCTCCGTGGCGCTCAGCAACTGAAGGCGCAGGCGGGCCACTGCCCCGGACGGCTTCAGACTATACACCTCCACGGCTCGATCGAGCTTTCGCAGCACGACGGCGATCCGGCCATTGCTCAGGATAGCATCGCCCTGAAAAGAATCGGCCGGCTTCCCCAAGGGGATCCTCGACCAGTCGTTCTCGCCTGCAATAGCCGCTGGCGCCAGCGCCGCCGCCGCCGGCCGGCCCGTGTCCCACACGGCGATCGCGGTCCGGGCTTTGACCTGAGCGGTTTGCGCCGCCGCGGGTTCCTGCCACGCACTCATTTTCACCAGGACCAGAAAGAGCATGATCAACGGGATAACCAGGCATCTCATTGGACATTTCCTCCTCATGCCTACAACCAACTGCACTTTCCGAAAATTGCCGTAGTTGCTTGCCGGCCTGGGGCCATTATCCGCCTCCAACGGCGGATGGTGAAAAAGTGTCAGTCCGCTTGGATGGGAAAGCTCTTGAACAGGATAGATTCTGTCGCATCCGCAATTCGAAGGTTTTTGGTTTTTGCAACAGTGATGATAGCCTCTCCGGCCGCGGAGGCAACGACACACTGGTCGCCGGCCACGACACAGCCGGCGGCGGCGCCGGTAGCGACCGCTGGACCCCTCGAGGTAGCGGCGTCAACGAGTTTTTCGACGTGGATTGGGGCCGCGGTGAAATCAGACCGTTCCGCGGATCGTCCGCGGCGCACATTCCATGTTAAGATGCGGCGTCTTCCATCTTGGAGCGTGCTTCGCGAAACGGCCAAATCGAGCAGAATGGAGGTCGGGTAGTTCCACACATCCCGTAGCCGAAGTGGTCGAGACTTTGGCAAAAGCACCGACAAACGGCCAGCCTCTGGCCAGTTCGGTTGCGATCGTTCCGCGACTTTTGATTGAGGTTAGTACCATGCAACGCCGCGCCTTCCTGCAAACTTGTTTCGGAACAGCCTTGGCGGCTCCGCTGCTAGCCGCGGTGCGTCGGAATGACCTGGATACCGCCGTTGCGGTTTTGACCAAGGCAGCGGCGGAAGGCCAGATCTACGCGGGAGCCCTCTACGTTCGTCATCGCGGAGAGGTGTTGGCCCGGTCCTTCGGGGCGTCCAAGTCCCCGGACGACATGTTCCTGCTGGCTTCGATCTCGAAGCCGATTTCCGTGGCGGCCCTGATGACGCTCTACGACAAGGGCGAGTTTCGGCTTGACGATAAGGTCAAGAAGTTCATCCCCGAGTTTACCGGTGATTCAAGGGACAAGATCACGATTCGCCAGTTGCTTACGCACGTCTCGGGCCTTCCGGGCATATTGCCCGAGTTCGGGTCCTTGTGGGACCGCCAGGCCAAGCTGTCGGAGCATATTGCTCGAGCCATCCGTACGCCCCTCTTGTTCGAGCCGGGCTCCCGTTACCGGTACGCGAACATGGGCATCCTCGTCGCTTGCGAAGTGGCTCAGCGCATCAGTCGCGCGGACTTCCTCGAGTTCATCGACGGCGCATTGTTCCAGCCGCTCGAAATGAAGCGTTCCGCCTTGGGACTTGGGCGGTTCCGGCTCGAGGAGGTGCTTCGATGCCAGCCCGTAACAAAGGTCAGACCGGGGTTAGACCCATCCGCCAAGGACTGGGATTATAACAGTCTCTACTGGCGCAAACTCGGAGCACCCTGGGCCGGCGTGCACGCGTCGGCGAAGGACGTGGCGACGTTCTTTGGCGAGTTCCTTTACCGGCGAGGAGCGGTTCTCCGGCCCGAAACGGCTCGACTGATGGTGAGAAACCACAACCGCAAAGGTCTCCCGTCGCGGGGTCTTGGCTTTGATGTCGGGGCTGGAGCCGGCAGCCGGGGCTGTTCGGAAGCAACATTCGGGCACACGGGGGCCACGGGAACTCTGGCCTGGGCCGATCCGGCGTCGGATACCATCTGCATCGTGCTCACGACGTTGCCTGGGAGCGAGGCCAATCCACACCCCCGCAAGCTTGCCTCCGACCACGTCGCAAAGGCAGTCAACTGAAGCCGGTGAAGGCGGGACGAGTCAACGGGGCAGATTTCGCGCCCCCAGCGGCGCACAGGGTCCGAGAAATCACGGTCGTTTTCTCGGATTCGCGAAAGGAGTGTGACAACCAATCGGTCGAACGTGCTTTAGCGCTCAACGTTCGGTTCCCAGAAGCGTTCGAGCGATTGTTTGACCAGGATGTCGGTCGTGTGGAAAGTGTCGACGGGTACCTTTGCATATCTGCTGAGGGTGAAGATCGCCCAAGGCGGGAAGGCGTAGTCCAGCAGAACTGACGAAAGCCGAGAACGGCTTTGCAGACATCAACAACATGCGCGTGATGCTAAAGCAGTTCGACGTGCGGATTCGCCTCGGCTGCCGCAAGCAACATGCGTCAGGATCGACCGACATTCTGTAGACTTCGGCTCGATCGACGTTTTCATCAGCCAACACTCACCCCATCACCCCACTCACGCACGGCGAAAATGGGAGGCATCATGGACACACCGCTTCCTACGACAGGTGTTGTCTTTCGCCGCCACGCACTGCGTGAGATACTACGCCGTGCCGAACCGACCGTCTCGGTACGTTCGAAAACGCTCCTAACCGATGAGCTCACACCGATGAACATTTCGCGACGAACCTTTATGAAATCGTCGGCTGCGATGGCGCCGGCCATCGTTTCCGCCTCAGCGCTCGGCAACTCGACTGCGGCGGCGGCGAGCGAACGAATCACGGTGGGCGTGATCGGCTGCGGCAAGATGGCCAACGCCTATCACATTCCGCAACTGCTGGCTCAACCCGACGTGCAGGTCGTCGCAGTTTGCGAAGTGGACCAGAAGCGGCGCGAGCACGCCAAACGCCGCGTCGATACGAAGTACTCAACTGCGAAGCGGGAATACAAGGGATGCGACGCGCTGGTCGACTTTCGCAAGATCATCGAACGCGACGACATCGACGCGGTCTGCATCGCCACGCCGGATCACTGGCATGCGATTCCGATCATCGAAGCTTGCCGGGCGGGCAAAGATGTCTATTGCGAGAAACCGTTGACGTTGACCATCGAGGAGGCCCGGCGTTGCGTGGCGGCGGCGCGAAAGCACAAACGAATTGTGCAGACGGGCAGCCAACAGCGTTCCAATGTGTTTGGACGATTTCGCGAAGCGGTCGAGATCATTCGCAGCGGCCGCCTCGGAAAAATCCATCGCGTCACCGTCGGTGTCGGCGGCCCGAGCGTTCCCTGCGACCTGCCTGAAGAAAAACTGGAACCGAATCTCGCCTGGGACATGTGGCTCGGCCAGGCTCCGCTGCGACCTTACAACTCGATTCTCAGCCCGCGTGGAGTTCACAACCACTTCCCGGCGTGGCGCAACTACCGCGAGTACTCCGGCGGCGGGCACACCGACATGGGCGCGCACCACTACGACATCGCCCAATGGGCGTTGGAGATGGATGAATCAGGTCCTGTCGAGATCATTCCGCCCGATGATCCCAAAGCGACTCGCGGCGTTCGGTTCATTTACGAGAACGGGATTGAGATGGAGCATGGCGGGCCCGGCGGCTGCACGTTTCACGGCGAGAACGGCACGTTGCACATCGACCGCGGGCGGTTGGAGAGCGACCCCGAGGAGATCGTCAAAACGCCGCTGGGGAAAGATGACGTGCACCTGCCCAAGTCGCCCGGCCACCACCGCAATTGGCTCGACTGCATCAAGAGCCGCCAGGCGCCGGTCGCGGAGGTCGAGAAAGGCGCCCGCACGGTCACCATCATTCATCTGGGCAACCTGGCCTACTGGAATCACAAGCGTCTGAAATGGAATCCGCAGAAGTGGGAATTCGTCGATCCGTCGGACAATCCACTGCGAGATCGGGAACGTCGCGACCCCTGGCAGCTGCCGCAGCTTTAGGCCTCGCCGCCCGTGTGACCCATTGAGAACGTACTTCGGGAATCGATCGATGTTTGACGCGCGAGTCCCATGTGAAGCCGGCGTCGCGCTGGTGATCGCTTTGCTGGCTGCGTGTTTGTCGATCGGCTGCGGTGCTCAGCCAAGCGACGGTGGACTGAACGAGTCGGCTGGTTCGGCAGTCCCGGCGGATTCAGCGCCGTTCGTCTCCCAGCGCGCACTCGAACTGAGCAACGGCCGGTCGATGCGGTACACCTTGTCCTTGCCGGCTACCCACGACGCCAATCGAGCCGCGCCGATGATCCTGGCCCTCCACTACGGCGGGCCGGTGACTCCCTATTACGGCCGCGGCATGATCGAGATGCTCGTCGGTCCGGCGCTGGGCGAATTGAATGCGATCATCGTCGCGCCCGACTCGATCGCCGGTCGTTGGAACAACGACGCCAACGAACGAGCCGTCTTGGAGTTGATCGACCATCTAAAGACCGAGTTCAAGATCGCGGAGAATCAAACGCTGGTCACCGGATTCAGCATGGGCGGAGCCGGGACGTGGTATTTCGCCAGCCGGCATCAGGATCTCTTTTCGGCCGCCATACCGATCGCGGGTCGGCCGCTCAACGACGGCGACCAGGTGGAGTGGAAGATTCCACTCTACGTAATCCATTCGCGCGCCGACACGGTCGTCCCGCTCAAGCCGACACAGCAGGCGGTCGAGGCGCTGCGGGAGAAGGACGTGGAAGTCGAATTCGTGATTGTCGAGGGTCTCGATCATTTCGACACGCCGCGATTCGCCGAGCCGTTGCGAGACGCCGCGCCCTGGATCCGCAACGTCTGGTCGCGCACAAGCTCAGACCGCTGACGCGGACCACCGTTACGTCGTTTCACGTTTCCTGCGGGCAACGTCAGCTGAAGCGGGAATCTGGTGACGTTGGAGCGCGATTATCTCACAGCATGGCGACGAATTCACGTTTCCCTTACTCGCTGGTTTCACTCCGGGCTCAGCCATTCGACGCCGTCGCGGGTGGCGCGGAAACGTTTGGCGCGGATGTTGGAACCGCCGCCCTCTTCGTAATAGACGACCAACACCGTGCCGTCTTTCAAGTTGACCATCGACGGGTACGCGCCGCCCACTCCGTCGATCAGTGCGTTCTCGCTCCAGCTCTTACACTCGTCGAGGCTGTAGTGGAGGCTGGTGGAGGGGACGCGATGAGTGTCGCCGCCGTCGTCGCTGAAGATGCAGGCGCCGTTGGCGACTCCTTTTGTTTCGCG
>JASMLW010000158.1 GCA_030748485.1 Pirellulaceae bacterium
GTAAGACAAAAGTTGTCGCAGGGATTCTGGGGATTCTTCTAGGACCGCTTGGAATTCATCACTTCTACCTTGGATCGACGACTTTGGGGATCATCTATCTCTGTGTGACGATTCTCTCGTGCTCTTTCGCCGCACCCCTGGTTGGCGTGTTGGCGCTAGTGGAGGGGATCATTGCCCTCGTGATGAGCGACGAGGACTTCGACGCCAAGTACAACCAGAGAACACCTGAGGCGATGGAGTTCGTTTTCTCCAACCCCCACAAGTAACGAACTACTCGTCGCGGCGTTGGGGCCGTTGCCAAGGCACGGCTCCCCCGCGTTGAATTTGCACGCGCAGCGCCGCGCTGAGTTCTCGGAACTTAGCGCGGTTTTTTTGCGCCAAGTCGTTCTCTTCGCCAGCGTCCTCCGCCAGGTTGTACAGTTCCAGTGGAGCGAACGGGCTGTTCTGCAGCAGTTTCCAATCGCCGCGGCGAATGGCGTTGATCGTCAATCCGCCGTAGCGGTCTCCTCCTTCGCGACGGTGGAAGAACAGGTCGCGTTTTTCTTCGGGTTGGCGCTGGCCCAGCAGCGTGGGCCAGATGCTGCGGCCGTCGATCTGGTGTGAGTATTCAGCGGAACCGGCGGCGCAGATCGTCGGGAACAGGTCCATTGTCAGGCAGATCCGCGACGACTTGGAGCCAGCTTGGATGCGGTCCGGCAGCACGGCGCAAAACGGCACTCTCAGTCCGCCTTCGTACATGCTCTGCTTGCCGTCGCGATAGAGACCGTTGTCGGCGCCGACGGACAGTTGACCGCCGTTGTCGGACGAGAAGAGAACGAGCGTATTGCGATCGAGTTTGGTTTCTCGGAGGGCGGCGAGCACTTTGCCGATGCCGTCGTCCATGTGCTCGATCAGCGCGACCAGTTTGGCTCGTTGCAACGTGATGTCGGGTTTGCGGGCGCGGACCTTGTCGACCCACTCGGCCGGTGGTTGGATCGGCGTATGCGGAGCGTTGTAGGCCAGGTACAGGAAGAACGGTTGTTTCTGGTCACGGCGCGATTTCAAGTAGTCGACCGCCCAATCGCTGAACAGGTCGGTCGCATGCCCCGGCGGATCGATCTCCACCCGGTCTCGCCGCATGTAGTTGATGCCGTGGCGGCGGTGCTTGTAGTAGTCGTCCATCATGTCGCCGAGGTATCCGTGGAAGAAGTCGAAGCCGCGATCGTTGGGCCGGTCGGGCTCCTCCAAACCCAGATGCCACTTGCCGATGATGGCGGTCGCGTAGCCGGCCTTGCTGAGCACCTGAGGGAGCAGGACGGCGTCGTTGGACAGTTTTCCCCAGTTGTTGTTGGCGTGGGTGCGGATGACGCCCGGCACACCGACCAGCTCGGGGTGGCGGCCCGTCAACAGCGAGGCGCGGGTCGGCGAACAGACAGGGCAGTTGGCGTAGAAGTTGTCGAAACGCATGCCGGCGGCGACGAGTCGGTCGATGTGCGGCGAGCGGAGGTCGGTGGCTCCGTAGGAGCTGAGATCGCCGATACCCAAGTCGTCGACGAAGATCATCAGCAGATTGGGGCGTTCGGCGTTGGCCGGCGCGGCGAGGCATGCAATAAAGGCAAACAGAATTGCGAAGGAAATCGTACGTAGCATCCGCGGAGCTCCCTGGTGTGAATTTGGCTCCATGGTAACTCGCAAGAGCTGTGTCGTCAGCGACCTCGAAATGAACGTAAGACGTTGGGAGCAAGTCATTTTTGTTGACCGAAGTGGGTCTCAAGAATAGAATGGCAGGAAGTTGGTTGGCGCAAACCTCCTTCTTATCCTCCGGGCGTTCGCTCAGTTCGCGCTGACTTACTTGGACCGATTGCCTTTCCTTTCGATCAACGCACTGAACGCGACGGATTGCGGATAAGTCACTGCGGGATCACATGTTATGGCGGACGACAATACGTCAAAGCCGAATCGACTCGACCGCGACAAATCGCGTGTCATTGCGCGCGAGGACCAAAAGACGGTCATCTCTCAGCCCCACCCCCAAGGAAATGGTCGCGATCTGGCGACGTTGACGACCACCAATGACCTGGGGAAACTGCTCGAGGGCCATCGTCTGGGGCACTTCGTATTGGAGGAGTTTGTCGGTGGCGGTGGGATGGGAGCGGTCTTCCGGGCGGTCGACACCGAACTGGATCGCTGCGTGGCGGTGAAAGTCGTTTCGGGGCGGGCCACCGACCTCGAACTGCTGAAGCGATTCAAAAACGAAGCTCAAAGCGCCGCCCGACTCGATCACAAGAATATCGCTCGCGTCCATTACGTGGGTGAAGATGACGGCTGGAACTACATCGTTTTCGAATTCATCGACGGCGTGAACGTCCGCGACTTGGTGAACAACAAGGGGCCACTGCCGCTGGGGGAGGCGATCAACTACACGCTGCAGGTGGCCGAGGCGCTGGATCACGCCGCCAAACGAAGTGTTGTTCACCGCGACATCAAGCCCTCCAACGTGTTGGTGATGCGCGATGGCGTTGTGAAGCTGGTCGACATGGGGCTGGCTCGACTGCACCAAGTGGAGACCAACACCGAGGACCTCACGGCCAGCGGGGTGACGTTGGGGACGTTCGACTACATCTCACCTGAGCAGGCTCGCGATCCGCGCAGCGCCGACGCCCGCAGCGATCTCTACTCCCTGGGCTGCACTCTTTACTACATGTTGACTTGCCAGCCGCCGTTCCCCGAGGGAACCGTCTTGCAGAAATTGCTCAGCCATAGTTCGGACGAGGCTCCGGATGTGCGCAACGTGCGGCCCGACACTCCCGAGCCGGTAGCCGCCGTACTGGCTCAACTCTTGGCCAAAGTCCCCGATGAGCGATTCCAGAAACCGAGCGAACTGATCGCCGAGCTGTTGGTGATCGCCAAGCAACTGGGGATTCCCGTCAGCACGCAAGGGCAGGTTTGGATCGACCGCACCGACCAGGTGCGCAGCTGGTGGGTTCGCTCGGCGGCCTGGGTGGTGCCCATTGTGCTGCTGGTGTGGGCGGCGATTGGAATCGATTGGATCGGCAACACCGACGGCGACGTCGACTGGCGGCTTCCCCAGATGCCGGTCGCTGAAGCTCCGATTGCTCCGGATCAGCCCGCTCAAGAGCCGGGTGGCAGGACGTCGCTCCGCCCGCGTGACCCGGTCGATCCTGGCGGGGCGCCGACAGATCCTGTAGTCCCGAATGAAAACGGCAATTCGCCGCCGCCACCCGCGTCGACGACGAGCGACGCCGCCACGGCCTCCCCCTCGCCCATGTCGGGGGGGATTGGTCCGCCGCCGTTGTCGGGGGAGGTTTCCGCAGTTCCGCTTGAGTCTGGCGGCGTGTCGGCGTTTCCCGTCGAGACGGCGACCAGTGCGGACGACGCGGAGCGCGAACGCTTGGCGCGGACGATTGTGGTGGCGAGCAATCCGAATGCGATTCTGGATTCTCCGGCGGCGGTGACGGGCACGCTAGACGAGGCCCTGTTGATGGCGAACGAGATACCGGGCGTCTCGGAGGTGGAGTTGAGGTTCGACGGCGCGCTGGTTCATTCGGCGTTCCGCGCGGTCCTGCCCCGGGCGATTCACGTGCGGGCGGGGCGGGGCTATTCGCCCGTGATTGTGTTTCAGCCGCAGCTGACCGATCTCTCGGCGGGCCGTCGCATGATCGAAGTCGTGGGCGAGTCGCTGACGTTCTCGGCGGTCCATTTCCATCTCGAGTTGCCGGACGTTCCAGCCGAAGCCTGGTCGATGTTCTATGTCGACGGCGCTTCGCTGATCGACTTGCGGCAATGCACCTTGACGATTCGCAATGCGGATAGCACGGGGCGGATACTGCAGCCGCAGGTCTCGTTCTTCGAGATTCGCGGCGCGACTCCGGAATCGATGCGTCGACCGGGAAGCGAGGGCGCGCCGCAAAGGTTGGTCATCGCCCTCAACGAAACGAATGCTCGCGGACAGGCGACGCTCGTCCGCGCCGTCAATCCGGCTTCGTTCGCCGTCCGTTGGCAGCAGGGAGTCTTCGTCTCCTCCGCGCGCATCCTGGAGGCGATTGGACCGGCCCAAGATTCGGAGAGCGAGTTGCAACTCGACTTGCGTGCGGTCACCCTCGTCTGCAAGGAAGGACTAGCGCTGCTCGACATGGAGCAGAGCACGCAGCTCCCACCGAAACTGAGCGTCTCTTGCGGCCAGTCGATTGTCGTCACCAATCCGTCGTCTCCGCTCGTTGAGCATCGCGGCGTTGAGGTGGAGGTTGACGGCGAATCGTTGGGTGCGATCGAGAACCGGTTCAGCATGACCGGCGCCGACAACTTCTATCCCAACATGCAAACGCGTTGGCGGGTCGTCAATCACCAGAAGCAAGTCTTCAACGTCAGCTACGATCAAGTTAGCGCGACCTACGACGAAAAGAGTTTTCAACGGGATGTCATGTGGCGACAGGAGCCGCCGCCGGAAATGCCTCTCCACTTGCACACCGCGTCGATGTATCGCCAGGTGGAACTGGACAACCCGGCCAGCGACGCCGGCTTTGACGCCGCGCTGATGGTTGAGTTTCCGTTGGTGGAAGCGGACGGGAGTTTTCCCGTGATGCCGCTCCGCGCCGTCGATCCCGCCAACTAGCTCGACTCTCTCTCTAACCAACACGGCCGCCCGGCAAGCGGCGACGTTCCACTTCCGCCACCGGTTGGTTGTTCGGCCTCCGCTGCTCCTCTCCTCGCGGCTCGCGCAGCTGGCTCGGATCGACCGTGGGGGTAGTGATTTGGCTGGACTTCGGCTACCTTGCCTGTCGCATCACTTGACGTGGGGAGTCCGTCTTGAAGTCCAAATACCGCACTGAGCCTTCTGATTCCACATCGTTGCCGACGGGAATCCCCTACATCATCGGCAACGAAGTGGCCGAGCGGTTCAGTTTCTACGGTATGAAGGCGATCCTCGTCATCTTCATGACTCAACATCTCCGCACTGCGACGGGCCAGTCGGATGTGATGGGCCACGAAGAGGCGACCGCCTACTACCACCTTTTTGTCAGCACGGTCTATTTCTTCCCGTTGCTGGGCGCTTTGATTTCCGACGTTTGGTTGGGCAAATACCGCACGATCATTTTCCTTTCCATCGTCTACTGCGCCGGCCACTTCGCGTTGGCGATTCGGGAGACGAGAGATGGGCTGGCGATTGGCTTGGTGCTCATCGCGCTGGGATCGGGTGGTATTAAGCCCTGTGTCACAGCGCACGTCGGGGACCAGTTCGGTTCGGGGAACCGACATTGGCTGGCCAACATCTACGGTTGGTTCTACGTTTCCATCAACGTCGGCGCTTTCACGTCGATGATCGCCACGCCGGTGTTGCTGAACCTATACGGGCCCAACGTCGCCTTTGGCGTCCCCGGAATCCTGATGGTCATTGCGACGATTTTCTTCTGGGCGGGAAGGAATCGATTTGTTCATGTGCCGGCTGGCGGCTGGGGGGCGATTCGCGAAGCGTTTAGCCGCGACGGCTTAGTGGCGCTATTCAACATTGGGATCATCTTCACCTTCGTGGCGGTCTTCTTTAGCCTCTACGATCAATCGGGCTCGGCGTGGGTGTTGCAAGCTACGCGGATGGACCGTCACTTAATCTTCGAGTGGTTGCCGTCACAGATTTCGGCGATCAACCCAGCCTTGATTCTGATATGTGTGCCGCTGTTCGACTACGTTCTCTACCCCGCCCTCGAACCGATCTTCAAGATGACTGCGCTGCGGCGCATCGGCATTGGGATGGTCGTCATTGCCGTCTCCTTCTCGATTGCGGCCTTGATCGAATCGAGAATCACCGGTGGACAAGTAATCAAGTCTCCGGCGGCGGATTCCGCATCGTCTTTGATCAACCTCATCGATGGTGAGTCCACCGTTTGGGTGATTGACGAAGAAGCGGAGGGTGGCCCCGAGTTTGTTCTTCGCCTCCGCGAGCGTAGTTCGTGGTCGATCGAACAAGTTGTCGTCAACGCGCCAAAAGAAACCGACTTGCAAACATTCGAAGTCCTCGTCGGCGCCACAAAGCGAGTCGAGGCGATGGAATCGGTCGGACAACTCGCCCAACAACCCGGCGGAGCGTGGCAAGTCTCGTTTTCAGCGCGGAGCGCACAATACGTGGCGATTCGATCCGAGAAGAGTGTTGACGGTCTGGCGATTGAAGAAATACAGGTGATCGCCAGTGAGGCGGCGCCTCCCGCGGGAGCCCACGATGACGCGGCGGCCGTCTGGCCGAATGTGGTGGCGACGGGAAAACGACCGAACATCATTTGGCAATTGCTCGCCTACATATTCTTGACCGCGGCTGAAGTGATGGTCTCGGTTACCTGTCTCGAATTCGCCTATACGCAAACGCCGAAGAAGATGAAGTCAATCGTGATGTCGATGTACCTGGCGGCCATGGCGGCGGGTAACGGTGTCACGTCTCTCGTCAACCTCTTCATCCAGAATGAGGACGGTGAGGTGTCGCTCGAGGGAGCCAGTTACTATTGGTTCTTCACCAAAGTAGTTCTCGTCGCGGCGGTAGTCTATGTACCTGTCGCGTTGCTTTATCGAGGTCGAGACTACACGATCGACGAGAAGGAAAAATAGGTCCCGCTGCGGGCTTCGCCGCCGTCGGCGAAATGCTGTCGGCCGGAGCGAACGCTCCATTTAGCGCTGCTAAAACGAGACGCGAAAAGCGTCGGGGGCGCGAGTCGGTTATCATGGGCGGTTCGTAATTCACCGCACGACGGAGACCGACATGTTGGATATTCGCAGATTTACGTTCGTTGGAGTCATTCTCGCTTCTGCGCTTGCCGCAACCGTTGCGCCGGCCGACGACCGCGTGCCGAACGATCCACAGCCGCGGTGGTGGAAGGGCAACATCCATACGCATTCATTGTGGAGCGACGGCGATGATTTCCCCGAGATGATTTCTGAGTGGTACCGCACGCGCGACTACAACTTTCTGGCGATTACCGATCACAACATCCTCTCGGTTGGCCAGAAGTGGATGAAGTTGAGCGAAGTCAAACGCCGCGGAGGTGAAGATGCGCTGGCCAAGTACCGCGCCCGTTTTGGAGCCGATTGGGTTGTGACTCGCGGCGAACCGGGGAACGCCAACCACGAAGTTCTGCTCAAGCCCCTCAACGAATTCCGCGCGCTGATCGAGGAACGCGGCAAGTTCATTCTCGTCCAGGGCGAAGAGATCAGCGATCGCTCGGAGGGCAAGCCGGTCCATATGAACGCCACCAACCTGCGAGATTTGCTGGCTCCGGTCGGCGGGGCGACCGTCAGAGAGGCGATCGCCAACAACTTTCGCGCCGTGCGGGAGCAAGCCGATCGCAGCAAGCGGGAGATTCTGCTCCACTTGAACCACCCCAACTTCGGTCTCGCCGTAACTGCTGAGGATTTGGCCGCCGTGACGGCCGAACGATTCTTTGAGATCTACAACGGCCATCCCGGCGTGCAGCAATTGGGCGACGCCAACCATCCGAGCGTCGAGCGACTGTGGGACATCGCCAATACCATTCGGCTCGGTGAACTCAAGGCCCCACCCATGTTCGGTGTCGGCACGGACGACAGTCACGATTATCACGGCAGCCCCGGCAGTCGACCGGGACGCGGTTGGGTGATGGTTCGTTCGCGCTACCTGACGCCGAATCATTTGGTCCGCGCGATGAAGGCCGGCGATTTCTACGCGTCCAGCGGTGTCGTCCTGAACGACGTGTCGTACGATCCATCGACGCGGCTGCTCAAGGTGGACATTCGACCAGTGCAGGGAGCTAGATTCACGACTCGGTTCATCGGCACGTTGGCGGACTACGATGCGAAATCGGTTGCTCGACAAGACGCCAATGGCAAGCCGATTCGCTCATCGCGAAAGTACTCAGACGATGTCGGTCGCGTGCTCGGCGAGACGGAGGGGCTATCCGCGTCGATCCGACTGAGTGGGAAGGAGTTGTACGTGCGGGCCGTCGTCACCAGCAGCGTCGACCATCCCGATCCCTCCTACGCCAAGCAAAAACAACAGGCGTGGACGCAACCGGTTGGTTGGCGCACACGCCTGAAGTGATTGACTGCGAAACAGTTCGATCAGTCGATTCTCTTCTGCAAGTCGTCGACCGACTTTTGCAGCTCGCGGATGCGTTGGTCGAGTGACTTGAGGTAGTCGATCACCGACTTTTCGCCGCGATTCTGATCTGCGACGGCCTGATAGTATCGGGTGATCGCTCGTTGGTAAGTTTGAGTTGGGGCGTACTGCAGTTTGTACTCTCGGACCTGCTTCGGCTCGTATGAGTAGATTTGGCGCACGCGAAACTCAACTCGCTCTCGCTTCTCCGGCTTGACGTCGACGTAGCTCTTCTTGCCGCTGCGGATGACGTGTAGCGTCACATGCTTTTTGGCTCCGCCCGCCTTTTGAATGGCGTCATTGAGCACGTCGATCGTGGTGATCGCCTTGCCGTTCACTTCGACCAACACGTCAAATCGCTTGAGGCCAACCTTGGCGGCCGGTTGATCAGCGACGACTCGATCGATCACCACACCGTGCTTGACGTTGAGGTGGGTCCGGAGCGCCTCTTCGATGGCGTTGCTGTTGATGCCAATCCGATAACTCGGTTTCTCGCCTTCTTGCACGGAGAACCAACGAACTTGCCCTGCATCCTTGGCGTCTTTTGTCAGCTGAGTAACGCGAACTCGCGGTCCCTTGGAATCCATCAAGTCCTTGATGATCTTGGCTCGCATCGCCTCGTCCACTTCATGCTTCTTGAGCAATTCGGCCAATTGCGCCGCCAACTGCTGGTTCCGCAGTTGTTGTTTCGCCACCTCTAGTTGCTGAGTCGCCTGATTGGCCGCGGTCGCTGATTGCACAGCGCGGAAAACTCGGGCCGACCCCGATTCCCGCGGGCGCGACTTCAACGCTTCGAATGCGCGAGCTGCGTTGCTGGCGTCGGCGGTTTTTGCTTTCTGGGCCTGGGCCGCTTTGAGCGCTTGAGCCGCCTCGACCGCTTGGGCCTGCGCCGCTTCGACCGCTCGTATCACGCGAATCGACTTTTTCGGCGAGTCTTCGCCAACCGCTTCGACTCGCAATTGGATCTTCACGGGCGGATCTTCAGCGACTGCCCGCATCGCGAAGCAGCAGGACACCGCGAGAGCGCACACGAATACTTGCTTTGAACTCATCTCTACTCCTCTTCTCTTTCCAAATGGAATTCTGGTGACTGAATTAGGTTGGTTATTGACCGTCGTAGCTGACTGAGATCGTATGCCACGGTTCGACGACCCAGAGCCCGTCCCCCATGTCCGCTTCGAGCATGACCGACTCAGTTTCCAACCGATAACCGGCTTCGCGGAGGCGCTTGTCGGCGGCGGCCAGTTGGCTCGCCAATTCGACCGTTGGCTCAACCCTCGTATGCTCGATGGCTCGATTGGGCTCTTCGTTGGCGATCGTCGGACCCGCTTGCGTTTCCGGCCGCAGCCCCAATTGATAACCGACGACGAATGTCGCGATTGCTAGCGCGATGGCGCCGGCGGTCGAGATCATCGCTGATTGGCGATCGGTGGCTGTGCCACTGACAAAGCGAACTGTCGCTCGGTCCTCGTTCGTCCGCTCCCGTTGGTCGCTCGAGTCAAGATCCGGATTCTCGACGCCACAGTCGCTGCTCTCCTCGCCGCCACAGTCGCTGCTCTCCTCGCCGCCTGCGGTCGCCTTGCCGAGTCCGAGTTTTTCAGTTGCCCCCGCGTTTGCCTGCACCGCCTGCGCGATCAATTGCTCCTCGACAAAGGCGAGCGCAACCTCGCGCCACTGATTACCGTCGACGTCGAGTTGTGCGAGCAGGACTTCTCGTTGCGGAGCCGTCAATTCGCGGTCAACCAGGCGTTGGATGTCGAGTTCCAGGTCGTCTGTCATGGGTCGGTCTCTTCTTCAAGTGGCCGCAGCCGCGCTCGCAATTCGCGCCGCGCCCGCAGCAATCGGTATTCGATCGTCTTGACGGTGGCGCCCAGCCGGTCCGCCAGTTGCCGGTAGGTCCATCCCTGGGTGTATTTCAACATGAGTAGCTCACGGTCGCGGGCGTCCATTTGCCCGAGCGCTACGTTGACCGCGTCCTCCGCCTCTCTCTCAAGCACCCAATCGCGGGGGTTTTCCGGCCCTGCTGTCGTTTGGTTCGCCGCCCACCGCTGCTCACGGTTTCGCCGCCGCCCGCCTCGTCGCCGGTGGTTGACGACTTGCCGAACAGCGATGCGGTAGAGCCAGGGGAAGCTTTTCTGCGGATCGGTCGGCCGCGACTCCTGCTCCAACACGGCGACCGCCACGTCCTGCATCACATCATCCACGGCCGCTTCATCGCGAATCCGCGCACGCACAATCGTCCTCAGCCACTGGTGGTGAGTCTCAAGGAATTGCGGCCAATCAATCGGTTGACCCATCAAATTGAGCGGCGAGGAGGTCATAGTCGTGCGGCGTTGGATAGATAGTCGTCACAGAGACAACTCTCCCTGACGATTTCAACAAAGGGCAGGCGCCACTCACGAGGCGGATCCACGGACCGGTCGTCGCTCGCGCGCTCCGTTAGTGTTTCTCGCCGCGGCTGAATGTACAATACCGACTACCCGCCAACCTTGCTTGCTAGCTATGGCGGTTCACGCCCCGGCCTTTGCAGGAGTCATCTCATGGCGACACGAACACCACCACCACCCGTTTCTCGACGACACTTCCTGCAATCCACGGCCGCCGGCGCGGCTGTGTTGGCGGCTCCGGCGATTGTCCGCGGTCGCAATTTGAACGAGAAGTTAAACTTGGCGATCATCGGAGCGGGCGGCCGCGGAGGCTCGAATACTCGATCTGTTTCGAGCGAGAACATCGTGGCTCTCTGCGACGTGAACGAGGCGAACTTGCACCGCGCGGCGCAGACCCACCGCAACGCCCAGAAGTTCTTCGACTTCCGCGAGTTGTACGACTCAGCATCCAATCGTTTTGACGCGGTTGTCGTTTCGACCTGCGAGCACACGCACGCCTTCGCGACGTTGCCCGCCTTGCAACTCGGCAAGCATGTCTATTGCGAGAAGCCGCTCACCTACAACATCGAGGAGGCGCGGAAGATACGCCTGGCCGCCGCCGACGCGAAAGTGGCGACTCAAATGGGAACGCAGATTCACGCCGGCGACAACTACCGCCGGGTGGTCGAGTTGGTTCAGTCGGGAGCCATCGGTGGAGTTCGGGAAGTGCACGTGTGGGTCTCGCGCGCCTGGGGGTGGCAACCCAACGAAGCCGCGGCGAAGGCGGCGCGCGACATCGTCTACTCGCACGAGCGTCCCCAGGACACGCCTCCCGTTCCCAAAGGACTCAAATGGGATTTGTGGCTGGGCCCCGCGCCCGCGCGTCCGTTCAACAACATCTACGTGCCCGGACCCAAGTGGTATCGTTGGTGGGATTTCGGCAACGGCACGATGTCCGATCTCGGCAGCCACTGGATCGACTTGCCTTTCTGGGCGCTCGATCTAAAGCATCCCCGCACGGTGGAGGCGAGCGGACCACCCGTCCATCCTGAGATCGCCCCGGCGACGATGTCGGCGAAGTACGAGTACGACGCTCGCGGGGATCAACCCGCGGTAACGCTCACCTGGCACCAGGGGCAAAGCAAACCCCAAGCGTGGACGGACAAGAAGATCCCGTCGTGGGGAAGCGGCGTCTTGTTCGTCGGCGACGACGGGATGTTGATTTCCGACTACGGCAAGCATCAGCTGCTGCCCGGAGACAAGTTCAAGGACTTTAAGCGACCGACGCCCACGATTCCCAAGTCGCGCGGCCATCACGCGGAATGGATCCACGCCTGCAAGACGGGTGATCCGACGACGTGCAACTTCGAGTACGCCGGCTGGCTTACCGAAGCGAATCATCTTGGTAACGTGGCGTACCGGGCGGGCAAGAAATTGTACTGGAACGCCGCTGAAATGAAGGCCGACAACGCGCCGGACGCCGAGCCGTTCATTCGCCGCGATTACCGTAAAGGGTGGAAGCTGGGCTAGTGCGCGCAGTTGGGCGGCGCAACAACGCGTCGCGTCAGTCGATGCGCGGTGCCGGGTGTTGTGCGGCGTTAGTAGAGTGGCTTCCCGTCGGGGACGAGAATCGCCGGGCGGCCAGTCCGCGTGAAATACTCTTTGTGATGGTCGATGCCCACGGCATTGAGAATCGTCGCGGCGACATCGTCCGGATGGATGTCTGTCGCGTCGTCAGCCGCATCGCCAGCCGCGTTTGTGCCGCCGATCAGCGCGCCCGGCGTCGAGCCACCGCCGGCGAACAGGCACCAGTTCGCGCGGGGAAAGTGATCGCGGCCCACGTTCTGGTTGATCTTCGGAGTGCGGCCGAACTCGCCCATCACGACGACCAAAGTGCGCTCCAGCAGTCCTTTCTCTCGCAACACGTTGACGGCGGCGGTGAGCCCCGCGTCGAGCGGAGCCAGCAGTCGCTTGTGACCGGTGAAGTTATCGAGGTGGGTATCCCAGCCCTGATTGGTTACCGTGACGAAGGGCACGCCGAACTCGAGCAACCGGACGCCCAGCAGCAGGCTCTGATTCAATTCATCTCCACCGAACTGGTCGCGAATCGACTCCGGTTCGGCGGCCACGTCGAACGCTTGCCGCGTGCGTTCCGAAGTGATGATGCTGTAGGCCTGTTGTTGGAACGCGTCGAGCGCGTCGAGCAGTGAACTGGGCTGGTCCAGATCTCTAAACGCCCGATCGACGTCTTTGAGCAGCGCTTCGCGGCGTTTCACTTTCTCCAGCGTCAGTCCTTGAGGCAGCGTGATGCCACGGACAGAGAACGGCTGGCCCGGCTTTGGAGTGGCGTTTGTTTTGAAAGCTGCGTAGGCGTCACCCAGGTATCCCGCGTTCCATTCCGTTTGTGGAATCGCCACGAAAGCCGGCAGATCCGGGTCGCCGGGCTTCTCCTTCTTCACGATGGAACCGAGTGCAGGGTGTTTGATCGCCGGACTGGGACGGTTTCCGCTGGCGATGTACGCTTGGCCTTGCGGGTGATCGCCCGTTGTATGACTGATGCCGCGCACGAGCGTGTACTGATCGAGCGTCGCCGCCAACTTCGGCAAATGCTCGCAAACGACAACGCCGGGCAGTTTCGATGCGATCGGTTGAAACTCACCCTTCGTTTCACTCGGGCCGTCCGGTTTCATGTCGAGCGTATCGAGATGCGAAGGGCCGCCGGCGAGGTTGAGAAACAGGACTCGATCGGCGGCTGCTCCACCGGCCGCGGGCGCTTTCTCAGCTGCTTCCAACAGGCCCGCCATTGTCCAGCCCGTCAGGCCGACGGCTCCGATGCGGAGCGCGTCGCGTCGCGAGACACCATTGCGCGTACGTTGACTCATCGAGGATTCTCAATTCGTTAATGGTTCGTAATAAACTCACGACAATTCAACAGCGCCCACAGCAAGTCGCGCAAGCCTTCTACGCGGTTTTCGGTGGACTTCAGATGAGCCACGCCGCGTTCCAGCTCGCCGCCGCTGGGCGGCCGGCTGACCGTGCGGAAGTAGGCCGCCGCCACCAGCTCGCGCAGTCGTTCGTCACTGGCCGCCGTGGCGTTCGGTTTGGCGGCGGGCGGAGTCGCCGAGTCGGTCTCGGCCGACAACGTTTCACCCAATTCCCGCGCCACCTGGACTAACCAGCCGTCCTTGCGCTCCAGCCACGCCAACATCTCGGAATCGTTGCGAACGAACAACGATTGGAGCAGCGTCGGTTGCATTTGCCGCTCGCAGTCGCAGTTGGTCGTGCGGAGCGGTTTGCCAAAGACGAGTAGCGAGTAGTCGATGCCGCGGGCCTGAATTGACTTCGGATGCTGCCCAATCTTGCGTCCCTTGACGGACGTGAGGTACCGCGCTGCTACGTCGTCGGACGCCGTGGCTCGGAGGATCGCGTCGACCGTCACTTCGGCGGCCGTGCGGCGGAGCAAAGCGCGGCTGAAGTTTTGGCGGTCCGTCCGATTCGTGTCATTGGCGCGATGGCCGCGTTGATACGCATCGCTGAGCAAGATCGTGCGGTGCACCCAGCGAATGTCGAACTGTCGATTGACGAACTCCTCCGCCAGCCAGTCCAGCAACTTCTTGTTGCTCGGCGGATTCGCCAGATTCAAGTCGTCTGGCGGATCGACGATTCCGACACCGAAGTAGTGCGCCCAAACTCGGTTGACGAAGGCGCGAGCGAAGTACGGATTCTCTTTGCTCAGCAACCAGGCGACGAGCGGTTCGCGGGGATCGTCGTAATCGTTGAGATCAAGTTCGCCGCCGCCGAGCACTTTGGCTGTTTGCGGCTTCGCGGTCGGCGGCTGAATGTAGATCTCGTTCCAAGGGATCGGCAGGCCCTCAGCGGATACGCGCAAGTACATCTGCCGGCGCAGGGCCGCCGTGTCCAGTTTCTTCGGCACACCCAGCTTGGCTTTGAGATCCAGTTGCGCCGTCAGCGCATCGGGAGCGGCTCCGGACTTGATGCGAGTAAAGAACTGCGTGAAGTGATCAAAGTCCTGCTTGGACCATTGGTCGAACGGATGCTTGTGGCACTGCGCGCATTGCAACCGCACGCCCAAGAAGACGTACCCAAACGAGAGCGCGCGGTCGGTCGGCTGTTGATTGTTGCTGCGAAACCAGTAGTAGTGCATCGGGTTGTCGGCCGCTGTGTAGTCGTCGGGCTCCGTTCGCCGCAAATATCCGCTCTGTTCGGCCGCGTACTCATCGTACGTCTGCCCCGGACGCCTGCTCGTCGCCAGCAGAATGCCCGCCGCGATGCGGTCCCAACTGACGTTGTCCCGCAACCGTCGATGGAGCCAGCGATTCCATTGTCCGGCGGCCGGCTGATTCATATCGGTTGAACCCAGATACTGCGCGTTGCTGCCCGTCAGATCCGCCAGCATTACCGACCACCATTCCGCGTAGGCGGGCGAGCCGAGCAGCTGGTCGATCTTGCGAGTTCGCTTGTCGGCGGACTGGTCGGCGAGAAACTCGCGCACCTCCGACTCCGACGGCAGCGTGCCGACGAGATCCAAGGAGAGCCGGCGGAGAAACTCGGCGTCCGTGCAGCGGTCGGCGGGAATCATGCCGAGTTTGGCGAGCTTCTCGACAATCAACTCGTCGATCTTCGTGGTCGTAGCGATGCGAGGATAGTTCTCACCGAACTGCTCACCAACGGGCAAAATCGTCGGCACGGGGGTCACCGCGTTGTCGTAGAACGCCACGACGTGCGTGTCCCCGGCGGACAAGCTCGTGACGAGTCCATCGACCGTAACGGTCGTCATCGCTTCGTCGTTCGATTGAAATCGCGTGAACCGCGTGACATCTTCACGGCTGCCGTTTTCCCACACGGCCACACTTCGCAACTGCACTTTCTGACCGACCGAGGTGAAGATAACTTCGGTTGGTTCGATTTCCAATCGCGCGATTCGCGTCGGGGCGTCGAGAACTCCCTCGGCTCCCGACTCGATCCACTTCAACAGCATCTTCTGTTCCCAGCCGCCTGGCTCAAAGCGTTGTCCGCCACCGTGTTCATCCTTCAGTGTGGGCATGTTGACAATCAGACTGTTGCTCGGATCCTTGAGATTGACGCGCGGCTCGTCGCCTTTCAGTAAGGCGTCGTGATCCGCTTGGAAATCAAAACCGAACATCGACAAGCTGAAGCCCCCCTGGCCCTGGAACGAGCCGTGACAGGTTCGCCCATTGCATCCCAGGCGACCGAACAGCGGCATGACATGTCTCTGAAAGTCGGGTGTCTGCTCGGCGAAGTCGGCCTTGACGGCTCGGGGGTTCTCCGGCTCCGGCGGGCGTTCGAACTCGCTTGAGCCGCGGCGGCCTGAGAGCAGCTGGTCACCGGCCAGGTAGCGCTGCAGCGAGTTCCTGTCCTTCGCCGGGGGCGGACTCATGTGGATTATCGTTCGCGGCGAAAGAGCGTCTTGAAATGCCGTCTGGAGCTCGACGGAGGCGTTGATTTGGTAATGCAAGATGTGCTTCAGCTTGGGTGCGGCCGCGAGCGCCCCCAGGTGCTTCGGGTCGATCTGCTCGAGGCCTGTGATTCCGAGCGTCTCGAGGTTGGGGTGCGCAGCCAATGCCTGCAGGCCAGAGCCCGTCACGGCCGAGTCGTCCAGCAACAGAGTGCGAAGTGACGAACACGCGGCAAGCGCCGCCAAACCTCGATCGGTGATCGAGCAGCCTTTCAAAGAAAGTGATTGCAGTTTCGGCAGACGGGCGATCACAGACGCTCCGCCGTCGGTGATCTTCGTGCGATTCAAGCTGAGTGTGGTGAGCGGCTGGATTTCGGCTATCGACGACAGGGCTTCGTCCGTTATCGGGAGATCGTCCAAGTAAAGCCGCTCCAGCTTCGGCAGTCCGGCGAGTCGTTGGACGGTCAGGTTCGTGACGCCGCTGCCGGAGAGGAAAACTGTGTCCAGGTTCTTCAACTCGCCGATCGAACTCAATCCTTCGTCGGTGACATTCGGCGAAACGACGGCGAGATAGTCCAACTGTGTGAACGCGGCGATTCGCGCGACGTGCTCATCCTTGACAAGCGCCTTGCTGAATCGCACAAAGCGGACTGTGCCATCGCGGTTCTTCTGCACGTTGGAGGCGAATCCACGGATCGCCTTGACAGCCGCTTCTTGTTCCGGGGGAGTTTCGGCGAAGAGGGATTGCATCGAGGACGCCAGCAGCAGAATGACTGCTGTGGCGCGACCCGGCGCGGACATCGCGACGCGATTCATATTGCTGGCCGTGGGGAGGGGGCTAGGTAGCCTGAGGCGGGAAGCGGAGGTTCGTCTATTGTGACAAAACGAACATCGCTGAGAAAGACTTTCTGGCAGCGAAGCCTCTCTTTCAGCAAAGCCTCTCTGGCTGATCCGTGCAAACCGTGACGGCGAGCCAGCTTACTTTAAGCCGATCTTCAGGTCGTATCTCTCCTTGATGGCCAGCAGAGCCTCGGCGTTGCCCCGCGCGTCGTCGACCGGATCGTGTGTGTGAGTCGTTTGACGCAGATGCTTGAACGACTGAAACATGTCGCGGACAACGCCCTTGTACAACGATCCCAGATTGGCGGAGCTGAACCCGAATGGATTGCCGGCCAGGAAATGGTGGAAATACCAATTGATGAACTGCCAGTCGAAACCGTTGTTGTCCGAGATGAACTTTGGATTGCCTCGACAGTGCTGTTTCAGCCAGGATGAGAATTTACTCATTACCTCGCGCGGGTCGTCAAACTGCAGCGTTTCCTCGCGCGAGAAGCCGCTCACGGCGAGCGCTTCGGGGACCCACTTGTCCGAGATTGGTCTCAAGCGGCCGTAAAACGTCTGGCTCAGCGAAGGCTCGACGACGATCGCGCCAAAGCAGACCATCGAGTAGTCGCTCGGGATCGGACCATCGGCCTCAATGTCAACCATCACCATACTCATCTCACTACTCCTCTACTGCGTTCGCCCGATTGCCACGAGCGTCCCAACACGTGCGTCCCAACACGTACGTCCCAACATGCCGCCGATTGGGCCAAAGACACTTCGAGTTGAAAGAAGTTCGCTGTTTCGTTGCCGTTGGAGTCTACCGAGACAGTCAACCATCGGCGACGACAAACGACGGGCGAAACTGACAATAGCAAACGAAATCTCGCTGAGGTC
Organism: Pirellulaceae bacterium; assembly: GCA_030748485.1. Lineage (GTDB taxonomy): Bacteria > Planctomycetota > Planctomycetia > Pirellulales > Pirellulaceae > JASMLW01. The sequence goes on from JASMLW010000158.1 coordinate 17,636, forward strand.
ACCGGTCACGTGCGTCTTGTCGCGTCATTCGCGGTCATCCTTGTTTTTCAATCTCTTGCCGAAACCACGGGCTGCGACGACAATCAAACGTTTGCCCATAGAAAGCAGGCTGATGAATAAGAGACTCCTCCATTCGGTATTCCCGTTTCTTCTCGTCGCCGGTTCGCTCGCCACGGCGGCCGATCCGGAGCCAAAGCAGCGCAGTGGCCGCCCCTTGCGAGCGCTGCTCGTCACCGGCGGATGTTGCCATGATTACGATCGGCAGAAGTTGATCATTCCACGCGGCGTATCGGCTCGAGCTGACGTGGTTTGGACGGTTGTCCAGCAAGGAGGAAAGAGCACCAATGCGCAGATTCCGCTCTACGACGACCCCAATTGGGCGGACGGTTTCGACATCGTTGTGCACAACGAGTGTTTCGCCAACGCCCGCGACGTGGAGTGGGTTGAACGAGTCCTCAAACCGCACCGCGAGGGCCTGCCGGCGGTGCTGATCCACTGCGCGATGCACTGTTACCGGACGGGCGACGATCGCTGGTTCGAGTTCGTGGGTCTGCAGTCCCCGGGCCACGGCCCTCACTACTCTTACGTGGTGGAGAATCTGGAGCCCAAACATCCGATCATGGCTGGCTTCGGTGAACAGTGGACGGCTCCCAAGGGTGAGCTCTACCACTCAGTCAAGCTGTTTCCCAACTGCAAACCGCTCGGGCACGCGAAGCGCCGGGGGGACAACAAGCCGCAGGTGTGCGTTTGGACCAACCAATACGGCAAGGCGCGAGTCTTTGCGACGACCATCGGCCACTACAACGAGACGATGGCCGAGCCGAAGTATCTGAACATGCTGACTCGAGGGATGCTGTGGGCTGCGGATCGGCTGGGCGAAGGAGCGTTTCGAGAGACCGACGAGAAGACGGACGACCGGATTCGATCGCTCGTCGCCGCGCCTGTCAACAAACCCGCCGCACAGGCCACGACCAAGTGTTGCGGCGAAGGAAATCTGGCGTTTGGAGGGCCAACGCAGGCATCGACCGAAGAGTCCGCCAAGAAGAACTTCGCGCGAAATGCGGTGGACGGCGACTTGAACACTCGCTGGTGCGCGGCCAACGGGAACGCGAATGAAACGTGGCAAGTTGATCTCGGCAAACCGGACCACGTCAAGTCGCTGCGAATCCACTGGGAGAAGGGCGACGCCGCGTACCAATACCGCGTGGACGCGTCGGCCGACGGAAAATCTTGGCGCGGCGTTGTGGACGCCTCCGACAACAAGAAGGTGCAACAGATCACGTCGCACGAAGTCGACGCGCCGAACACGCGTTTCTTGCGAGTCCAGTTTCTCAACGCCCAACCGCGTTACTGGGCCAGCTTTTGGGAGTTCGAAGCGTACGCCGGGAAGCTGCCCCCGCTGCCGCCTGGCGTCGCCGAGCGAAGCAGTGGCAAACCGACGGTGACCGACGTGCAGTCGCCGGCCGGTTTTCGCGTTACGACGTTCGCTGCGCCACCCGAGGTGACTTACCCCGTCTGCATTGCCGCCGGATTGGACGGCGAGGTGTTCGTTGGTGTCGACGAACAGGGGTCGCTCGGCAAGAAGAAGGGACACGGCCGAGTGTTGCGATGCCTCGATGTCGACGGCGATGGGGTGGCGG
>JASMLW010000159.1 GCA_030748485.1 Pirellulaceae bacterium
AAGAGCTGCAGAAGATCGAAATCTTCCTCATGGAGCAGCTCGCCTACATCCTCGCTCGCATGAAGACCATCAAGGAATCCGACGGCAGCACGCTGCTGGACAACTCCATCGTCACCTACGGCGCCGGACTCGGCGACGGAGCGACGCATCAGTATTTCGACTTGCCGATGATCGTTTCCGGCCGCGCGCAGGGCCAGGTGAAACAAGGCCGGTTTGTACAGTGCAAGAGCGGCACGTTGAACTCCAACCTCTGGCTCACGATCGCTCAACTGATGGGATTGGAAATCGACGAGTTCGCCGATAGCACGGGCGTTATTTCTGACTTGTGGACGTAGGAGTTCGGTGTTGATGCTTGCCCAAGTATTCTCGAATCGCAGCTGTGTGTTGGTGGCGTTGGCCTTCGCGTGCCTGGTGGCGTCGGTAAGTCGAGCAGATGATTTCGACGAGTTTCTGAAGCCGCTCATCACCAAGAACTGTACTCGCTGCCACGGCGGCGACGAAATAAACGGCGATGTGGACCTGAAGCAGATCGCCACGCGCGCACAACTTCTCGGCAAGCCGAAGTTGATCCAAGAAGTGATGGAAGTCATTGACGCCAATGACATGCCGCCGGTCGATGAGCCTCAATTGGACGACCCAACTCGCGCCAAACTGCTCACCACGCTCAAGACAATGCTCCGCGACGCGACGTCCGGCGAAACGGCGCGGCAGCTGCAAATCCGGCGGTTGAATCGATTTCAGTACAACAATTCGGTCAAGGACCTGTTTCGGCTAAAGCTGGATGTGTTCGTGCTGCCTGAAAAGCTGATGACTCGGCACCAGAACTATCTCTCAGCAGCGACCGGAAAGATGCCTGATCGAGTCGAAGTGGCGTCGAATTCGCTGAAGCCGGCGCCTGGGTTGCGCGGTGTGAAGAGTTTTCCGAAAGACCTGCGAGCTGCGAACGGTTTTGACAATCAAGCCAACCAGCTGACGCTTTCTCCACTGCTGCTGGACGCTTTCCTGCGACTGAGCGTGTCGATCGTGGAAAGCCCCGACTTCAACGAGTCGAACGTGGGAATCTGGGATGAGTTCTTCAAGCAGCCGGCGGCTGGCGTCGACGCGCGGGCTCAGATCAAACCGCGACTCGCCTCATTCCTCTACGTTGCCTTTCGCGGCCCCGTCGAGGCGGCGACGCTCGAACGCTACACGGCCTACGCCGCGGCGAAAATGGACGAAGGGCTCTCGTTCACCGACAGCATGAGAAAAGTCGCGTCCGCCGCACTCTGCTCGCCAATGTTTCTGTTCCGATCGGACTCCGCCAATTCCTCGGACGACCAATTCGAACTCGCGTCAAACCTGTCCTACTTTCTGTGGGGCAGCTGCCCCGATGTCGAACTGCTGCGGCTGGCTGAGACCGGCGAACTGGCCAATCCCGACACGCTGGACAAGACGATCGAACGAATGTTCGCCGACCCGAGGATCGAACGTTTCCTCGACACATTTCCCGGTCAATGGCTGCAACTGGAGAATGTTCTGGCCGCCACTCCAGACCCACAAAAGTTTCGGCTATTCAGCCTGGACGAGAGTAATCCCGCCAGCCTGCAGATGCTCATCGAACCTCTGCTGTTGTTCGACGCCGTGTTCATCGAAGATCGACCGATCGTCGAACTGATCGCGCCGCGCTTCAGCTACCAGAGCGATTTCCTACAAAGATGGTACGCGTCGGACTTGCAGCCGCCGCGAGTCGATGCGGGCAAGATACTCGAGGCCAACCGGCTCAATGACCAGCGCCGCAATGCGCAACGGGCGACGATCAAGACGACCCGGGCCGAGCTGGACAAACTGATCGCACCCATACGAGCTCGACTGCTCGAGGCAAAGAAGAAAGACGCGGCGGGTGAGGAGCCCGTCGATCTCAAACCGTTGGCGGCCTGGGAATTCAACGGCGACTTGAAGGACTCGATCAACTCGCTCGACCTGAAGCCGAACGGCAAGATTCGGTTTCAAGACGGCATGGTCCATCTCGACCGGTCCTTCTTGTTGAGCGGGGGCCTGCCCGTCGACCTGCGCGCCAAGACCTTGGAAGTGCGGTTTAAAGTTCACAACCTCAAGCAGAGCGGCGGCGGGTTGATGGGTATCCAAGGGCGCGGCGATTTCTTTGACACGATCGTGCTGGGAGAACGCAAGCCCCAGCATTGGATCTCGGGAAGCAACGGATTCAGTCGTACACTCGACTTCCCCGACTCGACGCCCGAGACGGTTCGCGATCAGCTGCTACATCTGGCGATGGTGTATCGAGAGGACGGGACGACGATGCTGTACCGAAATGGACAGGCGTACGGCAAGCCGTTTCGCAAGGGTGCGGCGACGTTTCCCAAGGATCAATCGGCGGTGATCTTCGGATTGCGGCACTTGCCGTCGGGCGGCAACAAGTTTCTCACGGTGAGCCTTGATCGGGCGAGGTTGTACAACCGCGCCTTGAGCGCAGAGGAAGTGAAGGCCGCCAGTCGGGGCGACGGGCTCTACGTCTCCGACAAGGAATTGCTGGCGGCGCTGACGCCTGAACAGCTCGACCAAAGGAAGACGGTGGTCGCCGAGCTGCGGCGTTCGGAAAACACTCTCAAGCAGATTCCCGCGCCCCAGGATCCGGCCCAACTGCAGCAGCAAGCCAGCCGCAAGTTCGACGACGAGATCCGCAGCCAGATGAAGCAGCGCGCATTCCAACGTGTGGCCGTAAACGATCCACGTTACGGCGGCGTGATCACCAACGCGGCGATGTTGAGCATGACGTCGGGTCCCAAGCGAACTCACCCCATCGCCCGCGGCGCGTGGATCATCGAGGTGATTTTCAACGACCCGCCGCCTCCGCCGCCGAACGATGTGCCTCCGTTGAGCGAGGACGAATCGCAGAAAGACTTGACGATACGGGAGAGGTTCGCCGCCCATCGCGAGAATCCGGACTGCGCCAGTTGCCACGCCAGAATCGATCCGCTCGGTTTCGCTTTGGAGAACTTCGATGTGGTCGGCCGTTGGCGCGACAAGTACGAGAACGGCCGCGACGTCGAGGCGAACGGAACATTGATGAAGAGGTTCGAATTCGACGGCATCGTCAAATTCAAGGCGGTGATCGTCGAGCAGAATCGGCGATTCGCCAAAGCGTTCACCGCGCACCTGCTTCGCTACGCCTTGTCCCGAGAGCTCACCCCCGCCGATTCGCTGACGGTCGACGCGATCGTGGAGAGCGCGGCGAAGGAAGACTACAAGTTGAAATCGCTCATCAAAGAGGTTGTTCGCAGCGACAGCTTCTTGCCGCCGAACTGACGCCACATTTTCCGCGTCGCGATTAGGGCGACACCTTAACGCAATACGTTAAGGCGATGCGTTAACGGGATACGGGGCTCGGCGAAATCTCTCTCAGCGGCCCCCATTCTCGATTCACGCGAATGCGGCACCGCATCGGTTGGCCGTTCGCCGCATCAACGGGTTCGGTGTATCGCCGCGCGGATCGATGGACTTCGCCGCCAAACGCTCGCGGGTCGCGGCCGTCGACCGTGTAATAGATCGCGTACTCGTCGGCCGAAAGCGTCAACCGCGGCGCGGCGCCCGTCGACCAGCGAGCCTCGATCTCCGGCAAATCCGGATACAACCCGCGACCGAAGTACTGCTCGAAGACGACTCGCGTCCGCTGGGGGATATATTCGTTGCGAGTTCGATTCACTTCGCCGAACCAAGCCTCATATTTGGCGACACCCGCATTGCGAGGCTCGACTTGCCAGGGCGTTCCCGCTAGCGCGGCTACGTACGTCTTGCTGGAGTTGCCCCAGCGAGCCGCTTCGCCGAACAACGCCGGCTCAACTTCGGCGACGCGGCGATCGAACAACTCGGTCAACCGCTTTGGCGTCAACACGCCGTCGTGCAAGAAATGCTTGGAGATGCGGTCCGCCACCAGCATGCGGAACTCCTCATTTTCGAGCAACCGCTGATACAGCCACGTCGGGTTTCCGCGATCCGCCGTGGTCCCCATCGTGAACGGGCCCAGCCTGTCTTCGATCAGCTCCAGCATCGTGTGCTCGGCGTCCCACACGATGAACTGGAAACCGACGTTCTGCGAGCGGTTGATCAGCCCGTGCCAGTTGTTCGCGCCGCGATCGCCGCCCCACCAGCTGATCGACGAGTCCAAGTTGCCACCGTAGGCGAGCACCAGCATGTAGTCGATTAGGTTGACAGGATCGACTAGACGCCTGGTGTTTTGATCGCGGCTGCCGTCGGGATTCAAACCCAACAGCGCACAATAGTTGTCCAAGTTCGACATGTCTTGTTGCGACAGGCGGTTGAGTCGTTCCCAGAGGATCGTATTGCCATCGGTCGCCGCAACCTGGTAACGCCGCACTTGGTCTTCGTCTTCCGAGTAGCCGCCCATGATCTTGACGACATCGAAGTCCCGCTTGTCGCCGCCGATGTACGATTCGCCGAACGAGGCCTTGGGGCGCTCGCACGTGTTGTAGAGACCCCAGTAGTGGCCGTTGATGTACAGATGCCGAAAGTTGCCGCGCGGCGACGGATGGCCCATCGCCAGGTGCAAGTCGCGATTCAGTTGATCGCGGACATAGAGAGCCCGGTCGTTGAACCCGTGGTGCCACGCGTATTGCTGGCTGCTGCGAATGTCAAAATTCTCAAACTCCTGGGCTCCGCCGTCGCCGAACAAATCGTACTTCAGCTTGCCGTCTCGATACTGCTTGCGGAAGAACATTCGAAACGAGTGCTTCTGAACTCGCGGGTTGCGACTGGATCCGCCGCGCATGCGAACTCCGGCGTTCGTCTGAAACCCCGGTTCGCGCTGGTCGACGCCCGGCAACAACTCGAGCGAACACGACCGCTCCGCCTTGCGCCCGTGCCAACCCGCATGAGCGTAGATGCCTCGATCGTCGCTAAACAGATCCTCTGATTCGACGACCAGCGAATACGACGGGATCGCCCACAGAGATTTGACCAGCTGCTCACGATGTTCAGCGCTGCTGGTGATGACCGCGTCCATTCCATAGTTTGAAGAGCCCGCGCCCCACTCGTAGCGATAGTTTTCCGGCGGCAGTCCATCAGCCGAGTCGTCAACTCGATCGGCGGGGAAGATGTAGCTGCGAGTCACGATCGGCGTGGGCGCGTGCCCGGCCTTGTAACCGCAAGCTCGGATGATCGTCGTTTTCTTTACGTCGAGCGGCCCGGCAAACACCGGACTGAACTCGTCCGGCCGACTGCCGTCAGTCGTGTAGCGGACGATGACGCCCTCTTCGGCCGTCTCGATTCGCAGTGCGAAAGACTCCTTGAACAAACCGTGCGGCTGCGACAACTCGATCTTGGAAAGCGATCCGGAATACGCCGACGTGTTTCTGCGACCGGGAGTTGGAAAGGCGAGCCGTTCGACTGCGGCGGTTTCCTCGCCATTGGCAGCTACCGGCAAGCCGCACGATCGATCCGACTTCTGCTTGGGAAGTTGGGAGTCGCCGAGCGGGAATGTCTCGCCGGCGGGACTGGTCAGCGACAAGAGTTCGCCGCTCTTCTTCAGCTCAAAGTTTGTATGCAGCGGTCGGCCTGGACGCCGCCGGTCCTTTCCCGATGCAAGAACGACCAAGTACTCGCCCGGGCCGAGCTCAACACTGGGGAACTTCCATTTGCGGGAGTTCTTCTTTGAACTGGAGAGCGACCATCCCGCCAGGTTCCGCGGTTCTGCGGCATGGTTGTGGATCTCGATCCAATCGGCGAGCTCGCCATCCTCGTCGACCAAGCCGGTCTCGTTGTCCGCCATGAACTCGGTGATTCGCAGTTGGGCGGGCGCAGTCGATTGCAATTCAACAACGGGAAGTGGTGTCGGTGCGGGCGCTGCGCTGTCGTCGTCTTGGGGATCGCCGGCGATAGCGGCTCGGATCGTCCGTAGTTCGGCCGCGTCCAATCGACCGTTTTCGTCGATATCAAATCTCGCCAGAGGATGTCTGTCTTCCCGCCGCCGCTCGCCCGAGGATTTATTTTCCGGCTCAACTCGCTGGATGCTGGAGCGAATCCACTCGTAGAGCTCTTCGGGGAAGTTCTCGATCTTTCCTTCTTTGGCGTCCCGCTCCATCCGTTTGAGGTTTTCAACAACGGCGCGGCCGTTCTCGAAGGCAGCGTATTCGCCGACCAGCTTGTTCCACGCGGCCATGACCACCGCCTGATCCGCCTGTTCCTGCTGTATCTCCTCTTTACTCAACTCGCCGTCACCGTCTTTGTCGTACTTCTGAATTCGTCTCCGCTGCCGGCGATCGCGAATGTACCTGGGCCGCTTCACGGCAAACGGTCGCCCGGCCTTGCGAATAGCCTCTCGTTCGCCGTCGTCGAGTCGCCCGTCGCCATCGGCGTCGAATCGTTCCAACGCCCGCTCGCGCACCGTCGGCGCGCTCTCATCCGCATCCTCGCCTGAATCCGCGGCGCTGACTTGATTGGCGTCGGCCAACCTGACGTCCGCCCACCAAAATGGAGCGAGTGACGCCACAGCAAACAAGAGTAGCGAGGAACTGAGAAGTGGGATCTTTCCGCTTTGGAATCGTAGAACTGTCATGTGCTCCCTGAGATCCTGCCGCGCCGAGCCTTCGGCTCGCGCTCGTTTCCGTTCGTTCACTCTTACCCACCGACGCCGCGATCAAACGTAGCAGGCCGAAATCGTTCGTGTATGTTATCACAATCGTAAATCCGTTGGCTCGTTTTGCCGCGATACGAATCG
>JASMLW010000160.1 GCA_030748485.1 Pirellulaceae bacterium
CATTAGAGGGCATTTCAAAACCGATGTTTTGCCGTACGATGGCCTTCCAAGGCGCCTTCCAAGGCCGTCGTTTCCCGAGGATTTCCAAAATCGACGGCCTTGGAAGGCCATCGTACAAGGTTTTGAAACCGCCTCTAGTCATTAGCCACTAGTCATTAGTCACTCACTCAGATGCCCGACCTCGAAGACGGTGAATCCGCTGAAGTGCAAGGGTCCGCGGCGACGCCCTATGTCATCAAGAACACGGGCGGAGTTTTTTCCTGCACTTGTCCAGCGTGGCGCAATCAGTCGCACCCGATCGAACGGCGGACGTGCAAACACATCCGCAAGCTCCGCGGCGAAGACGCCGAGAAAGAGCGGCTTGGCGGCGAGCTGCCGGCGCGGGCGGCCAGCTCAACAAAAGCTGGCTCCGGTCCGCCTTTGCTGCTGGCCCACGCCTGGGACAACGCTTGCGATCTGACCGACTGGTGGATGAGCGAGAAGCTGGATGGAGTCCGCGCGTACTGGGATGGAAAGCAGTTTCTGTCGCGGCAGGGCAACGTATTTCACGCGCCCGATTGGTTTGTCGCCGGCCTGCCCGCCACGCCTCTGGACGGCGAACTGTGGATGGATCGAAAGAAGTTCCAAAAGACGGTGAGCGTCGTCCGCCGGCAAGACAAAGGGGATCAATGGCGCGACATCCGGTATCTCGTCTTCGACGCGCCGAGTCGAGGTGAGACGTTTGAAGAGCGGATGGATTTTCTTCGCGACGCTTTCGACGGCGCGACGGCGGACTTCGCCGAAGTTCACAACCACGAACTGTGCCGCAGTGAACCTCACTTGCTCGAAGAGTTGGCGCGTGTCGAATCGCTGGGCGGCGAAGGCTTGATGCTCAGGCAGCCCTCGTCCAAGTACGAGGTCGGCCGGTCGTCCACGCTGCTCAAGGTCAAGACGTTCCACGACGCGGAGGCCGTCGTGATCGACCACCAGGCGGGCCGCGGGAAACACAAAGGGAAGCTCGGATCGTTGCTAGTCAAGTTGTCTGACGGGACGGAGTTTTCGGTCGGCACAGGTTTTTCAGACGCCCAGCGAGCGGCGCCACCGACCGTCGGATCGTCGATCACCTTTCGCTACCAGGAATTGTCCGACGGTGGCGTGCCCCGCTTTCCGTCATTCGTCGGCGTCCGCGAGATGGCTGATTCCCCAGTTCTGCCAGCCGCCAAACCGCAATCGACGCCAGCGAACAGAATATCCGTCCCGACTGAATCCGCCGAAAACTCGTCGGACGAACAGCCTGCGGAAACCGCCGCCGATTTGACGCGTTACTTCGAATTCAGCGACGCCAAGTCTCACAAATTCTGGGAAATCTCGCGGCGTGGGAACGACGTCACCGTGCGCTACGGTCGTATTGGAACAAACGGACAGACGCGCACCAAATCGTTCACAGATGAGGCGAAGGCGACCGCGCACCTGGAAAAACTGGTCGGTGAAAAGACCGGCAAAGGGTACGAGGAAGCGTAGTGGTTGTGTGGTCCTTCAGCCACGAAGAGCTGTTGTTCATTTACTTCAGCAGACATCGTTGCGGGCCGGCGAGACTGACGATCTCCGGAGATCATCTGGAGACGATTTGGACGATCGTCCGAGATAGTACAGAGCCACCGGGCACCGAGCGATCGGAGCGAGCCCCCTCTTTTGGGGATCTTGTTCGCGCGGAAAGCGAAAACATCTCCTTTTTTCGTTGAACGCACTTTTTCTGTGGTGTACGATGGCGGAGCGCCTCGGAAGAAAAATATGTCATCCCGGCTGTCGTTGCCGAGGGACTTAACCCGTTTCTCGCCCGGCTGCATTTCTTCCGACAGCGAGATGCGTTGTTTTTATTTCTTTTCTTCCCTATTTAATGGTTCATTGGTATGACGAAGCACACGGCGTCCAGAAGGCGGGGTTTCACCCTCGTCGAACTGCTGGTGGTCATCGCGATCATCGGTATCTTGGTAGCTCTCTTGCTACCCGCGATTCAGGCGGCCCGCGAGGCTGCGAGACGGATGAGTTGTGGTAACAACATGAAGCAGATCGGTTTGGCTCTGCATCAGTACCACACAGCGATGAATCGTTTTCCGCCCGAAACGATTTGGAATCGTTTCACGCCAAACTCGGCGTCGATCGACCGACGGAACTACAGCTGGTTGTGCTTGATCCTGCCCTTCATCGAAGGCGATCAAATCCACAACTCGATTGATTTCCGTATCCCCTTCTGGGGTCAGCTCGATCAGAACCAAGCATCGTTGATGGCTCAATCTTTGCCGGTCTACTTCTGCCCGAGCGAAGATGAGTACACCCAAAAGGCTCCTCATGGAGTGGGGGTGACAACGTACGCTGGAGCTGAGGGTTGGGACTGGTGGAACCGCGATGGTGAATGGTACGCAGGTGTGTTTACTCTGCTGAAATCGCATCGTATCCGCGACATCAAGGACGGTACTTCGAACACGGTGATGGTTGGCGAAGTCGGCTCGCGGTCGACCTACAGCTGCCGTCCCAACTTGAGCTGGCGTGAACGCGTCACCAGTGGCAATGGCTGCCGCCGTTATCAAAGTGTCGGCGTCTTCCGCAGCGCTTTAATCTCGATTGGCGTCCACCCCACGATCGCGCGTAACACGACGCGCAAGGGCGGCATCGGCCCGTTGTACTTCCCCGATGGAGCCGTCGTTAATCGATGGTGGGGTAACTACGCGCGACCGTACGCCTACAAGCCGACCTATGTTTCGCACTACGGCGTGAACAGCACCGGTTGGCCCGGTGCTTCCAGCTCGCATCCCACGGGCGCCTTGTTTGTCGTCGCTGACGGCTCAGTGAAGTTCATCAACGAAGGCATCGAAATGGGCGGTCGCGGTGGTCGTTGGCGTGATGCAGCCGGCCGTTGGGGTAACATCTGGCAAGCGGTCAACACCGTTTCCGGTCACCCACAGGAAGCGACGTTTGCGTCGATTGATTAAAAGGACTTGAGGAAAGAAGACCAATGAAGAAATCGTTTGTCCTTTGGATTGCAGTTTGCCTGATGTCTTTCGTCACGCTCGGTTGCGGGACCAAAGAGGGAACAACCAAACCCGACGCTGAACCCGGCGCCGAGCCGGGAATGGAAGCGGGTATGGATCCCGATAATCCCGATGCTGCTGGTGGCGGTGAGGGCGACGCTGGCGGAGACGCCGGCGCCGATCCTGGCAACTAGTAGTCGATTTGAAGGCCGTCGTCTTTTTGGTCGCCTTCAGTCTTAACAGCCAAACCGCACCGCTGAGTTTACTCGGCGGTGCGGTTTTTTTGCGCCAAGTCATGAGCCCCATTGAGGGACCTAGGCGGCTCGACCAAAGGCGCGCCACGACGCGGCTCTTCCACGCCGCGCCAACCCATTGATCAGCTCGCTGTAGTTGTCCATGCGATGGTCGTCCAAACCGACATCGCCATGGCGGACGACATCCAGAATACGGCCCGTCCAGCGCGACAGAAAGTCGCGCCACCACTGAATGTCCTCGACAAGCCGCCCGTCTTCCGTGAAGCAGAGGAACGTCGCCGTGTGGCTATAACCCAGCGATCGCGGCGGCATGCGAGTTACCAGGTCGTTGTCGTTGACGACGCGGAACGCGGTCGTCTTCATGGCGAAGTTGAAATTGCGAGCGAACGTCGCGTCGCCAACTCGCGGTTGTCCAAAGGTGTAGAGACCGGCGAGCGGCCGATCCGCGTCGAGCCAGCGAGCGGCCGCCAGCACGGCCAAGGCTCCACCCAGGCTGTGTCCCGTAATCCACAGAGGCTTGTCCTTCGCCAAACCCGCCACAGCATCGTCAATCGTTCGCCAAACGTGACTGAGCGCGTCGTAAAACCCCTCGTGAACTCGCCCCCCCAACGGGCCGTCGACCAGATTCAGATCGGCGTCGGTCACCCAATCCGCTAGCGAGTTGGACTCCGTTCCCCGAAACGCCAAGACAGCCGCATGCTCGCCGGCGGCGACAAAGCCCTGCGTATCGCGGACGTCAAAGCAGACCGACGAGATGTCATCGCGGCCGAGTCTTTCGGCAACCAGCTCAGACGATTCGTAGGCCAGTTGAGCCGCCCCTGCTAGCTGTTGAGCATTAACGGGGCAGAACGTCCGCTTCGCGCGAAGTTGTTGAATGTCAAAAGTCATCTCAAAAGTCATCTCAAAAGTCATCGCGGGGCTCCCGATTTGCAATCTTTATCGGCAACCCGCGCCGCCGGCTCGCAGCGCATTTCCAAGTTCAGTCGTCGTCCTCGTCAACTAGGTTATCTGCGTAGCCGGGAGGAAACAGTTGGTCGTCGGGCTGCTCGTTGGGCTGCTCATCTGGGTGGACTCGGAAAACATCTAGCCAATGTTGCACGTCGTCCTTTGACAGCGAACCTTGGTGGGGTTTGGCCTCGTCGCTCGCCGCCTCGTCGCTTGCTGGCCTGTCGGAGCCGCCGTGCAGCTGGCGGCGGCACCAATCGTCGCTGTCGATGGCGTGCGCCTTGCGGCGCCGCGCGGCTCGTTGAATCTGGTGATCACTGGAGACGACCGTCAAACTGCGCGGCGCTGAATTCTTCTCAATCAGCTGGCAGATCATCTCGTCCGCGTCGCGATAACCGCGAGCGAAGCAGAATCGCAAACCGCGATGGCTCCCCTCGGTGGGCAAACCGGGCGGAGCATCATTGGCGTCGAAAACGACTGTCGTTTGGCTGATCTGCGCCGGATCGATCGTCTCGGCCAGAAAATCGAGCAACGCCAAGCGAGCTCGTTCGAACGTGGCCGGCCCTTTGTCTGACGGCAGCACGCCAGAAGCGTGCAACAAGTTGTAGCCGTCGATGAGCAGCGCCATGAGCCTACTCGCAGTGGGAATGGAATTCGACTGGATTCTACGGCGAACTCACCGCCAGTGGCAGTGCCACACACAAAGCGGAGCTCGAGATCGGCCGCCGCGCCCTCACAAGGGAAATGTCGGAACTGCGTGGGCATGTTCGGAGCGACGATTGAATTGACGGCGCGGTCGAATGTACGATGGCTTCGGAAGGCGCCTTCCGAGTCCTGTCGAGAGCAGGCTAGACCGAGATCCACCTTCCGATTCGCGCTCATTGTCGAATCAAGATTTCGCACTGAAGTAAGTGGAACCTCAACTCTCGACGGCCTCGGAAGGCGCCTCGGAAGGCCATCGTACGTATCTCCAACGAGGACTTGAGAGCACATTCATGACATCAGCATCCGTTCGTTGGGGCATCATGGGCACGGCGCGGATCGCCGCGAAACTGGCGACGGCGATTCACGCGGCGGAGGGAGCTCAGCTGGCGGCGGTCGCCAGCCGGGACTTGGCTCGCGCTGAGCAGTGGACCAACCAGCATCGAGCCGGCGCGGCGCTGGGCGACTATCGAGCTCTGCTGTCCGACGACACGATTGATGCGATCTACATTCCGTTGCCGCCATCGATGCACGCTGAGTGGACGATTCGTTGCGCGGAGCACGGCAAGCACGTGCTCTGCGAGAAGCCGCTCGGCGTTTCGTCACGTGAGGCCGAGGAAATGGCGGCGGCTTGCGCGGCCAACGATGTGCAGCTGATGGACGCGACGATGTGGGTTCACCATCCCCGCACGGCGGCGATGAGCGCCAGCCTGGCGGAGCTTGGCAAGCTGCGTCGCGCCACTTCAGCGTTCGGCCTGAACCTCGACTCGTACCTGAAGTTCAAACCGTCTCATCTGGCGATTGCGGAGTCAAATCTGCAGCGAGCGGTCGCCCACGAACTGCGACTCAACCGGTCCCTCGGCGGCGGCGCGCTGCTGGACCTCGGTTGGTACTGTGTTCGGGCGACGATGTTCGCCTTCCCCGGCCTCCCGCAGCGCGTCTTCGCAACGCGTCGGCTGCGCGGCGATGTCGACTTCAACCTGAGCGCCCTGCTGTGGTACTCGGACGACCGCATCGCCTCATTCGACTGCGGATACGATTTGAGCCAACGCAAGTGGTTTGAGGTCGTCGGCGAGAGCGGCTCGTTGGTCTGCGACGACTTCGTCAATCCGTGGGAGGGCAAAGCGACGCGTTACTGGATACACGGCGAAGCCGGCAGCGTCAGGGAGCAGCCGTGTGAATCGGCGGAGCAAGAAGTCTTGATGGTCGAGGAGTTCTGCCGCTTGGTCACCGCCGGCGAACGCGACGAAAGGTGGCCTCGAGCTGCCGTTATCAATCAGACGATCTGTGAAGCGATCGACCAATCGGCCCAAACGGAGTCGATCGTCGAGATATGATCAATGGAACGCTGATGGTCGCGACTTCGTCGCGAAGTCCCCCGGCAGGCGGGACCTACTGCGCCGTGGTATGGTTTAAACTGTTGTCCTGCCCGCAGCAGCTGTTCCTCCACCGTCTTGGACCGCGGTCGATGATCAGCGCATTCCCTCAACCCCGCCACCCTCCATGCAGGTGCGCTGCATCCAATGCAATCACCCGATCGAGGTTCCGCCCGACGTCGAGTTGGAGCGGATTGTCTGCGATTCTTGCAATTCAACGTTCAACCTGATCACCGGGAAAACGGACGACGCTCGCGGCGCGGGATGAACGCGTCGAGTCTGCAGGCGCGGGCGACGTGTTCTTACGCTACCGAACGAACCAAGATCGGACTTCGCCGATCACGACGGGTACAATGTCGCTGACGTCGACCGTGAAGTGGAACACCTTGCGAACGGTCTGCACCTGACGTTGTGGGAAGAAGAAGTAGACCTTCACATCCCAGCAATCTGATTCCGGTCGGCAGATCTGGCTGCGGTCGACTTCGATTGTGTCGAGCTCCATCTTCTTTCCAAACGCCTCAGCGTAGGCGTTCGCCAGCGGCAGCGCATTGGTGACGGAGTAGTTGAGCGCTCGATGAGCTGCGCTGACGCCCAGGTTTCGCTGCATGTAATAGACGCGATTCAACATGTCGCGTAGACCGCGGGCGAATCGATTCAGCTTTTTGTCGCTCGGTCTCTCGGGCAATTGAGCGATCACTCGCTCGACCAATTGTTCGACTCCCCACGCGAACATACCGCGCGGCGCCGGGTTGATCTTGGGGACATTCGTCCCATCGACCAGTTGGACGTTGCCTGAGATGACGCCCGGGACCGAGACCATTTTGGCCTGGCCGTCGAGCTGCGATCGCATGTATTCGATCAACAGGTCGTACGATCGGTGCGTCGTGGGCCCGGACGGTTCGATCGCGTAGACTGGCAGGACATCGTCGAAAGTGAGCGTCCAGATGATCGACGAATTCTCGTGCCGATGCTGTTCCAAGTGGGCCCACAGCGCCTCGCGATCGTGCACGCTGCCCGCGTCCATGTCGGCTTGAATCGCATCGCGACGGGCCACCGAAACGAAGTCGAAGCCGAGCTGACCGATCGCAAAGACTTGCTTCGCCGCGCCGCCCCCGCAACTGCAGGCTGAGGGCAGGATCGCTTGCGGACCGACGACGGACTCAACCGGATCCGCGGACTGGACAGGGCAACTGGGAGCCATTTCCACGAGCGGTTCTGCCTGCGACGGTGTCACGACATTGTCAGTTGTCGAGATCTCTTCCGCCGCCGACGGAACGACGATTTCGCTGGGCGCAGCCGGCGGCTCAACACTCAACGGTTGAGGCGGGTTGCACATGGAATTGGCGGGCTCTTGACTCATCATGGTGCTCTCCAGCAGTGCGTCGTCAACGTTCAGCCTGCCCGCCAACTGTTGTCGACATGAAATCGTATCTTGAAAGCAGCGATCGGCAGTGTCAAGGAAAAGTCGCCGAACTTCGCGCGGAGGTCGGTCGCCGACCGTTTGTCGCCAATAGCTCAACACCAGCGCCGCCGCTCCAGTAACGATCGGAGCCGCAAAACTCGTGCCCGACATCAGCATCACGTCGCCCCCGGCCTCCGCGCCCGGGACGTCGGCTCCCAAAGTCACGATTCCGTTGTCGTGGTAGGCGGAGCCGTAGTTGGAAAACTCCAGCGGCTGACCAACGTCGTCGTGAGCGCCAACGGCCAGCACGTTGGGGTCTGACGCGGGTACATGAAGACACTCGCAACCGTCATTCCCAGCGGCCGCGACAATCAAGACGCCCCGCTCGGCCGCCGCCGCGATCGCACCGCTAAGAATTGGATGCGCCGCTCCCGAAGGAGAGAACTGACCACCAGCCGGCGCGGGAATTCGACAAATCGGCTACCATACGGGCGACGTTGCGCACTTACCGGTCGAGTTGTTTCATGCAGTCGTTGTTGGTCACAGGCGGAGCCGGTTTTATCGGCGGTTGTTTCGTTCGGCAATGCTTGACCTCCTCCACCTCGGTCGTCAATCTCGACAAGCTGACCTACGCCGCCAATCCCGATGTCGCCGAACTGCGCGACGCGAATCACACGTTTGTCCACGGCGACATTGGCGATGGTGATCTTGTTCGTCGTCTCTTCGCGACTCATCAGCCCGATGCGGTGTTTCACTTCGCGGCCGAATCGCACGTCGACCGTTCGATCGACGACCCGACTCCTTTCGTCGCCACGAACGTAACTGGATGGGTTGTTCTGTTGCGTGAGGCCCTCCGCCATTGGAAAAGTTTGTCGGGAGCGCGGCGCGAAGATTTTCGCATTATCAACGTCTCGACGGATGAAGTTTACGGGACGGCGGCGGCGGCCCACGATTTCACTGTCGCAGACCCCTTCCGTCCCAACTCGCCCTATGCGGCTTCGAAAGCGGCGGCCGTTCACTTCGGTCGAGCGTTTTTCCAGACATACGGTCTGCCGGTTGTGACGACAACGAGTTCGAACAATTACGGTCCATTTCAGTTCCCGGAGAAGCTGACGCCGCTCATCGCACTCAACGCAATGCAGGGCCGGCCGCTGCCCGTGTACGGCGACGGGCTGCAGCAGCGCGATTGGATCCACGTCGAGGATCATTGTCTGGCGCTGCATCAATTGTTGGCGGCCGGCGTCCCGGGCGGCCTCTACAACGTTGGCAGTGGTCGGGTGGTTTCCAATTTGGACTTCGTCAGCATGATCTGCCAGTTCGTTGACGAACTTCAGCCGGACGCGGCGCCGGCGGCGAGCTTGATTGAACACGTGACCGATCGCCCCGGACACGATCGCCGCTATGCTCTAGATACGAGCGAACTTCGCGGGCTCGGGTGGCGGCCGCAGTTGTCTCTTGAAGAGGGATTGCGGCGAACCGTGCGATGGTACTTTGAGCACCGCGAGTGGGTCGAGAAGGTCGAGTCACCCGGGTATGGGCGCCAGCGGCTTGGGCTTGGGGAGGATAGCGCCGCCGATCGCTAGCGGCCACGAATCACTTTGCCGAGCCGCGGGGATCTGCGACAATGGCGAGATGCACGACTTTCAATTCACCTTGCGTTCGATGTCGCTGATGGCGTGCGGTTCGTCCGTCTACATCGCCGCGATGGGCGGCGCCTTTGGATCCAACATTCGTCAGTGCATGGCGATGTTGTCGCTGATGTTCGCGATCCTCTTTGTGGTCGTGGTGCTGCACGCCATCATGTTCGCGGTCATCGTCGCTCCGCCGGCCGCCGCCCTCTGGTTCTGGCGAACTGCGACTACTGGTTTCCGCCAGCAATCTGTCGAGCCCGATCTACAAGACTGAGAAATTCGGCGCGATAGCCGGTCTTGTCGTCGCTCGCCGCCTCACTGGCGATTTCCAGAATCGCCTCGTAGCTGATGTCGCCCTTGTACTTCGAGTTGCGAAGCACCATACCGAAAGCGGCCACCGAGGCGGCGAAGCGGAAGTCGCGATCCGTCTGACCAAACTTCTTGCCTTCGTCGGTCAACGTGAACTCCAACTTCGTGCTCGTCTCCTCGTCGGGCAACTTGTAGCGAATCGCCAACGAAAGCAGTTCGCCGCTGGACGCCGCCTTCGACAGCTTGGACTTCTTCTGATACTTCAGTTCATCCACTTCCGGCAGATCGACTGACGAATCTTCACCGGTTGGCGCGATTTCGTACAGTGCGGTGACCGTATGCCCGGCGCCGATTTCGCCGGCGTCCTTTTTATCGTCGTTGAAATCCTGGTGAGCGAGGATTCGATTCTCGTAACCGATCAGTCGATGAGCTTTCACTTGGTTCGGATTGAACTCAACCTGAATCTTGACATCCTTGGCGATCGTGACGAGCGTGCCGCTCAGCTGCTCGACCAGAACCTTGCGAGCCTCATTCTCCGTGTCGATGAACGCGTAGTTGCCGTTGCCCTTGTTGGAGATCTGCTCCAGCATGGCGTCATTGTGATTGCCCATACCAAAGCCGAGCACGGACAGAAAGACGCCGCTCTTAGCGTTACGTTCAGCGACACTGACCAGAGTATCCGTGCCCGTCATTCCGACATTGAAATCTCCGTCCGTGCAGAGAATCACCCGGTTCACGCCACCCTTGATGTAATGGTCGAGGGCCGTCTGATAGGCCAGGTTGACTCCTGCGCCGCCGTTCGTCGAACCGCCGGCCTTGAGCCGATCGAGGGCGCCGATGATGGTGTTCTTATCGTCGCCGTGGGTGGCGTCCAAAACCAAACCAGCCGCTCCCGCATAAACGACGATCGAGACCTGATCGTTCTCGGTCAGGTTGTCGACCAGCATCTTCATTCCGCGTTTCAACAAAGGCAGCTTGTTCGGCTTGTTCATCGAGCCGGAGACATCCAATAGGAAGACCACATTGCTGGCCGGCCGTTTCTCCTGCTCAACGACTTTGCCCTTCAAGGCGACGCGGACGAGCCGATGCTTGGCGTTCCACGGACAATCGGAAACCTCTAGATGAGCCGCGAACGGATGGTCGTCGCCGGGCGGCTCGTAACCGTAGACAAAGTAGTTGACCAACTCTTCGATTCGCACCGCGTCGCGGCGGGGCAACTGCCGGTGCTCCATCAGATACATCCGCGTCTTCGCATAGGACGCCGTGTCGACATCGATCGAGAATGTCGAGAGAGCGTCCAGCCCCTTCGTCTCGATGAACTCGTTTTCGACAATCAAATCGTGCTTGTCGCCGCCGAATTGCGGTCCCGTTCCCAAACCGGCTTCTCCGCCCACATCGCCGAGTGCGGCGCCCAACTGGTCGCGACCCTCAGCCGGCAAGGCTCGACCGCCCGCCGAGGAATGAAAGACACCGTCGTCGGCCAGCTTCTTGGCGAAATCTCTCGGTGACCCCAGATTCTTTCTTCGCTTGTCGGCCTCGTACCGTTTCCCTTTGCTGGCGCTCAACACCACACTGGGTTGTGGCTGCGGCGAAGTGGGAGCCGGTAAAATTGTGGCTCCCGCCGAAATCTTGGCGACATCCGGAATGCCAGGCCCCAACTCGACCGGGTCGGGCGCAGCTGTCACCGAAGTCGGCGACGGCTGGTCGGCGATTGAGGAGTCGGCCGACTGCAACTCGTCGAGCGCGCCGTTAGCGTCGTCGTCCATGCGGTTTGAATTCGGCAAACTCACACCCACTTCCCCGACGAAACTCCCGCGCTCGTAATCGAGATCCGAGGAGCCTGCGGGACCGCTTGGTGAAACGACATCCGCTACGCTCGAACCGCCACCGCCGAGCCCCTTGGTCAGCGCGTAGACGCCACCGACCAACAACACACACGCGGCGCTCGCCGCGACGAATCGCCAAACGGGAACGCCCGTCTTCACCGCCGGTTTGGTGACAACAGTCGGGGCGACTTCTTCGGCCATTTCGCGGCGCACTTTCTCGCGTTGATCGTCTGTCAACTCGAGTGGAGTTTGAGATTTCAGATCCGTTTCCAAAGCCGTCAACATCGACCGCGTCTGCTCGACGGCGTCCGCCAGAGCCGCATCCGACTCGAGCGCCAGCTCAAACTCGCGACGCTCCTCGGGTGAAAGTTCATCGAAAACATACGCGGTGATACGTGGATCGTCGGGGTTCCAAGTCATCGTCAACTCCTTATGAATCAAGGCGCGGCCTTGAGAATGGCGTCGTGTAGAGATGTGGTGTAGAGATCAAGCGGTGGATTGCAAGCGCGTGAATTGCTCGCGTAGCGTTTTGACCCCTTGATGTATCAGGTAGCCGACGTTGGAGACCGACAGGCCCGTCACGTCGGAGATCTCGCGGTAGCTCATGCCGTTTTCGACTTTGAGTCGGATCACTTCCTGCTGGTTGTTGGGAAGCCGACCAAGCAATGTGAACGCGACACCCGCCGCGTCACGGCGCTCGGCCGCGTCGGCGGGACCCATCTCGGTACTCGCCGTCTGCTCGGTTTGCGCGTCCGATAGCCAGTTCATCCGCTGCTCCTTTTTGCGAATGTCCATCGCCCGATTGCGACAGACGGTGAATAGCCAAGGTCCGACACGCGACTCAATTCGGTCGCGGTCCTCCCGGCATAGCCGCAGGAAGGCGTCTTGGGCGACATCTCGTGCGCGATCGACATCACCGAGCAAGCGCGCGGCGTAGCGAATCAAGCGGTCTTCGTATTGGGCGAAGACTTCCTGAAGCCAAGCACTGTCTTTTGAACGATTTACGTCGTTCATAGTCGCCCGTGTGATCGATCAATCGAGACGCGTCCAACTGAACTAACGACTCACGCACGATTCTCTTAGAGCATTTTGTCAGAAAGTGAGGTCCCCACCCGAACACGGCTGTCACGGCCTTCAAGAATCGCGGGGGGGAACGCCCAGCGCCTTGCCTCCGTCAATGGCGATCATGGTGCCGGTGACCATCGCCGCCCCATCGCTGACGAGATAGAGGGCCGCAGCGGCGACTTCCGTCGGATCGATCATCCGTCCCAGCGCGTTGGCGAGCGGACTGGCTGCGATGAACATTTGCTCCGCCGCTTCCCGATCCGAGAATTCGGCCAGCCCGGCCTCCATCATTCGCGTGTCGCCCACCGGGCCGGGGCAGATGGCGTTGATACGGATTCTATCGGCGGCGTGGCAGAGAGCCAGAGCTTTGGTCAGCGCGACGAGAGCCCCCTTGCTGATCGAATAGACGGGGTCCGAAACGCGCGGCAGTAGGCCCGCGTTGCTGGCCATGTTGACGATCGCACCTCCCCGACCGGACATGTGGCGGACGGCGTGCTTGCACCCGAAGAACGCCCCCTTCAGATTGATGTCGAGGCAATTGTCCCAGTCCTCCTCGCTGACATCCGATATCGGCTTGACCATGCCGATGCCGGCGTTGTTGACGAGGATGTCGAGCTGGCCGGTCTCTTCAGCCGCTCGGTCCAGCAAGCCGGCCACTTCCGACTCGTGACGGACATCGCAGCGTTGAGTCGCGATGCCCAACTCGCCGAAACGATCGGTGTTTTCGGGAAGCTCGTCCAAGTCACCGATCAGCACCCGCGCTCCCGCCTCGGCAAGCGCGGTCGCACAGGCGCGGCCGATTCCCGACGAGCCCCCTGTGACTACCGCCGTCCGCCCCGCCAAGTCGTCTCTCGCCATGCCGTTCATTATTTGCGCTCGTATCGAATCCGGAAGTTTGAAGAGTAATGGATCACACGTTGTCGTTTCCAAGCCGATCGTGAAGGGAAAGAGCCGGCGGTGTCGCCGTTGTAACCCATGGCGAGCAGTTGAACAAAGCGGCGGAATGAGAGGTCGCCAAGTTTGGAGCGACGTCAGCCGGCTGCTACAATTCCAGAGTGGCTACGGTCGTAGTCATTTTCCAAGATTGTACTCCGCGGCGGCGCGACCGACTGGACGACGATGGCGCGAAACTCATTGCGAATCCAAACGGCTCCCGATCGGCGTCGCCGCGCGCGTCTGACCGGTTTCGTTGTGGGGACGTTGTTGTGCTGTTCGTCGTTCCCCGCCGCCAACTGCGACGAGCGACCGAGCTTTGAGAAGCAGCGAGCGCTGGCGGAGCGAACCGATCGATTGCTGGTGGTCGTGAGCGGTGACCAGACCGCCAAGACCCGGAAGCTGATGGGCGTCGGGGCGCTCGATGAAACTCGCTGGGTGTTGGTCGAAGAGGCGTCGACAGCGCACTCGTTTCCGCGTCCGGTAAGAGCTCCCATTTCACCTGGAGTTGTTTTTGTTTGCACGCCGTCCGGTCAGATGTTGCACTTCTGGTCGTTCCCCGCGTCGTCTGCATACGCGAATTCCAAATTGGCGTGGTCTCACCAGGTGTGGACCAAGGCGCGTCCCTTGCCGCCGGACAAACAGCGGACGCTATTGCGTCGGGCTCATTTGAGAGAATTGTCGGAGCCGGCGCGAAACTCGATTTCGGATAGATTCGATTCACGGTGGACGACGGGGCCGGCCCAGGGACGCCTGGCCGCGACCGACATACGGTCTCTTTGTTTAGCCGTCGCCGAAGCGCGGCTCGACAATCTGGCCGAGCGATACCGGGGCGACAAGCCGGAGCTGGTCTGGCTGCGCATCCGCTCGTCGCTTTGGCTGCACGCCGAAACGGGGCTCGACTGCGGACATTTGGCGTTGGCGGAGGAGCCGTTCGCCCGGCTCGACGATTGGAAACCGCAGGTGGTCAGATGGCTGGCCGGGCGATCGGGGCGGCGGGCCTCGCCGGACGCCGCCGCCGCCGCGCAGCTGATCAAGAATCGAGAAGCAAAAACTCCGACGCTGGTGATCGTCACCAAACCGCTGCAGCCCGCGCCCAACCAGTTTTTCACGCCGCTCCAAACGCCCCAGCATCCTCTGATTCGCCCGCATTTGGTGGGCGTCGATCAACGACGCTGGACCGGGTCCGACTTGGACCATGCTTTGGGGGCGACCAAACAACCGCCGCTGACCGGGCAAGCGAAATCGCAGTTGCGGATGGCGGTGCTCAACCGCCGCGGTGAGATCATTGCGCTCTTCCTCGCCAAGCCCAGCCAATCCCAATTGCTGACTGCACTTCGCAAGGCGAAGAGCGAGTGAAAAAACGGCGGTCGATTGGCAAACAGCGGATCCTTTGTATCCGTGACTGGTTCCCGAAACGCGGCGCGGTTAGAGTGGCGTAATCGTCAAAGTTGACGTATTTCACCTGTTTCAACACCAATCAATCGGCGTCGATCCGCGCCGCCAAATCGCAGCCTAGCGAGGTGCCACCGTGCGACATTGGATGATCTTGGCCTTTCTATTGATCAGCGTTCGGCTAACTTGGGCGGCCCCGCCCGGCACGGAGCCCGAGGCCGGCATACGGGACAAGACACTCGCCGTCCACGCGTTCACGGGCGCGCGCGTCGTCGTCGGGCCGGGCCGCGCGATCTCCAACGCCACCTTGATCGTTCGTGACGGCGTGGTGGAAGCCGTCGGGCGAGCCATCGACATTCCGCCGGAAGCCCGCGTCTGGGACTTGAGCGGCAAGACGATCTATCCCGGACTGATTGATTCATTCCGTGAAACGGCGGTCTCCTTGCCGACCGGCGGAGCGCCCCATTGGAATCCTCACGTAACTCCTCAACGGGCGATCGCGCCGGTCTACGCGTCCGACAAGGGGCTCGACGAAAAGTACCGCAAGATGGGAGTGACCGCGCGGCTAGTCGCCCCGCAAAACGGGATCATCAAGGGAATCAGCGCGCTCGTCACGACAGGGGACGAGTTGAATGGACTGTCCGTGGTGAACGACGCGGTTGGCCAGCACATGCGTTTGACCATTCAGCGAGGTAATCGAGAACAGTATCCGAACTCACCGATGGGAGCCGTTGCGCTGGCGCGGCAGACGTTGCTTGACGCCGACTGGTACGCTCGCTCGATCCAAGCGCGAAACGGCAATCCGGCGACGCCCGCGGTCGAACGAAACGACGCGCTCGACGCCTTGCAGTCGATCACCGCGAACGACGGGCTGGTGATTGTTGACGCGATCAATGAGTTGTACTTCTTGCGCGCCGACCAGTTCGCGCGTGAGTTTTCGCTCAACGCGATCGTCCGCGGATCGGGATTTGAGTACCGGCGTCTCGCGGCGATTCGCGATACGGGTCGCCCTATCTTGGTGCCGGTGAATTTCCCCAAGCCGCCGAACGTCGGTTCTCCAGAAGCGGCTCGCCAAGTCAACGTGGTTGATCTGATGCATTGGGATATCGCACCGGAGAACGCCGCGCGTCTGCATGCCCAGGGAGTCGAGATCGCGTTGACGTCGCATGGGTTGAACGATGTCGCGGAGTTTCTGAAGAACGTCCGTCGCGCGGTGAGCCGCGGATTACCCAAAGACGCCGCCCTGCGGGCGCTGACAACAACGCCGGCTCGATTGTTTGGGGTCGCCGATCAGTTGGGAACTTTGCAACGTGGTCGGCTGGCGAATTTCGTTGTCGTCGACAAAGACCTGTTCGCCACCGACGCCAAGATTCTCGAGACGTGGGTCCGGGGCAAACGTTACGCATTCGAACCCAAGCCCGGGATTGATGTGACCGGTTCGTGGAATGTCGACATTCGCACCGGAGAAAAGTCTCAGAAATCGACGTTGAAGCTGACGGGCGAAGCGAAAAAACTCGCCGGCGAACTCACCGGCCCAGACGGGAAGGCCATCAAGTTGGACAGAGTCTCGCTCCGCGGCGCGCGACTCAGCGCCGTCTTCGCCGCCGCCGGGTTTAAGCAACCGGATGGTTACGCTCAGTTGAGCGGCGTGATTAGCGGCGCGGGATCGAAACAAGCCATCACCGGCTACATTGTTTGGCCGCAGGGAAAGCGAGCAGATCTTACGGCGCGGCGGGAGCCGGCGACGGAGGAGGACGAGCAGAAGTCCGACGACGACCAGCCGCCAAAGCCCGCATCTCAATCGAAGGACGACAAGACCAAAGAGACGAAAGACTCGGGCAAGGCTGCACAGCCGCGGAAGCCGATTCGAGCGACCGCCCGTGTCAACTATCCGCTGGGAGCCTTTGGTCGGACCGCGGCGAGTGCTCCACAACAACGCGACGTCGTTTTTCGCGGAGCGACGGTTTGGACCTGCGGGAAAGCGGGCGTCGTCGAGGACGCCGATGTCTACGTCCGCGGCGGCAAGATCTTCGCCATCGGCAAGGACCTCAAAGTTCCCGAGAGCGCGCTGGTCGTCAACGCCGCCGGCAAGCACATCACGCCGGGAATCATCGATTGCCATTCGCATATGGCCACCGATGGCGGTGTCAACGAGAGCACACAGGCGATCACAGCGGAGGTGCGGATCGGCGACTTCATCGATGCGGACGACATCAACATCTACCGGCAACTGGCCGGTGGCGTGACGACGTCCAACATCTTGCACGGTTCGGCGAACCCGATCGGCGGCCAAAACCAAGTGATCAAGTTGCGATGGGGCGCTCTGCCGGAGCAGATGAAGTTCGCGCTCGCTCCCGCCGGCGTCAAATTCGCTTTGGGCGAAAACGTCAAACAGAGCAACTGGGGCGACGAGTTCAAGACGCGGTACCCGCAGACCAGGATGGGAGTCGAACAGATTATTCGCGATGCGTTCCAAGCGGCGCGCGAGTACAAGCAACACCACCAGGCGTGGCGGCGCGATCGCAAAGGCGTTCCCCCGCGGCGCGACTTGGAGCTCGAAGCGTTGGCTGAGATCGTCGACGGCGAGCGGTGGATTCATTGCCACAGTTACCGGCAGGACGAAATCCTGGCTCTAATCCGCACGCTCGACCACTTCAACATTCGCATCGGCACGTTTCAACACATTTTGGAAGGCTACAAGGTGGCTCCCGAAATGGCTCGGCATGGAGCGATGGGATCGGCGTTTTCGGATTGGTGGGCTTACAAGTTCGAGGTCATCGACGCGATTCCCTACAACGGCGCGATCATGCACGAGGCGGGCGTTGTCGTCTCGTTCAATTCCGATGATCGGGAGCTGGCGCGGCATCTGAATCACGAGGCCGCCAAAGCGGTCAAGTACGGAGGTGTGGAACCGGCCGAGGCGCTCAAGTTCGTCACGTTGAATCCCGCCAAGCAGCTCCGGATCGATCGCTACGTTGGCTCCTTGGAGCGCGGCAAGCACGCTGATCTTGTTGTCTGGAGCGGCCCGCCGCTGTCGATCTTGTCGCGCTGCGAACAATCTTGGATCGAGGGCCGCCGGTATTTCGATCGCAACGATGACCGCCGCCAAAGGAATCTGCTGAATGCTCTTCGCGCAAAGCTCATCCAAAAGGTCCTCGCCTCGGGAGAAGCCATGCTGAAGCCGGGCGAGAAGAACCCGAGTGAAGAGTCGCTTTGGCCGCGTGAGGACTTGTTCTGCCACCACCACGACGGCCACGGCCATCACCATGAAGAGAGCGGCGCGCACGAGGGGGAGAAGTGATGACAGGACAACTCCACGACCACCGCCCCCGACCTCTCGCGTTTTCTCCAGGAATCACCTTCATGCCTCAAACAATTCGATCGCGTACGTTTTCGTCGCTGCTGATCTTGATCGCCGTCGCGCAGTTGGTCGGCACGGCCCACGCTGTCCCCGAGATTCCCGGTAAGCCGTCCGACAAAGTGGTCGCCTTGCGCGGAGGCGTGATTCATCCAGTCTCTGGTCCGCCGATTCGCAACGGCGTGCTGTTGATGCATCGAGGTCGCATCACGGCCGTCGGGAAAGACGTCGAGATTCCTGCTGACGCCGAAGTCGTCGACGTTGCCGGCAAGCACATCTATCCGTCTCTGTTCGACTCGTACACCAACCTCGGCTTGGTGGAGGTGAACGCCGTGCGGTCGACGGTCGACTTCGCCGAGACGGGACGCGTCAATCCCAACGTACAAGCGCACCTGGCGATCAACCCGGATTCGGAGCACATCCCGGTCAGTCGCAGCAACGGCGTGCTGCTCGCCATGACGGCTCCTTCGGGCGGTTTGATTTCTGGTCAAGCCGCCGTGATTCAACTGGACGGTTGGACGTTCGAGGACCTCACATTGCGGGCGGGAGCCGGGATGGTGTTGAACTGGCCCCGCATGGCTCCGGTGAGCGACTGGTGGGTTGAGTCGTCCGTGAAGGATCAATACAAAGCGCGGGACAAAGCGTTGAAGAACCTGCAAGAGACGTTCGACAAAGCGCGCGAGTACCAGCGGGCTCGTCGCGCCAACCCGTCGGCTCAAGGGCTCGACGCGCGCTGGGAAGCGATGCTGCCCGTGCTCGACCGCCGCGTGCCGTTGTTAGTTCGCGCCAACGAGTTGCAGGAGATTCAGTCGGCCGTGGCTTTCGCGGTCCGGGAGAAAGTCCGTTTGATCATCGTGGGCGGTTACGACGCGGAGGAGTGCGCCGAATTGCTGAAGCGGCACCGCGTGTCGGTGTTGATCACCGGCGTCTACCGACTGCCCATGCGGCGTTCCGAACCGTACGACCGGCCCTTCACGCTTCCGAACCGGTTGCGGGAAGCGGGTGTGCCGTACTGTATTTCCTGTTCGGGCAAGTTCGGAGCCGCCAACATCCGCAACCTGCCCTACCACGCGGCGATGGCCGCCGCATTTGGATTGCCGGTTGAGGAGGCGCTCAAGGCGATCACGCTCTACCCGGCCCAGGTGCTCGGCGTGGCGCATCGCGTTGGCTCGCTCGACAAAGGTAAGGATGCGACGCTCATCATCACCGACGGCGACCCGCTCGAGACATCGACGCATGTGCTGGACGCGTATGTTCGCGGAGCCAAAGTCGATCTCAACAATCGGCACAAGAGGTTGTGGAAAAAGTACTCCGAGAGAGTCCGGCGAGTCAAAGAGGATTAGGCCGGATCGGCTGCGACGGCGGGGGAGACGTTTCGGTTGAAGACCGTCCGCGAATATGCGTGAATGAAGGCCTCGTCAACGCCTCGCTCTCGCCTTCACGACTCACCGCACGTCAAGATCCATGGCGGACCTTCGCTGGCTCAATGCGCAGATCGCGTCACTCGGGCTGCCGCTGGCAAGCTGGTTTGCGGCGGATTGCATCACCCGCGTGTTGCCCTACTACGAAGAAAAGTTCCCCAGCGACCTGAGATGTCGAGACTCCGTAGCGGGACTGGGTGAGTTCCTGCATGGGCGCTCGTCGTTGGATCACTTGCACGCGGCCAAGCAGGAAGCCGAGGCGGCCAGATGGGGAGCGCCAACGAGCAGTCGCGCTCAGATCGCCGCCAGCTCGATTGCGGTCGCCTGCAGTTTCGATGCTCAACTGAACAGCAACGCCTGCGCGCTGGCGCGCCGACTTTCCGGCGACGAGCAGCAATGGCAAGCCGAGCGATTCTGGGTGTTCAAACAATTCACGTCGCAGGAGCCGCTGCGCAGCGTGTTGCGAACGACCGGTCGCGCCGATCGCGTGACGCGACTGCTTCCCTTCATCGCTGACTCGTTGTATGAAGTCGGCTACGCGCCGCTGACGCCCGACCCGCTGAACGACGACTAGGCACTCGTAAAGGGAACATCGATGGATCGTCTGATGAGTTTGATTGGACTGTTCGCGATGGTCGGTCTGGCGTGGACGATGAGTTCCCGGAAAAAAGAGGTTCCCTGGCGAATCGTCATCGGCGGTCTGGCGTTGCAGTTGGCGCTCGGCGTGCTCGTGCTGCGGATCATGCCGTCTTTCGCCTTCGACGCCATCAGGTGGACGTTCGAGCAAATGGAGGGATTCGTCAGCGCCGGTTCGGGGTTCTTGTTCAGTGAGCCGGCCGACGACGAGGGCCCGCGTCGCCTCGTGCCGATCTTCGCGTTCAAGGTCTTGCCGACGATCATCTTCTTCTCGTCGTTGATGTCGGTGCTCTACTACGTCGGGGTGATCCAGATCGTGGTCCGAGCGATGGCCGCCGTGATGCAAAAGACGCTCCGCGTTTCCGGCGCGGAGAGTTTGTCGGCGGCCGCCAACGTGTTTGTCGGACACACCGAGGCGCCGCTGGTCATCAAGCCGTATCTGAACGCCATGACGCGGTCTGAACTCAACGCCGTGATGGTCGGTGGATTCTCGACGATCTCGGGAGGTTTGCTGGCGGTCTATTCGGACATGGGAATCGACCCGGGGCACCTGGTCACGGCTTCGGTCATCTCGGCGCCCGCGGCGCTGCTTATCGCCAAGGTAATGCAGCCCGAGACTGACGAGTCGGTCACTGCGAAGGGAACTCGAGTCCGGATCGCGCGGCAGGGGGCCAATGTGATTGAGGCCGCTGCGATCGGCGCCTCCGATGGACTCAAACTCGCGCTCAACGTCGGCGCCATGCTAATCGCCTTCCTCGCACTCATCGCCATGCTCAACGCCATCATCATGGGAATCGGCTCCCAACTCGGGCAGGACAATTGGTCGATGGAAAATATCCTCTCCGTCTTGTTCACTCCGATTGCCTTGCTGATGGGAATACCCTGGGATGAAGCGCCGCGAGCCGGTGAGCTGTTAGGCGTAAAAATGGTGCTGAACGAGTTCATCGCTTACGACCGATTGGCGAGTTGGCTGGACAGCGGCGCGGACGCGCCAAGCCACCGGACGAGCGTGATCATGACGTACGCGCTGAGCGGATTCTCCAACTTTGGTGCGATCGGGATCCAGATCGGCGGGATCGGCGGCTTGGTGCCCGAGCGGCGTTCGGAGCTCGCCCGGCTCGGCCTGAGAGCAATGATCGGCGGAGCCATAGCGTGTTGCATGACAGCCTGCGTCGCCGGTCTGGTGATGCGCTAGTGCTGGTGCGCGATTTCGACACCAGACGGATGCGGCGGCGGCAACGCCCCAGGAACATCGTCGAGCGCCAAATCAACCCCATTTTGGCCGTAGGCCAAATTCACCGTAGCCTGGGGCAACGCCCCAGGAACAATGCCCACATCGGCGAACGCGCGCGAGCATTTTCGCGCCGAGCGCCAAATCAAACCCCATTTTGGCCGTAGGCCAAACTCACCGTAGCCTGGGGCAACGCCCCAGGAACATCGTCGAGCGCACGCCAACATTTTCGGACCAACATTTCGGTCCGAGCGCCAAATCAACCCCATTTTGGCCGTAGGCCAAACTCACCGTAGCCACGCCTGCGCCAGCGAGGCGCAACGGGCTGGTGTACGAAAAACTGGCTCCGCGTCAAAACAGCTGCGATCCCTCGCTTGCGCAACGGGCTGGTGTACGAAAACCTGGCGCCGCGTCAAAACAGCTGCGATCCCTCGCTTGCGCAACGGGCTGGTGCACGAAAAACTGGCTCCGCGTCAAAAACAGCTGCGATCCCTCGCTTGCGCAACGGGCTGGTGTACGAAAACTGGCGCCGCGTCAAAAACAGCTCCGATCGCTCGCGCGCTTGCGCGGCGGGCTGGTGTTGTGTAGGCTGTGGAGATTCGATTCCAAGCATAGGGGTTCGGCCATGCGACTCACATCTTCAGCTCTTTGCATCACACGGCCCGGGCGTCGTCTTGGTGTGGTTCTCCTTGTTTTCTTGGCGATCATCTGCTCGCTGGCCTACGGGCAAGTGCAGGTCGTCGACCGCGACATCGCGGCGGCCATGAAGGCGGCTCGGCCGGCGATGCAGTTCCGCGGCGCAACGGCGGCCGAATTCTCCGCATGGAAGAAGGAGTTCCGCGCGAAACTCAACGAACTCCTGGGCGATTCGACGCCGCCGCGCACGTGGCGGACAAAAGAAGTCGAACGGACCGAGTTCACCGACCACGTTCGCTTGCAACTGTTGTTGGAGGCCGACGGTATTCCCGCGCTGCCCGTCTATCTGCTCGTTCCCAAAGGAGTTTCGTCAGCGGCCAAACGACCGGGCGTGCTGTGCATTCACGGACACGGCGCTTACGGCTACCATCCCATCGCCGGGCGGCGCGACTTGCCGGGCGTCGCGGAGAACATCGAAAAGCACAACTACGACTACGGCGTGCAGTTTGTCCGCCGCGGCTATGTAGTCGCGGCGCCCTGCATGATTCCCTTCGGACCTCGCGTTGACCGCGAGCGCTACGGGGGCAACGATCCTTGCGCCGTTTCGTTTGTCCGCATGCAGGCGATCGGCCGACTGCCGATGACGGCCAATCTTCGCGACCTCCGCTGGGCGCTGAATCTGCTTGAACAGCACGAGTTGGTCGACGGTTCGAAGCTAGGCGCCGCTGGTCTATCGTACGGTGGTCGGATGACGATGCTGGTCACGGCGATGGACGAGCGAGTCAAAGTCGCCGCCGTGAGCGGCGCGCTGAACCTGCTGCAGGAACGGATGACATTGCGGCACAGCTGCGGCTCCCAGCTCATTCCGGGACTGTTGCTGCACGGTGACTATTCCGAAATCGGCTCCCTCATCGCGCCGCGGCCGTGCGTCTGGGAGACCGGATCCACCGATTCCCTGATCGTGCCCGAGTGGGACGAGTTGTTTCGCAGCAGACTGCGGCGCGCCTACCAGGCGGCCGGCCACGTCGATGACCTGCATTTCGATCGCTTTGAAGGCGGACACGTCTGGAGTGGAAAGATCGCATTCCCGTTGTTTGACCAGACACTCAAGTCACCATAGCGGATTGTCGACGTCGGCTGACGGGTAAGAAAGCACCGACGCGAATCCCTCCAGGTTTGCCAAAATTGAACCCAAGTTCTTGCGTCCAGCATGAATGGCCTTGGGTCGCGTAAGAAGCAACGATCCGTGCTAGCATCTTCTCCGCACTTTGGGATTACGCTCAGTCCGGTTGCACTTTGTTGGGCGATTGACGGACTGTTTATACAAACGTACAGTATATCGACTCAGGCAAGTCTTGATTCGCAGGGTGCGTTGTTCCATGAAGTCAGTTGAGCTATTCAACCGTGGCGAACGGTCCGCGACGCGATTGCGGAATTGCCATCTCTCTCAGCGGGACAGACTTGCAGCACGACTCCCAATCACTTCTTGAATCCGGGAGCGAGAAGCTATCCAGGACACGACGGTAGCCCTTTTGACTCACCGGCAAAAACGCTCAAAGCGGGCGACCATGGTGTCCCGGGCGGAGAAAACACGCTCAGATTCTCCGATGGTTCGGTCAGGTATTTCTCCGTGCGCGAGTGTGCCCGAATCCAGACCTTTCCCGATGACTGGGTATTCGAAGGGTCTTGGACTGAATCGATGCGTCAACTTGGCAACGCCGTACCCGTTGTCCTGGCGAATTCAGTCGCAATTGAGTTGGCTAAGGCTCTTCATGACCTGTTCCCATTTGCTCGCAAACCGTAGGCGTTAATTCACCGATAGGCAACTGCCGAAACGCCTCCAAGAGTTGTTCTAGAACTGCTCGTGCTATGTCAAAATCGAATTGCGCGTACGGTAGTTGATTTTTCACGGAATCAGCCGCATGGTTGACACGCTTACTCCGCAGCAACGCAGCCAGCAGATGGCGTTGGTGCGATCGCAAGACACAAAGCCCGAGTGGTTCGTCCGGAGTTTACTTCACCAACAGGGATACCGCTATCGTCTCCATTCACGGGATCTTCCCGGATCGCCCGATCTAGTTTTTAGGTCGAGGAACAAAGTCATCTTCGTGCACGGGTGTTTTTGGCATCGGCACAACTGCAAGATGGGCAACAGATTACCAAAAACAAGGGTTGAGTTTTGGGAACAGAAGCTTTCTGACAACAAGCGACGAGATGCTCGCAACAGACGAAAGTTGAGGCGTTTGGGATGGGACTTATTTGTGATATGGGAATGCCAAATACTGCGATGGAGCGATGAGCAGATTCTCGCAGCACTGGAGTCGTTCCTTGAAGATGCCTAGAGGCTGTTTCAAAACCTTGTACGATGGCCTTCCAAGGCCGTCGAATCTGGGAATCCTCGGGAAACGACGGCCTTGGAAGGCCATCGTACGGCAAGACATCGGTTTTGAAATGCGCTCTAGGAATACGAGACCATGCGCCGCATCAAGCGACACTCAAGTGTTGCCTGACGGGCTGGCGTTCGCGAAACGGATGTAATCAGCGCCGTGCCGCTCCCCGAGTGATCCGATGCGGCCAACCTTATTTTCAGCCGCGACACGGGGCGGTTCGAGCCGTTAGAATTGACGACTCAATCGCCCAGGGATTGCGAACTCGCATGTTGAGATCACCATGAACGAGACGATGCGACCTCACCTCGCTCAGCCGCACGGCTCTGTCAATCTGCCCGTGAGCCGCCGCACGATGCTGGTGGCCGGTGGTCTTTCCTTTTGCGGGATGAGTTTGCCCGAGTTGACCGGCGGCGCGATGGCCGCGCCGTCCAGTTCGACAGGAAAGGCGAAGACGACCATCCTGATTTGGCTGAGCGGCGGCGCGTCGCATATCGACACGTGGGATATGAAACCGGAGGCTCCGGCTGCGATTCGCGGACCGTTCAAATCGATCGAGACCTCCGCTCCCGGCATCCGTCTTTGCGAGCACCTGCCCTTGCTGTCCAAGCGGGCGCACCGCCTGGCGATCGTGCGCTCACTCGGCCATCATCGCCGTGGGACGGGCGACCATCACGCCGGCTACTACTACAACTTGACAGGCCATCGGCCCGATCCCAGTTTTCCTCAGCTGTTGAACGCCCGCAAGCCGCGCCCCGACGACTGGCCGGCGATCGGAACGGTGGTCGGCTACAAATCACCGCCGCATCCCTACTTGCCTCAGTCGATCACGCTGCCGATGAAGCCCGGCGCGCCGGAGTACACGCGGCCGGGACAGTTCGCCGCTCGTCTGGGCGTCGAGCACGACCCGCTCTACGTCTTGGGCGACGTCGATGACCCGATGCACTTTGCGGCGCCGGCGATCGAACTGGCCGGCGATGTCTCCATCGATCGCCTGTTGTCGCGTCGCGCCTTGCTGAAAAACCTAAACCAATCGGAACAATCGTTTGAACGATTCGCCAACGTCGGCACGCTGCGGAAGTTTCAAAAGAAGGCGTTCTCGCTTCTCGGGTCTTCACAAGCCAAGGCGGCGTTCGATCTGAGCGGCGAACCGGACTCGGTCATCGAACGGTACGGACGCACGCACAACGGGATGAGCATGTTGATGGCGCGGCGACTGACCGAGGCGGGCGTGCCGTTCATCAGCGTGTTCTGGAAAGGGAACAAGAAGCTCGCCGAGGCGAAAAACTGTAAGAGCGGCGGCGGGTGGGACACGCACGGTAACAACTTCATCTGCCTCAAGGACGTTCTGTTGCCGGAGTTGGATCAGTCCTTTACGGCGCTGCTCGACGATTTGGGCGACCGCGGACTGCTCGATCAAACGCTGCTGATGGTCAACAGCGAAATGGGCCGCAAGCCCAAGATCGGCGACCCCCGCAGCGGCGGCGCGAAAGGGCAAGGACGCGATCACTGGACGCACTCGATGTCGGTTCTCTTCGCCGGCGGCGGCATTCGCGGCGGCCAAGCCTATGGAACGTCCGATCGCCACGCCGCCTATCCGGCAGACCTGCCCGTTGCGCCCGAGGACATCGCCAAGACGGTCTACTACTCAATGGGCATCACCGATCTCAAGGCCGTCGACAACTCGGGCCGCCCCTACAACCTCATGGCGGAAGGTCGAGCTTTAGCCAAGTTGTTCTGAGAGATCGAAAATGAGCATCGCGGTTGAGCACCTGCCTTTTCTCCGCGCGATAATGGCGGCTCCGGCCGCTCCACACAACGCCGACTGATGATGGGTTCAGCCGCTACGCGATGCTGCTGGCTGTTGGGCGTTCAGTTCACGGTCACCGATTGTTGGGTGTGATCGGTCACCAAATGTGCCACAACATGTGCGACTAGACGGGCGGGCGGCTACTTCTGTTCGACGAGGACTTGGGCTCCGGCCGATCGCCAGGCGTGAAAAGATCGCTTGAACAGGTCGACCAACGAAAGGACGAGTGACGGGCTGACCGTTTCGCGGTACGGCGAATCCGCCGGCAGCTCGCGCATCAATCGGTGGTGCGCCTTCGCCATGTTGTGGTACGGCAGCGTTGGGAAGAGGTGATGCAGAGCGTGAAACCTCGTGCCGATGGGAGCCCAGACGCCCGTTAGCAGCGGCCACCGCGGATAATTCCACGAGTCGAGTAGCTGTTCGGTGTGAGTCATTTTTCCACCGCCATTGATGAAGCGATGAGCGCCCGCCGTGCGCAGCGAATTGACCGTGTTGGCCAGCAACGCGGTCATGTAAAGGTGGACGAACGACTTGGTGATCTCGTCCGTCCAGATCCAGAACGGCGTCGAGAACAGCAGCACGGCCCAAACGAAACAACCGAATTCCTGCAACCGAATCACACGCAGTCGCTGGCTATCGGGCGGCTCGCGAACGTAGCGCAAATCGATGACCAACGAAGAGGCGCGCTTGAGCACGAAGCGATGGAATCGAGGACTCACCCAGGTAAGCGGTGTTACGATCAGAAACCGAATCGCCACCGCGAGTGGAATGAAAAAAACCTGTCCCAAGTACAGGGCGATGTGCCACGGCGGCAGTACGCCCAACGAAAGGTACTCGCCATCGCGTTCCGTGCCATAGGAGCCGCCGCGGTGGTGGTCGCTATGCGGATCGTAAGCGAACGAAGGGATCAGACAGGGAATGCCGCAGAGAACGTTCCAGACAATCCGGAAGAGCTTGAACGATTCCGGTTTCAGATGAGTCAGTTCGTGGATGAACATGACGCTGCGGTAAAACAACAGCGTCGAGACGAGAAAGAAAGCGATCTGCTGGGGAGAAAAGTCCGGCGTGTGATAGACCATCTCGAAACAACCCATCGCCACGAAGATGGAGACGAGAAAGTCAATCCAGTAGATCACCGGGTTGGGACGGAACAGGTCCGCGACAATCCCTCGCGCCTCGGACATGGAGAACGCGCCGGCAAGTTCCTGCTGTGGATCAGGAGAACGAGAGGACATTGGGCTAACCTCGCTCGCAAGAGTGTGGACCATTCCACACTAGTTCGCGCTGTCAACCGATGCAATTCTTCCCACGCCGATCAGAATGTCCGAGGACGAAGGCAAACGCCCGGGAATTGACTGCTGGATCAACGACTGGTGAGCAGTTCGTCCAGCGGATGGTATTGATCGCGCTGATCCTGATTGGCGGTGGAGAGATTGAATTGATCTCGGGGCTCCCCAACTGCGTGCAGCAGCGTCGCGTAGAGCGCATTGATCGTTGGATTCTGTTCGGCCGATCGCCCGTGGTAGTTCCACTCACCCCGGTCCCCGCGCTCAACCATCGGGTACGCGATCAGGCGATTCGTTTGAATCCGACCGCCGCGGTTGCCGAGCAACACGAAGGGCCAGTTCTCGCCGCTCGTGTGCTGCCGGTTGGCGCTGTCGCTCGTAAAGACCAGCAGCGTGTTGTCGAGCATCGTGCCGTCGCCTTCGGGAATCTCGTTCAGTTTATTGAGCAGGCCGACGGTCCGCTCGGAGATGAACCGCCGCACCTCCGCGAGAATCTGGTCACCCATGACGTTTCGCTGGGGGTCTTTCTTGTTGTGACCGGCGGCGTGTACGCCGAGATTTGAAAAGCCGGCGTAGTTGCCGCGAATGCGGCACAAGCCCGAAGTAATCGTCAGGACGCTGGTCAGTCCGGTGATCAACGCGGCGGCTCCGATGTCGAACTGCGCGGTGAGCACATCGGGCATCAGCTCCGGAGCCGGCGTGGGCGGTTTGGGGGCGTGCTTTTGCAGCCGACCGTCAGCGTGCATTCTCGACAGTCGAGCTTCTCGCTGGCTCAGTGACTCCAGCGCGCCGAGATGGTAGTCCAACTGCTCGCGCTCGGGGCCAGCCAATTGAGGTCGGATTCGTTTGACATCGCCCGCCACGAAATCGAGCAGATTCTTGCGCGTCAAGAAGTCGTTGCGTTTCGCGCCGATGCTGCCAAATAGAGATTCATAGGCCAACTCGGGACGACACTGGGCGGCGATGGCTTGGCCAGGTCCCCACGCCGAGGATGAGTAATACGTCGTCGTCTCGGGATTCCCCGGATCGATACCGAGGACGAGTAGCGGGAAGATGCCTGGCAGAGCGCGAGCCACGGCAGCGTCGATCGATTCGGCCACCACGCGGCGGAACTTGTCTTCACCCAATCCACCGGCGGCTCCGGAAAGTGCGCCGAAGCCGGCGCCGTGATTGGGAGACAAATGAGCGCCGCGCAATCCCTGCACGACAGCAAGCCGATCTTTGAACGCCGCAAACGGCTCGATGTCCTTGGGAAGAGTCAGTTGATCGAGACCGAGGATTCGCGTCCGCTCGCCCTCGATCGGCACATCGATCGGCTGAGCTCCGCTCTCATGAAAGCCGTTGTCGAACAGGACAAAAACAACTCGCTTCGGCGCGCGCGTGGCGGCGGCGTCTTGATCAGCGGCCATCGATTTCAACATCGGCGCGAAGATCGCTCCCCCCGCTCCCAACGAAACCCCTTTCAGCAACTGTCTGCGCCGCATCATGGCTTGCTCCTTGGTTTCACAGCGGCCGCGGCGATCTCGTTCGCGGCGGCCGTTCGATAGAGGAAGGCTTCGGAGGAGAGCAGGGCGGTGATGAGGGCGTTCATGCTCCCGTCATTCTCCGCATAGGCTCGGTGGGCTTCGATCAAAACGGCTCCGTCGGCCAGCGTTTCGTTGCGGCCGAGAAAATACCGAAAAGCGTGGCGTACAAAAACTTGTTCGACTCGCTTTGACTTAGCCAACGCACTCATCATCGCGAACGGGTCTTTGACTGCCCCATCGAGCGGCTGGCTCCCACTCTTGAGAATCTCGCCAGTGACCGCAACCGGCTTATCCAATTCCGTTTCGCGGTAGCGGCCGAAGTGGTCGAACTGCTCCAGCGGCAACCCGAGTGGGTCCATGTATTGATGGCAATTCCAACAATAGTCATCTCGAGTAACCTGCATCCGTTCTCGCAACGTGTGCTCCGGTTCGTCGGGAAGGGTCGCGTCGATCGTGACGGGAACGTCGGGGATCGTCCCTCCCAATAGCCGCTCGCGAATCCACCGCCCACGGTGAATCGCGTGATTGTCGAAGTTGGTCGAGTGGGCGATCAGCCAACTCGGGTGAGTCAGCATACCGGAGCGATGAGCGGCGGGCATATCGAACGGAGTTTCGTCCGACCACTGCTCGCGTTTGATGTCGATTTCGTAGACATCCAAAGCTGTTTGCGCGAACAGGCTGAACGGCTTTGTTGGATAACGCTTCAGGCCCATGGCTTGCTTGGTGTCGCCGGTCAGCGCGAACGTCTTCGTCGTCGTGAGCAATTCGTAGAGGACATGTTTGTCCTTCGCCAACACCCATTCGACTAAGTGATCGGCGTCACTGACGAAGAAGTTGGGATGCCAGTCGTTCTTGCCTCGAAACCCGGCTTCCTTCAACGTCGCGCTATCTTTGAACACGTCGATGGCGGCTGTGTAGCCAAAGTACTCCTGGAAGAATCGCAGGATTCGCGGCTTGGGGATTTCGGAGTCGGCCAGCACGCGCGCGACCTGTTGCTCGACATCGGCGCGGCCATTCAACTTCCGACCTTCGGCGGCGGCCAGCAGTTTGGCGTCGGGCTCGCGGTCTGTGAGCGCAAAGGCGATCGCCCGCGCCAGGTCGCGCGGCGGCAGCAACGCCCGCTCGGCGTCCGCGTCCGGCAACTCAATGCGATACATGACTTCCGGATGAAACAGAATGGCGATCAACAATTGCTCGACTGCCTGCTCGGCTCCGAGTTCCTTCAGATTGCCGGCCAGGAATCCAGCGTAGCGCTCGGTCTCCTCGGCGGTCGCGGGACGCCCCAGGACGCCGTCGAATGACGCGGCGGCGGCGGCCTCGATTTCCGCCGCTGTTGGCGAGTCGGACTTGAGCAGCTCTTGCAGCTCTTTGATTCCACCTCGCTTTGGCAGTCGCGCCACGATCGCGCGCGCCACGCGAGTGGCGTTGCGCAAATGATGCTCGATCTCCGGCTCTCCAATGCGGTGCTGCGATGCGTAGTCCCGAAAACCCGAATGGGGCGACAGCTCCCACGGCGAGCGGACGCGGTGATGTCCATACGTGCGAAAGCCGAGCCGGTACTTCACGTTTAGGCTCTGAACAAACTCTTCATAAGCCCGTCCAGTCAATCGCCAGAGCCGACCGCGCGTCGCGTTCGTCGAACCAGCGGAGTCTGCGAAGAGCGTGTCGTGGTCCACCCAATTCCCGCGCGAGGGGTGCAGCCACGCGCTCTCATCGACTCGGGCTCCGGCCGCCCGCAACTCTCGCTTGATCGACACCACAATCCGCTCGCGGTCCGCCGCCGACAAAGCGGGCGCATCCTCGGGCGGCATCGCCCCGCGGGCCAGCTTGGCGAGCACCAATTGCCATTCCGGGAACTGCTCAGCGGTCAGCGGCTTGTTGATGAGCTTGTCGAGCGACAGCTCCGCTTTCGGCTGTTGGCCGCCATGGCAAGTCAGGCAGTGTGACTTGAGCGACTGCGCGAGAAACTCGCTGGGCGGAAGCGATCGAGGCTTCGCAGTTTGACCTCGCGACGGCGACGCGGCGACCAGTGGCGCCAGTCCGGCAAAGACAAACAACGCCAACCTGGTGGCCATTCGACATGAAGGGCTGCGGTGCATACTGCCAGCCAACTCGAGGAGGGGTAATCCGTAAGCACGAGTTTACTGGATCCACCCGGCAGCCGCCATTTCGTTCCCTCAAGCCAACACCAACGGCCGCCGGAACGAGTCAGAGATCGGCCGCGGGTCCCCGCAAGCCGACGAATGAAGAACGCCTAATGACCCATGTCTAGTGAAGGACGAACAGCGCTCAACCGCGCATTGCTGCGACGAGCTTAGTCATTAGAGGCTGTTTCAAAACCTTGTACGATGGCCTTCCAAGGCCGTCGAATTTGGAAATCCTCGGGAAACGACGGCCTTGGAAGGCACCTTGAAGGCCATCGTACGGCAAGACGTCGGTTTTGAAATGCGCTCTAGTCATTTGTACTTCATTAGTCATTAGTCGTTAGCCACTAGTCATTGCTTCCACGGTCTCGCGAACGGGCCCGCCGGCGCGAACTTCGGCAGTCGCTTGGTCGGCGTACTTGTCGAAGTTGCCGTGAAACAGGTGGGCCAGTCGCCTTGCGCTAGCGTCGTATTCGTGTGGATCGTTCCAAGTAGCGCGCGGGGTGAGCACGTGGCTCGGCACGCCCGGGCAACTGGTCGGGATGTGCAGTCCGAAGACGGGATCGGGTAACGTCGTCACGGAATCCAAGTCGCCCGCGTGGATGGCGTCAATGATCGCCCGCGTATGAGGCAGGCTCATCCGCCGACCGGCTCCGTAAGCACCGCCAGTCCAACCGGTGTTAACCAGCCAGGGGGTGGCTTGGTGAGCGCGGATTTTCTCGGCCAGCAACTCGGCGTAGACGGTGGGATGCCAGGCCAGGAAGGCGGCTCCGTAACATGCCGAAAACGTCGCTTGAGGCTCGGTGACGCCAACTTCCGTGCCGGCGACCTTCGCCGTGTAACCGTTGATGAAGTGGTACATCGCCTGTCCCGGAGTCAGGCGACTCACCGGTGGCAAGACGCCGAACGCGTCGCAAGTCAACAAGACGATGTTCTTGGGATGCCCCCCGACGCACGGAATCTTCGCGTTGGGAATGTACTCGATCGGGTACGACGCTCGCGTGTTTTCCGTGATCGTACTGCAATCGTAATCGACCTCGCGAGTCTCCAGATCTTGGACGGTGTTCTCCAGCACTGATCCGTATCGCACGGCGGAGAAAATCTCCGGCTCTTTCTCAGCGGACAAGCCGATGCACTTGGCGTAGCAACCACCCTCGATGTTGAAAACGCCGTCGCTGGTCCAACAGTGTTCGTCGTCGCCGATCAACTGCCGGCGCGGATCGGCGGACAACGTCGTCTTGCCGGTCCCCGACAAACCGAAAAAGAGAGTCACGTCATCGTCGCCGCCGACATTCGCCGAGCAGTGCATCGACAACACGCCGCGCTTCGGCATCAGGTAGTTCATGATCGTGAAAACGCCTTTTTTCATTTCGCCCGCGTACTGCGTGCCCAAAATCACAAATTCGCCCGATTCAAAACTGAGGCCAACGCTGGTGCCGCCGTCCACGCCGTCGGTCCGCGGATCGGCTGGAAACTGCCCCGCGTTGTAGACGACGTAGTCCGGCCTACCGAAACTCTCCAACTGCTCAGCTGAGGGTCGAATCAACATGTTGTGCATGAACAAGGCGTGGTACGGCCGCGAGCAGATGATGCGGATCTTCAATTGACACGCGGGATCCCAGCCGGCGTACCCGTCGACCACATAGAGCCGTGGTTGGAGATTGAGAAAGTCGATCGCCCGCTGGCGGTTCGCGGCGAAGCCGGGGGCCCCGATCGGCCGGTTGACCGATCCCCACCAAATGTCCTCCGAGCTCGCCGCGTGCTCAACGATCCTCTTGTCGCCGGGACTGCGGCCGGTCTTCTCTCCCGACCGTGTGGCAATCGCGCCGGAACTAGTAATGACGCCGCCGTCGAACTGCACCGCATGCTCGTAAAGACGAGCTGGGGAAGCGTTGCGGATGAACTGTCGATTTGTGATTCCGTGGTCTGTTAGGTCCATTCAACGCACCTCTAGAGTCTCAATCGGCGGCAGGAAACGCGGCGGAAAACAAGGAACAGCTGTTGAGTTTGGGAAAGTCGCGAAACTATACGGAAGTCGCTGGGAGCCAGTAAGAGCAGTTGGAGATGCGCAGCAAAAAACGTCACGAAAGTGCTGGTCGATCCAGGCATTCACATGACGAGTTGCTGTCGCCGGCGGCTGTGCACGCGATCATCGTCGACTGCCGCGCGGCGTAGGCCGAGCGGCTGCGGCGATCATTGCAGCAACGCCTGTTCGGCTTTGGCTTCCTTCATTGCCGCCGCTTCGCGAGCGAGCTTGTGGTCGGGACCCGGCGCGAAATACTGGACGTCGTCGAGGACGTACCAGGGGCTGGGAAGCGTCTGACCAGACTCGGTGATCTGGCAGCCCGTCGAGCTCACAGCGCCGAGCAGTGCGAGACCGCAAAATGCGGCGTGCAATGCCCTCGTGTACTTCTTCCCTCTCATGGCTCTACTTTCTTCGATCGTTGAGCGAGGTGTTCTGGGGTGGTCACTCGCGCTGCGCGTGCATGTCGACGTAGCCGGTGTGACCGTCAGGGTCTTTATCGTCGACCTGATCGTTCAACTTTGACCGATCTGAAGAATCGGCAAAAAACCTCATGAAACTCTTCCCTCACCACCCCTTTCAAAGGCGGCGATTAGTCCGTTTTGTTAGCCGATCCCCCTCAAATCAGTTATTATGAAGAGGTTACGTCCATTGAGACCCGCCGCAATGCTAGCTAGGCCAGTGCTAGCGAATCGCCGCCGCCTGTTTCATATCTCTCGGCGACAACGGGGCCTGCAGTGGGGAACGGGCTGAGAAGGAAAGGCCGCGACGATGCTATTTCAGAGTGCATCTTTTGCCCCCGTTTGGCGCTTTGCTGTCGCCCTTACGTTTCTTGCCGCAATCGGTGGGACGGCGCGCGCCCAGGGCGTTTCTTATCCGGGGCGGCAGTACTACATCGCGTTTGCGCCCTTTCACGACGGCGATTTCGCAACAGCGGCGTCGGCGTTTCGCGACGCCGCGCGTTCGGGTGTGCGGAGCACGGAGGGTCGTTGGATCGACTCCATCTGCTATCACACGATGATCGGCGAGAGCTTTTCGCGGATGGGCGAGTACGCCAAAGCGCTGGAGCATTACACATCCGCGTTGCGTCTTTACCTGCAGCATTCGGATTGGATGTTGCGCGTGGAGTTTCCCGCGGCGGTGGGTCCGACCCAGCGGTCGATCGCCACACCCTGGGGCGTGAGCAAGCGAGCGTCTCGGCCTGCTCACATCCCATCGAAGATGCTTACACTGCAGGGCGGGGCGCAGGTCGTCGGTCAACAGATTGTTGTGGGTCGGCGGGAGGCGTTGCCGTTGCACGCGACGGAAGTGGCCCGCTGTACGGCGTTGGCGTTGTACAGGCGGTGGCAGATCATGGGACCCGTCGCGGCTCACGATCCGTTGACCAATCAGTTGACGACGGCGTTGTCGCGACGGCCGGGCCCGCCGAACCATTGGTCGCAGGCCTGGATCGATGTGCAGCTGGGAATGGCGTATGCCGCAGCGGGCAAGCCGGCCCAGGCGGCCTCATCACTTCAGCAATCGCTCGTGCTGGGCGGACAATACGACCATCCGTTGACATCTCTGGCGTTGTTGGGGTTGGGCCGATTGTCATTTGGCGGTGGGCAGTACAACGCGGCGTCCAACTATTTCTACGAAGCGACATTTCCCGCGGCGGCGTACGACCAGTATTCGCTGATGGAAGAGGCTTTGCGCGCCGGAGCG
Source organism: Pirellulaceae bacterium (assembly GCA_030748485.1). Lineage (GTDB taxonomy): Bacteria > Planctomycetota > Planctomycetia > Pirellulales > Pirellulaceae > JASMLW01. Next base: position 35,009 of record JASMLW010000160.1, read on the forward strand.
GCGACCCACACAATCTCGGGTCAGCGTGGAGCATATCCTCCACTGGGACCGGCGGCCGCTTGGGCTCACCGGAATTCGCGCGCGATGGAAGTGGGAGTTGAAGTCGCGGCCGCCGAAAATCTGAACAGCTCGGGCGACGCCCTGGCGGCGTCGAAGCTACTCGAACATGCTCGTCGCGCGATGGGTCGATCGGAGATGGCGGCGGGCGAAATCGGTTCGATGTTGAACTACCAGACAGCCTTGGTCAATTTTCAGCGAGCCAACTTGACGGCCGGATCGCGAGCGTTCGAGGCATCGATGGCTTTCCAACGGAAGTCGTCACTTTGGCTGTTCCAGATCAACATCGCCGACGGTCTTTACACGACCGGCGCGATCAGCGATCGAGTCGCCGACATGCTCTACGCCAACTTGTTGCGAGAACCGACGTCGGCGGACTGGGCGCTCAACCCGATGGAGACGATGGGGATCATTCTCACACCCCATCCCTTGCCGATGGAGCATTGGTTTGAGGTGGCGATCGTGCGGAAGGAACTGGAAAAGGCGATCGAGATCGCCGATCGCATCCGTCGCCACCGGTTCTTCAGCAGCCTCTCGATGGGCGGCCGCCTGTTGTCGCTGCGGTGGATCCTCGAGGCGCCCGAGGGGGCGTTGAGTGAAGCGGCCCTGCTGCAACGGCGAGATCTGCTGACCCGCTACCCGGGGTACGCTGAGTTGAAACGGCAAGTGCAGGCGTCGCGAGCCGCGCTGGGACCGCTTTCGCTCCTCGGTGACGACGACGATCAACGGAAGCAAATCAAGGGACACCTGTCTCGAATCGGCGAGCTGAGCGCTCAACAGGAGTTGATCCTGCGGACAATCGCCCTGAAGCGCGATCCGTCCGACTTTGTTTTCCCGCCGAAACTCAACTTCAAAGATCTTCGAGCGCGGATGCCCACGAACCGACTCGTGTTGTCCTATTTTTCGACGTCTCGCGCCGTGTACGCATTCGCGGTGAGCAAGGAGAACTACGCGCACTGGCAAGTCGATGCGCCAGGCAAGATCCGCCTGGACATTCGCACTTTCCTCAAACAACTCGGCAACCTGGACGGCGGACAAGCGATCGGCGACAAGGTCCTGCTGGATGAGGAGTGGAAACAGACGGCGCGGATGCTACTCGCCTCGCTGACGAACAACGCGGACGTGTCCGTCTGGGATCAGTACTCCGACCTGGTCATCGTCCCGGACGGCGAGCTATGGTACTTGCCGTTCGAGGCGTTGTTAGTCGAGGGCGATGACGAACCGTTGATCACGAAAACGCGGATTCGCTACGCGCCGACGGTGTCTCTATCGCAGCCCGATCGGCGCGGTTACAAGCCGAAGCCTCAGACGGCGGTCGTCACCGGCAAGGTCGTGCCGCGAGACGAAGCCGACAACGCCGAACTCGCCTACACGGCCATTCGACGGGCTCTGCCCGACAGCCAGCGGCTGCCCACCAGGCTCGAAGTTTCATCAGCCTTGCTGGGAACGCGGTTCGACAGATTAGTCGTCATAAGCGATTTGGACAACACCACGGCCGGCCCGTACGGTTGGGCTCCAGCCCACGTCGACGCGGGCAAGGCGGGCAGTTCTCTGAGCCACTGGTTGGCGCTGCCCTGGGGCGGCCCGACGGAAGTCGTCTTGCCGGGGTTCCGCACGCCGGCCGAAATGTCGCTGAAGAAAGGCGGCAGCGGCGCTGAAGTGTTTCTTTCGGTTTGCGGAGTGATGGCGACCGGAGCGCGTTCGGTGCTCATCAGTCGCTGGCGAGTGGGTGGCCAATCGACTCGCGACTTGATGCGCGAGTACGTTCAAGAGCTGCCCTACACGGACGCCGCCTCCGCTTGGCAACGGAGCGTCCAATTGAATCGCGGCAACGAGTTGGATCCCGCAGCCGAACCGCGACTGAACCCACCCGAATCGGATCGTCCGCCCACCGCCCAGCATCCGTTCTTCTGGTCCGGATACTTCGTCGCCGATACGGGAGCTTCCCCGGTCAAACCCGTAGCGGCTCCCGCCGCACCCAAGGCCCCCGTCGTCGTTCCCAAGCGAGCCGCGCCGATGCCTCCTGTCGACGGCAAGGCGCCGGCGATACCTGAGGCGGGTGGAGTGAAGCGGCCCGAGGCCGAACCGGCCAAGCCCGGCAAGGCGATTAACGCCCGCGACTTCTGAATTCCACTGAATTCCTTCGCACAATTTCGCGTCGCCTTCGCACCCCTGTGTGAGGTTCAAAGAAAGTCGCACACAAAGACCCAGGACACCAGGACACCAGGAAGAACGACAGACTTGGAAGTTGAAGGGACAACGTTTTCAAACGCCGCCCCGGCCCAGAACTCCAATTTCGCGTCGCGTTCCACGCGATCACACCTTCGCGCCGTCACCGCGGGTGATCGCTCGAGCCACCCAGTGTTTCGCTCGCAAGAGTTGGGACCGCGCGGCGAGCGGGTAGTGAGTGCAGTGATCGATCCTCTTCTCATCGGTTGACCAGCGGCGCTTCACTTGGGGTGATTCATGGCCGAGATCGATGAACTGGTCGCCTTTGAGCACGCTGTCTTCAATCATCTTCGCCCAGAGCACGGCTCCGACGCCGGCCTTTTTCAACTCGGGCTCGAATCCCGTGCGCAGCCCGAAGACGTTGCCGAGGCAATGATAGTTGTAGCAGTAGGCGACCAGTCGGTCGTCGATGTGTAGTTGAGCGATGTCGACCGCTCCGACGTGTGTCGCCGCGGCGTGGGCGTCGCGGAGGAAATCGGCGATTTCCGGATGAGACAGCGTGGTCCCATCGGTCGCGGCTCCTTGCCAACTGCGGCTAGCCAGTCCGACGCAGGCATCGAAGGTCCGCCAGTCCGGGTCGTCCTCACCATGAATCGCTCCGCTCGGTCGGAAGCGAGAGAACCGAAGCTCGCCAAGTTGCCGCAGCTTCTTCTCCTGTCGTCTCACATTGTTGCGCAGTTTGCTCGACCGACTCGCCCAATAGGTCTCCCAGCCGGCGGAGATATCGACGCACTGTGTGGTCTTCCAAGTCGCACGGTTGCACGGGAATCCGGCGACGGCCATCGCTGTCGCCGTTCGCCCGTGATCGACCCACGTCGTGTCGATCCAGCGCAGATCGAGCAAGTCCCAATCGCGCTCGCGACGTTTCAGGTGCTTCAACGAAGCGACGAGCGTAGCTGTCGGATTGGGGCCGATGGGACCGAATGTCGTTCCCCAATCGGCCAGCGGGTATGTCAGGACGCGGAGTGATCCGAGCCGCGTCGGCTCGTCGCGAACGGTCAGCGGCATAACTCCAACCAGGTCTCGACCATCTTCTACGACTAGCACGCGCAGTTGCTGGTCACCGCCGAAGTGAGCCCAGTAATTCTCCAACCAATCGAGTGATTGAAAGAATGTCGCTCCGCGAGTTTGCATGAGCAAGCAGTTCCAAGCCAGGCGATGCTGGCTCAGTGCGGCGACATCGTCGATTTGGTGGACTTGGACCATCGGCGGAATCCGCTGGAGATGCATCGAAATTCTACTGTTTGTCCGCCTCCAAACAGGGATGACCACGGTCTTTCCCGCTGCGTATTCGAAACGTCTCGAGAAAGGGCTAGCGCAATCAGCAGAAGCCGATCAATCGGAACAGTTGCCCGGTGGATAGTGCGCGACGGCGTTCGTCGTGACATCAACAAGGCCCGCGAGCCTCCCTCGATCCGGTCTTTCGCATGGCTATACTGAGTCTCTCCCACCGTCTCTCCCACCGAGCGAGACGTCACGAGAGGTGACAGATGCGTGCTGGAACAACGCTGACCCTGTTGGCCGTGCTGGAACAACGCTGACCCTGTTGGCTCTTTCCGTACCGGCGTTGGTCGTCGAAGGGGCGGACGATCCGCCCACCGAACTTCGACCCTGGCTGGCCGAGCAACAGTGGCGGCGCGACGCGAAGGGCCCAATCGTCTCGTTGGGCGAGTCGGGTGAGTTCGACGATACGCACATCTTCGCTCCGCTCGTCGCCCGCGACAAAGATCGGTACCTGCTTTGGTACTGCGGTTCGACCGGCCGAGTGGCGGAGCGGGTATTCCACCTGGGACACGCCGTCAGTGACGACGGCCGCGAATTTAAGAAACGTCGAGCGCCCGTCTTTTCCTTTCCTGGCGGCAAGCGGTCGATCTTGACTACTCGTCCAGTTCGATCTGTTTAAAGAGCGGCAGGTGGCGATAGTAGACTTCGAGCGAGCAAACGGAGAGGGCCGTCATATAGATGCGGCCGCCCGAACTGGCGTGGGGACCGCGGGGGTCCCAACTGCCCGCCATATGGCCTCGGCGACGTTGCGTGTTGACCAGGATGTCACGCATTTGCAGATTCCACTTCTTCCACATCGGCCCACCGATGTGGTGCATTGTTTGCGTGCCGTAGTACCAGTAGTAGATGTTGGGCCGCTTCTCGCTGGGGAGGTGGTTATCGATCAACCAGCCAGCGCCTTCCATCAACCCGGGCTCGTCCATCCGCCAGCCGTTGTAGATGCGGCAGAGCAGGGCTTCGGCGGTCATCGCATCGGTCGGAGGCCGACCGCGTTGGTAGGAGTAAAGGGCGCCGTTTTGTCGCTGCACGGTGTCCAAGTAGTGATCGGCCAGCGCGAACGACTCGGCTGGCACTTCAAGATTTGCGGCCCGCGCGCTCTGCAGCGCCATCAATTGCCAGCCCAGCACGCTGGTGTCGCCCGCTTCGCCGGGTCGGTATCGCCAGCCGCCGGCCGGGTGTTGAGCTTTGACGATGAACTCGACCGCCTTTTGAGCCGGCTCTCGCAGCTTTTCGTCGCCCGTCATCAGAAAGGCTTCGCAGAGCACGATGGTCGCTTGTCCGTGCGCGTACATGCCGGAGTTTCCGCGCGAGTTGACTCGCAAATCGCCGTCATCGCCTTGGTTCTCCACCATCCACCGCAGCCCGCGCGCGACGTTGTCCTTGTACTTGCCGACGAAGTGCGTTTGCCCGGCTCCGAGAAACGGCAACAGCGTCAGCGCGGTGCCGGCCGAATCGCTATGAAGTCCCGTGCCGTTGCAAGTGCAACCGCCACGTTTGTTGAACGCGTGGAGGCTCCAGCTGCCGTTTGCGTTTTGGTGAATCGACAACCAGCGGAGTCCGCGGGCGACAGCCGCTTCGGTAAGCGTCGTGCCGCCCTCTTTCTGAATCATCTCAACTCGAATTCGCGGATCGCGGGCGGCCAACGTGCGGCGGAGTTCACCGGCCTGCCGTATCTCACTCTTCACAATGTCGAGGGACGGCAACTTCGGTTCGTTGGCGTTGGGATCGAGTCGCAACTCCCGCGCATCTTGATCGGCGCGGACCAGCGCCTCGCGAGTGTCCTTGTTGTCGAGGTCGACTTGAGGCGGTATGGGCAAGTCAAAATCGACGGCCTCTTCCGGTGACGCCTCGATGATGTTGCCGCCTTCACGCACATCCTTGCTGGCCGTCGTCGACAGCGTGATCAATCGCTCATCCTGCTCGTCGTGCAGATGCCAGATTCCGAGCAGGGTGAGCAAGACGAGATGGATCAGCAAACTGATCACCCAGGCCGGCGTGTCCTTCAACATGGCCCGCGCCCAGGCGTTTGTCGTCGCAGCTCGCGCAGTGGCGCCGCGACGACGACGACGTCGTCGGGCGGGTCGAGGTTGAGTGTCGGGTGACGTCGGCACGGGCGGCGGAGCCGCGGTGGGCGGCGTCGGCGCAGCCGGGTCGATGCGGCGCTCCGATCGCTCGCTGCGGCGTTCCGTCCGGGACTCCGCCGGAGCGGCAGCCTGCGCTCGATCGAGCAACCGACGCGCCTCGCGCTCTTGCTGCTCGGACAACTCGATCGTCGTTCCGCAGCGCCAACAGTCGGCCAACAACAGCCACAAGCGGATCGTCATCGGCGATTGGCACTCGGGGCAACCGCACATCAACACATTGCCGTTGAGCCAGATAGAGTGCTCGGCGGTGGGAGACAAAGGAGCTGCCGCCACCTGCACTTCTTCGTCAACGAGTGCGTCCCAGCCGGCCTGGTCGTCCGCCATTTGAGAGATCTCGGGCAACGGTTCGGTCGACTCGAGATCAAAGTAACTCGACGCGGAGGACTCCCCGCTCCCGCTCGTGGTGAGCGGTGTGAGGGTGAACCCGTCGGCGGTGGAATCGAATGTTGAGTCTTGGGTGGCCATCGAGCGCCTTTGTGGTGGGGCCGGACCTTAGCCGCACCCCTTCAGTTTAACAACCCACAATTCCATGGCTCAATGAGCCCAAACTGTTACTGCCAAATCCGGGTGCGGGGACCGGGCACCGCCCGACCGCCCATTTTCGCTAGTCTCAGCCGTCGGCTGACGCGACAACGCCCGTTACAGACAGTACGATAGAGGCTCACATAGCAGGTTTTGGGCGGACGCGCCGGTTCGCCGCAGATCCGGTCTTTCATCTCCAAGTCCCCCGCGACAATCGTCCCATCGGCTGCGTTCATCGACGGAATTGCTATGGCCACTGGCCTTCAAAGCCTCGTTTCACGACTAGAATCCAACATCTGCCAAGTCGTTCTCGGCAAGGTCGAGATTGTGCGGATGTGCTTGGTGGGGTTGCTGGGGGGTGAGCATATTCTGCTGGAGGACGTTCCCGGCGTCGGCAAGACGCTGGTCGGCAAGGCCCTCGCCAAGAGCGTCTCCGGCGCGTTTTGCCGGCTGCAATTCACGCCCGACCTGCTGCCGAGCGATATCCTCGGCAGCAGCGTGTTTGACACGTCTTCATCCGAATTCGTGTTTCACAACGGCCCGATCTTCGCCAACATCGTCTTGGCGGACGAAGTGAATCGAGCGCCTCCACGCACGCAGAGCGCGATGCTTGAGGCGATGAGCGACGGGCAGGTCTCGGTCGATGGCGTCACGTACGACCTGCCGCGGCCGTTCATGGTGATCGCCACGCAGAATCCGTACGAGTTCGAAGGGACGTATTCGCTGCCGGAAAGTCAACTCGATCGCTTTCTGCTGCGGATCGCGATGGGCTATCCCGATCGGGACAACGAGCGGCAAGTCCTACTCACCCACCGCTCGGGAGAACCCGTTCAGAATCTCGAGGCCGTGGCGACCGGCAAGCAAGTGCATTCGCTGCAGGAGTCGGTCCGTGAAGTTGCCGTGGAAGATTCGGTTGGCGAGTACCTGTTGGACATCGTGGAATCGACGAGGAATTGCGATGAGTTGCACGTCGGTGTGAGTACTCGTGGAGCGTTGAGTCTGTACCGAGCCGCGCAGGCCTGGGCGCTGATCGATGGACGCGACTACGTCGTGCCCGACGACGTGAAGCGTCTGGCGGTGCCTGTCTTGGCCCACCGCGTGATCTGCAAAGGCATCTTGCAGGGCGGCCAGCGAGAAGAAGTCGAGGGGATCATCGATCGGCTGCTGGCGGCCACCCCCACACCCAATTAGCAGCGCTTGCAACTAGTAGCACGTGACGCGGGAGGCGATCTTGACCGTCCACGGTATCCGTCGAATCTCGGTATGCCGCGAAGGTTGGTACCACCTGCTGGTGGTGTTGTTCATATTCGGCGGAGCCGTCCTCAGAGAGATCAACTTGCTGGTCGTGCTCGGAGGCGTGCTCGTCGCTCCGGCAATCTTCAACTGGCGAATTGTCGCGGCTACTCTCTACCGGCTTCGACTGAACCGCGGCGTGAGGTCGAGCGTTTTCGCCGGCGATGAATTCACGGTCGAGATGCAGATCGCCAATGAGCGTCCGATGTTGCCGAGTTGGGCGATCGTCGTTCAAGATCAAGTTCGCGGCGCGGGCGAACGCAAGGGTCAACGAGTGGAGGTCGTGTTGCCGTACGTCGCGCCGGGGGAGACTGCGC
>JASMLW010000161.1 GCA_030748485.1 Pirellulaceae bacterium
GGCGGGATCCGGTGCGAAGTCGGCCTCGCGAAACCGCGGCTCTCCCTGGCCCATGCCGACGGCGAAGTCGAAGTACATGTCGACGATGTCTTGCGGGTAGCACGTTCGGAACCTGCCGTCGAAAGCCACCTGAACTCCGTCGCCCGGTTGCTCGGAGCCAAAAGCGGAAATCGCGTATTGGGCCCACATGAAACGCACGACCAACTTGCCGCTCAACTTCTGATCCGACATGAATTGAAACGCCGAGACCGGGTAGGCGTCGCGCTTGACCGTGATCGTGTTCAGCTGACGAGTCAATGAGAGCCCGATCAAACCGATACCGCACAGCAGGACGACGGCGAACAGCGGCCGGAGCCGTTGGCTCAGCGACTGGCCGAACGTCTCTTCGTCCAGACCGATCCGGAGTCTCGCCAAGAAGCTCTGCAGGTACGGTGGCAGCCAAAAGGCGCACATGATCGCCAGGAACGCGATGTGCCGCCGGTGAGCGAACGACTGCGAGAGGACGGCGGCCAGCAAAAGCAATTGTGTGATGTCGCGCGGACGCCGGCAGCAGGCAATTGCGAGTGTGCCGACGATGACGAGCGTCCAGTACGGAGCCCAAACGTATGTGAACTCGGGTGAACGCCACTCGAGAATCTCGGGGCGCGGCGATCCGAGCGATCCGAGCATCCAACGATGCAGTTCCCAGCCGTAGGGGTTGAGCAGCGTGACTGCGGCACAGATGGCGACGACGGCGGCGAACTGGGCGACAACCGGTGCGGCTCGCCATCTCAGACAGACGATCGCTTCGCAGGACCGCAGCCCCAAGTAGGCGGTGAAGATAACCAATCCAGCCGCGAATCCGCCGTGCGAGTTGGCCCACAGGCAGAACAACACTGGAGCTGCCCACAGCCATCGGCGGCGGGAGTTGTTGAAGTCCGCCTCGCTCGACCAAACTCCATCGCGCCGCCATGGCAACGCCCAACGCCCTTCCCAGCCGCGAAAGCACCACGTCAACGCACCGATCATGACGGCAAAGAAGAAGTAGGTGAACAGCTGCGGGCGAATGGTCCAGAAGTGCATCAGGTTGGCGGCGGCCAGCAACATTCCCGCGATCGCCGCCAATTGCCGCACGCCGGCGCTGCGTGCGGCGGCGTAGCTCCAGGCGAACACGAAAACTCCCAGCGCGCACTTCAGCGCCAGCAGGGCGGGCGCTCCGAAATGCTTCATGATCGACGCGTACGTGATCTCCGCCAGGTTCTCGTGGTTGATCCAGCGGTAGCCGGGCGCGTTGTACGAGTATGTCGTCTCGGCCGGGATGCCGCTTCGCAGGACATCTTTACCGTAGGCGACGTGACCCCAGAAGTCGGGATCGGTGTTGTGGTGAGATATCGCCAGGCCGGCGGTCGCCAACAGGAGGGCGACAATGAGCCCGTCGATCGCGGCCGGGCGACGCAACAGGTTGGTATGCTCGTTGCTCACTACGTCGATTCCTTTCGTTGCGTCGAATCTGCTTGGCCTGTGGCCATGGCGTCGCGGCGAATCGGCAACGCCGGCCATGTCACGGATCCGATCTGTTTGGCGTCGTCAATTCGTCGTCGCCGGGGTGGGAGCCAAGCGGAACTTTGGGGGTCGTCGTACACGGCGCGGCGACCCCAGATTTGCGCCAGTGAATCTTGGTAGAGCAGTGTCCATTCGTCGCTCTGGCTCCACATGACGATTTGCGAATGTGGTTGCCGACGGCTCACCAGTACGAGATTCGGATCGCCGTGTTCCAAAACGCGGCGGCCGGCGAACGGCTGCGAGTGCTGATCCCGGTGGCGCAGAGCTGTGATCTCACCGAGGATCAGATCGAAGTGCATGTCGACCACGTCTTGTGGATAGCAGGTGCGGAATCGGCCGTCGAACGCGACCTGGATGCGCGGACTGTCGCCGCGGTCTCCAAAGCATGCGATCAAGTACTGGGCCCAGTTGTAGGTGACGACCAGGCGGCCGTTGAGATGTTCATCTTCGATGAATTGAACGGCGCTGACGGGGAAGCGGTCGCGTTCAACCGGCATGTCGGTGAGTCGCTGCGCGAGGTTCCATGTAAGGATGGCTGCGGCAAAAGCTCCGACGAGTGAGAAGCCGACCGTTGCCGCTCTTCCCAGTGGTCGATCAGTATCGTTCGTTTCGGACGAGCCAACTAGATTCCATCTCGCCAGAGCCGACTCAAAGTGAGGCGTCATCCAAAGAGCGAAAGGCAGAGCGAAGAACGGAATGTGGCGCTGGTGGCTCATCGATTGCCAAAACGTCAGCGCCAGGATGACGCAGTGAGTAAAGTCTCTGGAGCGTTTTGTTCGCAACATCGTGAAGCAGAAGCAGGCGGCGCAGATCCACCACGGGATCCAATCGAGTGACAGTTCGGGCGGATGCCACTCGGTGATCTCGGGGCGCGGCGCGCCGAGGGATTCGAGCAGCCAGAAGTGGAGGTTGGGACCGTATGGATTGATCAGTGTCGCCAGCCCGGCGACGACCGCCATCAGGGCGAGTCGGCGAACGACTCCCCAAGCTTCTGCTCCCCAGCACGAGAGAGCTTCGATCGCTCGCAACACCAGGTAGGCGACGTAGATTGCCAAGCCGGCGGCGAATGCTCCGTGCGTGTTCGCCCAAAGCAAGAAGAGTATCGGCGCCAACCAGAGGCGCCGCATGCGCTGTGACGAGTAGTCGGGCAGTGGTCGGTCGACGGGGCGACTTCCGAACGACAACCACCAACGGCCTTGCCAACCAGCGAAACAATGGTCCAGCAGCGCCAGCAGCAGAGCGAAGTAGAGGTACGAGAAGAGTTGCGGGCGGACTTGCCAGAAGAAGTTGAGATTGAGGGCCGTGAGCATGGTGATCCCGGCCGCGACGAGCCATGCCGACCCGCGACGGAGCAGCGTCATCAGTATCCAGCCGCAGACGGCGACGCCGGCGAGACACTTGAGGACGATTAATCCCGGCGCTCCGACCGCACTTGCTCCGGCGGCTAGCGCAGCTTCGGCGAGGTTTTCGTGATTGATCCAGCGGTAGCCGACTCCGGTGAACGAGTAGGTCGTCGATTGGGGCAGGCCGTACGTCCAAACGTCTCGCCCAAACTGCACGTGTCCCCACAGGTCCGGGTCCGCGTGATTAGCGGAAAGTGCGAACGCGGAGGCGAACAGAGTGGCGACGACGCAAATCACAAGGAATCGGTTGTGACGCGGGTCTGAATTTGTCATAGGAAAATATAGGCCGCAGTCAACAGTCGTTCGCATTGCAATTCGCTGGCAGAATCGTCAGAAGCGTCACAACCTTTGTAGCTGGCTACGTTCGCCAGAACGTGGAGGCGGTTCGTTTGATCGCCAGACCACCCGTGACGTCCGACGTCCCAAGATCATCCGCAATCCTCCACTGCCACTTGCGGGCGGGTTGAGCGCGGAGGTTGTGGTTGTCGACTACGGCGGGGACGTTACATTGGCGGAAGGAAGCGGGGGCAGGGATGCGGGGGCAAGGAGCATCGGATCGCAGTAATCGATTGATGGGATACTATGAAAACTCACGTCGAGATCGACGGGGTGCGACTGAGACTCGGTCAGCCTCGTGAGGCGAAGGGCGCGTGGATCGGTCAGCGCGAGATTCTCAAGCAACTGCTCGCGTGTTGGGTGGTGGTTGACGAAGCCGATCTTCCGCTAACGCCGCGGCTTGTGGGGAGCCCCGGAATCGGGAAGACTGCGCTGGCGATGGCCGGGGCTCGCGAGCGCGAGCAGGAGCTTTACATCTACCAATGCACGGCCGACACGCGGCCGGAAGACCTGCTTGTGACGCCCGTTCTTTCGGAACAGGGAAAGATCGCTTACCACGCGTCGCCGTTGGTGACCGCGATGTTGCGGGGCGGCGTGTGCATTTTGGATGAAGGGAATCGGATGAACGAAAAGTCGTGGGCCAGTTTGGCTCCGCTTTACGATCACCGCCGTTATGTCGAATCGATTGTGGCGGGAATCACGATCAACGCCCATCCGGATTTTCGTTGCGCCGTAACGATGAACCAGGACGAGTCGACGTATGAGATCCCCGATTACATTCTCAGCCGCCTGCAACCGACGCTTGCTGTGGGGTTTCCCGACCGGCAGGACGAGATGGCGATTCTGCAATACCACCTGCCGTTCGCTGAGTCGGACATGTTGGCGATAACGGTCGATTTTTTGCAACAGTCGCACGGTTTGCGGCTCGACTTTTCGCCGCGTGACGGGATCAATCTGCTCCGCTACGCGATCAAGCGGTTGAGTCAGGATCCCGATCATCCGTTGAACAAAGACGCGGTTTGGCGCGAGGCGTTGGAGCGATGCTTGGGTGAGGACGCGGTTGACCTCGAGTCGCTGGCCGCGAAGAGGCAGCGCACATTGGGAGGCGACGCCGTACCGCTGGGGCTGGGCGATTTCTTTTTCTCGCCCGACGATCCGCTGCACCCCGACCAGGAATTGGACGACGAGGACGACGAGTTCTGAAGAATCGATCGTTGCAGTTGCCATGCCACACGAACTACTGGGTATCGGGAAGCGAATTACGGCGCTGCCGATCATTCACGGCAGCGGCGACTTCGCAATTGAGGTCCGGCGTTTCTTGTTGGAGAACGCGTTTGATTGCCTAGCCGTGCCGTTACCGCCTTCATTTCAAGAGGATGTGGAGACGGCGATTGAGTTGCTGCCGGCTCCCACGGTGGTAATTCAGGGCGCGACGCGGCAAATGTTCAAGACGTCGTGGAGTCCCGACGACGACCGCGATGAAGACGATGACCCGGACGACGCTCCGCGCGCGCTTGATTACGTGCCGATCGATCCTTGTCAGGGCGTCATCGCTGGAGTGCGCGTCGCGCTGGGGGAGCACAAGCGGCGGGCGTTCATTGACATGGAGACGGAGTTGTTTGAGCCGATCTCATTGCCTCTTCCCGATCCATACGCGTTGAAGCAAGCTCGCTTGGAGCGGTTCGTCGCGGCGCTGGCTCCTTCGATCGGGAGATTGCCGGACGGTCAGCCGACGAGTCGAGTCAGGCATATGGCTCGGCGGCTGCGCGAGCTCGAAGCGGAGAACGAGCACGTGGTGCTGTTGTGTTCCGTCTTGGAGTGGCCGTGGATTCGTGAAGCGTATTGCGAATTGGCGGACGATCCTGAGATCGGCAACGACGGCCAGGGCGTCGATTGGGACGATGTAATCTCGCACCGCGAATTGGAGACGCAGACTTTTCAAGTCAACGAGGACTCGTTGCTATTTGTACTGGGCGAGTTGCCGTTCATATCGGGGTTGTACGAGCAGGCGCGGGCTCAGTTGGACGATGATGAGAACTTGTCGGTTGATGGAGTGAAAGAGCTGTTGCTCACGGCGCGGGGGACGTACGTTGAGGAATTGGGTGGGCGAGCGCGCCGTATTACTCCGCAGCTGTTGGCCCATTGCCTCAAGTACGTGCGCAATCTGTCGCTGGTCGAACGGCGGCTCACCCCTGACTTGTATTCCATTGTGATCGCGGCCAAGCAAGTCGCCGGTGATCAATTCGCGATGCACGTTGCCGAGACGGCTCGCGCGTATCCGTTTTCGGGGGGAGCGGGCTTGGCGGAGATCAAGATGGGCGTCGAACAGTCGCGGCTGCCGGGTGGCGAGATTGTGGGGATGGTCAGCCGATTGCCGGGGCCGCCGGTGACGTGGCGCAGCTGCGAATTGAAACGCCGGCCGGACCGCCGCGAGAAGGAGCGGTGGCGGACTCGTTGGAATCCGTTCTCGCAATGCAGCTACCCCCCGGAGGATGAGCTGATCGAAAACTTTCGGTCTCACGTCGTGGAACGAGCCAAGCAGATCATGGGCGCGGACCTGGTGCGGACAGAGAAGTTTTCGACGAGCATCAAAGACGGTATCGATATTCGGGAGACCGTGCGGCACTGGTATGACGGGGAGATCTACGTCAAGGTCCTGCCGCCGAGTCGTGGTGCGTTGGACTGCACAGTGATGTTGTTCGATTCACCGGCGGATCCACGGGAGTATTCGTGGCGCACGACTTGGTTCGCGGAGCACGAAGAAGAATCGACATTGTCGTTTTTTGCGACCGACTACCGTCACGAGTTGGTTGGGCCCGGGATCGGGGTGGCCTCATATGGAGGCGCGATGTTCCTCTATCCGCCGGTGGCGATCCCCGACATTTGGACGGACCCTCGATTGAATTTCACAGAAACGATGGAGGAGCGATTGCTGGCGTCGGCCTGTTTGCACAGTCGAAGCCCGGTGATTGCCTTGTTGAGCGGTCTACCGCCAGGTGCGGGATGGCGGCGGTTAGCTCGGCGATACGGCAAGCGATGGATCCACGTGCCCCTGGGGCAGTTCAGTGAGTCGACGGTGCGGCAATTGCAGATGGTGCACGTCCTCAATGGGAAGGACGTGCGCAGTTACGCCGCGGATTTCATTCGCCGCGCATGAATTGCGTTCCTGGGGCGGCGCCCTTGTCATCACCCACATTTTTGGCCGTAGGCCAAATTCACCGTAGCCTGGGGCAACGCCGCGTTTACGCCCCCTCCGCCGCAGGCGGCATAGGCCCGTGCTTGAGGGCGGGTGAACCAGGCGTTCCAGCTGCAACCAACGTTCCATTCCCGCGTCGCCCCGCGCCACCGCGTTCCACACTCGCGACACTCACGACACCTCGCCACCAACGCACGACCAGGGGCGTTTACGCCCCCCTCCGCCGCAGGCGGCATAGGCCCGCCCTTGAGGGCGGGTGAACCAGGCGTTCCAGCTGCAACCAACGCTCCATTCCCGCGTCGCCCCGCGCCACCGCGTTCCAACGATTTCGTGCCGGCTGCATCCAACGCCCCATTCCCGCGCTGCCCCTCGCCATCGCGTCCCAACGATCTCGTGCCGGCTGCATCCAACGCCCCATTCTCACGTCGCCCCGCGCCACCGCGTTCCAACGACACGAGGGCGTTTACGCCCTCCTCCGCCGCAGGCGGTCATAGGCCCGTGCTTGAGCACGGGTGAACCAGGCGCTCCGGCTGCAACCAACACTCCATTCCCGCGTCGCCCCGCGCCACCACGTTCCACTCTCGCGTCGCCCCGTGCCACCGCGTTCCACTCGCGCTGCCCCGCGCCATCGCTCCATTCGCGTCGCCCCGCGCCACCGCGTTCCACTCTCGCGTCGCCCCGCGCATCGCGTCCCCTTCCCGCGTCGCCCCGCGCCACCGGTGTTCCACACTCACCCGGCCCCGCGCCACCGCGATCCACACTCACACGGCCCTGCGCCGCCGCGCGCGCGACCAGGGGCGTTTACGCGGCAACGCCCCAGGAGCACTCGGTAGGCGTTCGCCCCGCTCCCGTTGGTCGCTGAAATCGAGCGCGAGAAACCCAAATCCTCAACGCAAAAAATGGGAGGGCAAGAATTAGTTCTGGGTTTTTGATGGGTCAATCCGAGAAAAAACGATGAACTAAGTAAACGCCGATGGGTCGGTCGAGAGGATGTGAGCCTGCCCGGCGCGCCACTATCGCATCCCAGAAGAGCCAACTTCTGTCTCGATCGCCCCGTTTGTTGATGCGACTGGGAGCAGAGTGAATGGTGTGCCGAGCGTCGTACACTTCCCAGCGTCCGAACGACGTTGCCACCGCACTCGAGGGGGTGCGAGTTTTCGGGGGATTCCTCGTACCCCCTCCCGCTCCCCGGTCGCCGCTGAAGGTCCGTACGTGAACAGAGCCCGGAGAGACTGCCGCGAACAACCGCTATCGACCGCCCTCGGCTGGCAACATTCGCGCGCCGGTTGACAGCTGCAATTGATCGCGAAGCCGCGACGTCGAACGAATTCTCAGTTCGGTCGAACCGCGCAAGACACCCGCGCCGGGCGAAGCCAGCTGCGCATGAAGCACCGCGTCTCCACCAACGTGCAGGTCCACCTCCGGCCGCACGCGGCGGAAGGGAAGCCGTACGACGCCCTCTTGAGAAGCCCGCAACGGCTGAGCCCACGACTCGATCTCGGCAAAGCGTTTCGTCCGCGAGTTGTACGCCAACAACACGACCCGCAATGAACCCGTCGCCTCCACGGCGTTCCCCTGCGCATCGCGACCCTCGATGTTCAATGCGACGCCGTCAGCCTCAGCGTCGGCGTCCCAATTTGTGACCCAACCCGAAACATGTATGGAAGACATTCGCGCTGCTCGGCGCGACTCGGCTGAATCCGCTACGCGACGGTCGACGTTTCGAACGCTCTTCGCTCGCCTCATCAAATCCGCATATGTGATCGATTTATCCGGTCTCACCAACAGGGCGAGTCGACGAAAGTCGGCAACTTCGTATCGTCTCCCGAAAAAGACCACTTCGCGAATTTCCCGCCACGCAACCGGATAACTCAACACCAGCGAACGGCCGCGGCGGAACAGCCACAGATTCGACTCATCTGTCCTCGCATCCAACTCCCCCAATCGGCTCGACCCATCCCGCAACACGGCGGTTATCCGCTCGTCATCACCCACTTGATCACCCGCTTGCGCGGCAGTGGATGTCAGCAGCACGATGGCCGCGAGGGCCGGCGCTCCCAAACATTTCGGCGGCTCGATGAATCGCTTTGTAGTCATGACGCCCTCGCCGTGAATTGAGTACCCAAGGTCAATGCAACAAGGGGCAATCACCGTGCCGCTTCCCGGCCACCGGCGGCGCGTCACCGCAGTCAAGTCGTCTTGAGCACGACGGTTACGACGCGGATCCGCGCAGCCCGTCGTCGTCGAGAGAACGCTTGCGGTGTTGATTTTTCGCCACACGTTGCGTTCACTGAACATCATCGCGACTCGATCCAAGCGGCCGCCGCCGTTACGCAAATCGTTGAAACCAAGTGGTTGCCGCACACATCCCGAATCGCGCCCAGCTGGAGCCTCTCACGGCGCGAGACTTGCAACCCTGCGACCCACACGCCCAGGAGCTGTTCATGACGAAATCATTCCACGAGAGTCGGCCGACCCATCACAACAGGCGACACGCCCTCGCGGCGGGTGTGGCGACGACCTCACTGGCTGCGCTAGGTCCCCCTGTCCTCGCTCAGCAGCAACAGCGGCAAGCCGATGACAAGCGAAATCGAATCTGTGCATTCATCAAGTTCGTGCAGGATCTGCCCTACGACGAACTCGCCGAGCGGATTGCGGAAATGGGATTCGACGGAATCGAGGCGACCGTTCGCAACGGCGGACACGTGCTGCCCGAACGCGTCGAAGACGATCTGCCGAAGCTGGTCGAGGCGCTCGAGAAACACGGTCTCGAGATCTCCGTCATGGCTTCCAACGTCAATTCGGTCAAACAACCACTCACCGAAAAAGTCCTCCGCACGGCAGCTCGACTGGGCGTGCGAACTTACCGCATGGGCTACTATCGATACGACGCCAAACGGCCTGTCGCCAAACAGATCGATGAATTGCGGCCAGTCGTTCGCGACTTGGCGCAGATGAATCGAGAACTCAAGTTGCGAGCCGTCTACCAAAACCACGCCGGCGCCAGTAGCGTCGGAGCGCCGATTTGGGACATCTATGAACTCCTCCGTCGACATTCCGTGAAAGAGATTGGCGTGGCGTTCGACATTCGTCACGCCACCGTCGAAGGCGGCTTGGCCTGGCCTTTGCACTTCAACGTGGTGCAACCGGTTCTCGGAGCCGTGTATGTGAAAGACTTCGTCTGGAACGAGTCGGCCAGGCCGGTCAACGTGCCGCTGGGCGAGGGGCGAGTTGATCGGCGGTTCTTCAAATTGCTCGGCGAATCCAAGTACAGCGGTCTGATTAGCCTGCACGTTGAATACCTGCCCAAGGCGGGTCTCGCCAAAAACCTTCAGGCGCTGCGCGACGACCTGGCCACGCTGCGGAAATTGCTCAAAGCGTAAACTGAAATCCATCAAGAGTCTTCATGAACATCAAGTCGTACTTCCTGTGGGGCGTCGGAATCTTCGTGATCTTGTCCGTGGGCGGATACATCGCCACTCGATTCATGGTCGCCCTCTACTCCGTTTTCGAAGACTGGCAGTCGCGCCGTGACGATGAGCAATTGCGAGCCGAATCGGAATCGCGCCGTGAGATGTTGCGGAAGCAGAATGAAGAGCGACTAGACACGGGTTGCGATCATTTCTTTGACGACGCCTACGGCGCGTTTCCGCCCGATGTCTGTTGTCGCTGTGGACTGGAGCAGCAGAAGCCGCTGGGCGGCTGCGACCACCAGTGGCAGAAGATCGACGGCCCGCTGCCGGGCAGCCATTGTGTCAAATGCGGAAAACTCCACGGCGGAGCGAAAAGTTCCGGTCCCAGTCCGTAGAAACGCACGCCGCTGGCGATCTCAATCAACAGTTGGGAATTGCATTCGCCGCCAGATTTGGGACATTGGTCGAGTTGCAAATCGTGTGACACGCGCTGCGCTGCGGGGCCGCGGCGTTGTTAAGTCCGTCGGCGGCAGTTCGCGATCGCGCTGCGCCCCGTTCTCGCCGAGGTTGAACGCTCAACCTTTCCGGCGAGTCGCGGGTGCGCATCCAAACTCGCGCCCGCCCCCCGCCGGACAGGCGTCCCAACAAGACCAGTCAATTGATTGCGCGGAGCCCGACATGGCGAAACCTCTCGTGTTTCAGTATGGAGATCGTGAACTGCCGTTCCAAATCTCCAAAGTCGAACGATCCAAACTGTACGGCTACAAAGAGCTCGAAGTGCTCGACGGAAAGGGACGCGAGTGTGAGCTGGCCACTCTCGCCGGCGACGGTCAAACGCTCGTCGGACGCGGCGGCACGGCGATCGCCTATGTCTCCACCGACGGCATGTGGTGCGAACGCGGCAAGCTCAAACCGGTCGACCTGGAGGGCCGCGAGATCACGCCCGTCCCGTCTTCGTTCAACGCGCCCACCGATCTCGCCGCCAAGACGACGATTGAGGACTATCTCGATCACGACATCCTCTACGTCTATCAGTTGATGACGGAGGAGGATATCGCCGACCTGCTCGACGAACTCAAGCAAGGCGAGATCTTCAAATTCACGTTCAGCTACCGCGGAGGTTTGGAGCCCTACGTCGCCTTCATGCTGATGGCGGCGGACGGCAATGTCTTCATGACGGTTGGGACACGCGTTCAATTGGAGTTCATCGGCTTCCAGCAGGCGGGAGTTGTCGCCGCCGAAGAGGAAGCCGAGGACGACGAACAGGACGCAATGGACTTTGGCATGATCTAGGCCGACTCGAAAGTCGGGACTGGTTCAATCCTCTCTGAGCGAGCTAAAGAAATGGGCGAAATCAACATTGCTAACGACGCGGGTCGAGACGCGATCATTAACACGGAACACGTTCGATCGTCGAAGAAAGTCCGCTGGCTTGACGAACAGGATCGCCAGGTCAACAGCGTTCGCATCATGAAAGCTACGATCGACTGCGGCTACGACGCGCTGATGGACCAACACGACACGGCCGAAGCCGTCGGCCAGTCGCTTATCGACGGCGATCCGGAAATCGACGTGGAGGCCGTCGGTTCGTTTCTCCGCGAGGTGTCTCGAGTCTATGTCGACAAGTCGCGCCACCTTGTGCACAAGATCAAACGGTTCGAGATCATCCGCGCTCCCGATGGTTCGGAGCGCGAGCGGCGGCCGCGCAACCTGCAGCCGCCCAACGTGTCGACTGACATCCCGCTGCGTTGGTCGGGCATCATGATCAAGAAACAAGAGGCGTATAAGAAATTCGTCTTCGTCAGCAAGCAGCAAATGGTTCACGTCAACGGCTTGACGTACGACTTCCTGTTTTCCATGGCCAAGTCGTTGGAGGAAGCAGACAGCCTCATGCTGCTCGGCGCCGGCCCCAAATCGAATCAACCGCTGATCCTCCGACGAGGGGCCAGCCCCTACCGCGGATTCTTGGAAGGACGCACCGACGGCGAGAAATACTGTCTCATTCTGCACCTCTCCAATCTGGAGTTGCGGGCGCCGGAAGCTCCCAAAGAAGAAGCTCCCAAAGAGAAGGACGAGGAGGCTAAGTCATGAAGGTCGACAAATTGGTCGACCCCTCCCGGGTCGAAATCAAATTGGGTGAATTCGGCGTCGCTCCAGCAACAGCGCTGACCGACATTGGCATGCACGCCCTGGTCCAAGACTTTCGTCGGCAAACGGGGCTCCGCATGTATCCGCTCGCCAAAGAGGACGTGCGGAAGAAGCTCCCCGAGGCGAGCTACCACGTCAGTCGCAAGATCGACGGTGAGTTTACGGTCGCCGCCTACCGCGATGGGCAGATCGTCACCGTCAACCCGGGCGGTTCGGTCAGGACCGGAATGCCGTGGCAACAGGACGCCGCCGAGTTGTTTGAGAAGGCCGGATACAAAGAAGCGATGATCGCCGGTGAGTTGTATGTCGCCGTCGATGAAGACCGCCGTCCCCGTGTTCACGATGTGACGAGCACGGTGCGGCAACCGCAATCAAAGGACGATCTGGACCGGATTCGATTCGCCGCCTTCGATATCGTTCGCCTCGATGAGAAACTGGTCGATGGCACCTTCGATGAACGATGGGCGAAACTGACCAAGATCTTTCCCAAAGAGGGCAAAGCCCATATCGTCCAAGCGCAGCAGGTGAGCGATTCGCAAGGCGTTCACGATCTGTTCGAGAAGTGGGTCGAAGGCGAAGGCGCCGAAGGCGTTGTCGTCCGCAGTGATTTGGCCGGGCTGTTCAAGGTCAAGCCGCAACATACACTCGACTTGGTGGTCGTGGGCTTCACCGAATCGGTCGACGATCGACAGGGGATGCTCCACGATCTGCTGACCGCTGTCGTACGACGAGATGGCGCGATGCACCTGCTCTGCAAAGTCGGCGGTGGATTCGACGACGAGCAACGTCGCAACTTGCTGTCCGATCTCAAAGATCTGGTCGTCGAGAGCGACTACACCGAGGTGAACTCCGACCATGTCGCCTACCAGATGGTCCGTCCCGAAATGGTGATTGAGATCACCTGTCTCGATCTCGTCTCGCAGACAACTCGCGGCGGCCCGGTCAACCGGATGGTCGTTCGCTGGAACAACGACGAATCAAAATACGAGATCCTCCGTCGGATGCCGCTGGCCAGTGTCATCTCGCCGCAGTTCGTTCGCATTCGCGAGGACAAGAGACCCCACCCCGACGATGTTCGCATCGACCAAGTCGCCGACCTGGTCGAGGTCGCACAGTTCGACATCGACGCCGGCTCCATGACGCTGCCGAAGAGTGAAATCCTCCGCCGTGAGGTCTACACCAAGCAGCTGAAAGGCGCGAACATGGTGCGCAAACTCGTCATGTGGAAAACCAACAAGGAGCAAGAGAGCGAAGACTATTCCGCGTTCGTTATCCACTACACCGACTTCAGCCCAAATCGCAAAGAACCTTTGCAACGCGACATTCGCGTCTCCAATTCTCAAGAACAGATCGAAGCGATGTGGGTGGCGCTCAAGGAAGCCAATATCAAGAAGGGCTGGAGCGAAGCCTGAGCGGTTCGCGTTGAGTGATGGTTTGCGTTGAGTGATGGTTGCGTTGAGTGATGACGTCGAGGTCGAGCGCACGGCTCAACGGCGAAACTGGTGGATCGCCGTGATCGCGTCGTCCCAACTGCCGGTGAAGGGAATCGCTCGGTCGTCGACGTAGACGTGCGCGGGCGGCTTGTGCTCGCAGACATCGTCCACTTCGATGTCGTACTGTTTCAACCACCGTTCGATGGCCGTGCGGCCTTTCTCCGTGCGGCACCGGGCCGAGTGGACCACGACGCGAAAGTACTGCCGCAAGCGGGCAATGGCGGCTCCCGTCCCGTGGATCGGCGGGTCGGGTATCACGTCCTCGCCCGCCCACGGACTGCGGTAGCTGTGAATCACGCCGTCAAAGTCGATGCAGACCGTCTTCCGCGCCGGTACGATTCCGTGCTGAGCCAAGATGGCCGGAGAGACGGGCTGAGTCGATAGGATGCGCTCGATCGCGTCGTCTCCATCCAACCACTTCTGATCGACGCCTGGCTCGTCATTCCAGATGCGCGTGAAGTGATCCTTCGTGTGGTGACGCCCCGGCAAACGCAACCAATTGCCGTAGTGGTGGAGGATTCCTTTGCCTGGAAAAATCTCGGGAGCCGTATCGAGTCCGCGAATGGCGAAGTCAGCCACTAACGTCGATCCGAAGTCGTAAACGATGTCGCTCGACATGGGCAAAGCGAACAGCACTAGCAAGTGAAACCCGCCCGCTCCATTGCTGTCCATCAACAGCGAATCAAATCCCAACTCCTGAAGCCTCATCCACCAACCGTGCGCCGCCACGAAGTTTCCCTCCGCCGAGACGCTGTGGTCTTCCTCGTCGTGCAAGTCAACGTCGATTGCCAACCACCGCGACGTGCGGTCGGCGCTAACGCTGTGCAGCCCCAAGACGGTCCCGTTGTCGCCGGCCTTGAAATGCTTCTCCAACGACGATTCCTGCAAAAACACTTTGCCGCGCTCGTCGCGGAACGGAGCCGTGATGGCGTGATTCAGCCGCCCGTCGCGCCCCTTCTTGCGCTGTCGCTTGGCCAGATATCGCCCCCACACATCGGTGCGATTCACCATGTTCTTCATCACCCACGTCGCCAAGTCCGGCGCCCGTCGTCGCCAATCCGACTCCATGTGCTCGAGATAACTCGACACTGCCAAACTCCCCGTAAAACTCCGCCGACCGAGCGAAGCCAAAACCCCCCACTGGCGGCGCCACTCAAGGCGAGCTGCCGGTCGGCAGTCATTCGTCCGCTCCCGTTGGTCGCTGCTATCGATCGAGAGAAGCCCAAAACTCCTCGACGCCATCAATGTGCTAGCGGTTGAGTTTACCCGTTAAACACGACCCAACCGGCGCGCGCCGTCGTCAAAATCCTGTTGTGGCCCGAGGTTGTGTCGAAAGGTATTGACCCGGACAAAGTCCTTCCGTTAATGAACGTGTCGGAGGCGTTGCGGATGGAAACCACCCTCCCGGTTGGTAGCTGTACGCCTTGCATGGAGTGACCATGATCCGCCGACGTCCTATCCTAATCAGCCTGTTTATCTTAACGGCTTTGGCGTGTGGTGTGCTTACCCGAGGTGAGCTGCCACAGTTGAAATCCGTCCATCCGCTCGAGGGCGTATTGCGCTGGGCGGAGGAAGCAGAGCGCCGGATCGAGCGAGATGTTCACGGATACTCCTGCATTCTCGTCAAGCGGGAGCGAATCGACGGCGAGCTGAGTGATTACGAGTTCATGTTCGCCAAGGTGCGGCACGAGCGGCCGGACGCGCCGTTCGGCGTCTACCTCAAGTTCCTCGCCCCCAAGCGGATCAAGAACCGCGAGGTGCTGTACGTGGAGGGCGAGAATGACGGCAAGTTGGTCGCCCGCAACGGTGGGCGGCGTTTTGCTTACATCACGACCAGTTTGGATCCGCTCAGTGAATTGGCCATGCGCGACAATCGCCATCCGATCACGGACATCGGCATTCAGAATCTGCTCCGCCGGCTGATTGAAACAGCTCACGACGAAATCGCCGGCCAACCGGTCGTTGTCGAGATGTTCAAGAACGCCAGAGTCGACAATCGCTCTTGTACGGGCATCGTGGTTCGCCAAGAGAAGCGGACTGAGAAGTCGACGTTCTTCTTCGCGCGCGTCTATATCGACAACGAACTGGAGATGCCGATTCACTACGAGGCGTTCGACTGGCCGGACGAAGATGGCGGGGAACCGGTATTGCTCGAGCAATACACTTACCGCGACATCCGCATCAACCCCGGACTTCGCGACATTGACTTTCGTCGCGACAATCCTCAATACGGATTCCGCTGATCCACATGTGGCGTTGAGGATGCGGGGCTTCGCTCGGTCGATTCCAGCGACCATCGGGAGCGGACGAAGGAGATCCGAGCGGTAGCTCGCTTTGTGAGTGGCACTGCCACTTGTGGCGTTGAGGATGCGGGGCTTCGCTCGGTCGATTCCAGCGACCATCGGGAGCGTCTTTGTGCCCCTGTGCCTCCGTGTGAGATTCCTTTCTCGCACAAGGTCACCGCTGCCACGAGGGAAGTGTGGGTTCACTCCCATTCGCCGAGGACAGCTTCGCGGCGAATGATCTCGGCGTTGCGGGCGACCTGCAGCGTGTAACCCCGGAACGGCATCGCCTGCTTGGCGTCGCTGAGCGCCTGGTCGAGCGTCTTCTGGTCGATGATGCGAGTTTCATTAATGCGAATGAGCACGTCACCCTTTTCGACCTTCAGCCCGGCGGCGGGTGAATCGGCCACGACCGAGTCAACCTGGTAGCCCAAGGTGGCCGCTTTGCCGGTGACGCCAAAGTCGCCGTCGATCAAATCGGAATGTCGTCGCACGGCGACTTCTGCATTCCGCGCGACGGTGACGAACACTTTGTCGTCGCCAATATTTTGGCCGATGAGTGCGGTGAGTCCGTCGAAGTCGACGACCAGTTTATCCGTGTAGCGGAATATCACGTCCCCGATTTCAAAACCGACTCGATCCGCGGCGCTGCCCGGATGCACGTACGTGATCATGCAGCCGAGCGGGTGGGTGTCGCCACCGACGCCGAGGAATGCACCACGGCGATAGTCGACCTTGGTGGCCGGCATCGCCTTCTTCAGCGCGGCTCCGGACTCAGGCGTGATTGCCGTGCCGTAGAGCCGCATGACCACGCAATTGCGGAACTTCAGTAGAGAGTCAAATGACTTGTCGGTGACGGGAACGTACTTGAGCTCCAGTTGAATGAGCGACGTAACCTTGGAGAGCGATTCGATGGCTCGGTCGCTCGCCGGGCACCGTTTGACAGCTACATACTCCAGATCCGGCAGATCTTCCAAGGGAACAAACCACGAATCGTTAACCGCATCGCCGCTGAAAGCGACTTGCTTGAGGTCGATCAGGTACTCGATCGCCTGGATGTCGGCGTCGGCGCCCTTCCACGACTGATCGATCTCGATGCTCGAAGCGGCGAGGCGGTTGTCAATTCTGGTCGTCATGAATTTGGCGCCGAGCGATTGCAGGCGGCCGATCGTGCGATGAGCTCGCTCGCGGCGCACGCTGGTGTACGATTTCGTCGCGATCGCCGCGACGATTCGCTCCGGCGACCGCGTCAGCCCTTCCAGCGCCGACGTCGCCGACACTCGCGCCGCGCCATCTTCCGACAGGGCGATTTCGTAGAGGACATAGACGCCTCGAGTTTTTGTCTCGCGATCGCCCTGCTCCACCGTCTTCACGACGACCGGGATCGCCGGCTGTCCGGCTGCGATGAGCGCTTGGGTCGCTCCGTCCCGCACGGCGAATTGGTCATGACCCAACTCGCTCGCCCACTGAATCAACTGTTGGCGAGGCGGTGGATTTTCTCCCTCCACCGCCGCGCATGTGGCGCTCGCCATGGTGAAGGCAATCAGAATGCACAGACGTCGCAACATTCGCACCGGCTCCGAGTTACTTGAGTGTTCCATTTTTGCCGGAGTTCGCCCGCATTTCCAGGTGGATTCGGCAGCCGCTCCCAATGAAGCTCGAAATGGAACAACCCAGCGAATGGGGGAAGACAGTGCTCCCATGGACCAAGCGAACCCAGGAAGCGACCGCAACGAGACCGGAGACCGGCTAAATGTCTGCGATCTAATGGGTAATGACGAACGAACGACCAATCGCCGTTGGCCGAGAGGAAATCGGAATGGCGAGCCAAAATAGGATGCGGATGATCGCCCGCGGTCCAATTCACTACGGGCGAGTTCCAATAGTCACGCCGGCTGTCTTTTGTAGAGATAGGGATTGAGCGTCGGGTCGTTGTACA
This sequence comes from Pirellulaceae bacterium, assembly GCA_030748485.1. Classification (GTDB taxonomy): domain Bacteria; phylum Planctomycetota; class Planctomycetia; order Pirellulales; family Pirellulaceae; genus JASMLW01. The sequence goes on from JASMLW010000161.1 coordinate 17,753, forward strand.
TTTTGAACTGGCGATAGGTCCGATGCCGTTTCCGTCCGGCTTGAATGTCCTGGAGCAGTTCGTTCAGCGAATTCGAAAGATCCTCGCGCTGAACCAGGCAGACATGCAACTTTTGGCGCACCGACTCGAGATGCTCCTCGTCGACATCCTCGCGCTGCAGTTGCTCGTCCATGTGGTAGATCCTCAACGCCAGAATCGACAATCGATCAATGGCGCTGCCCGGTGTCTCTGTGTTGAGCCGAGCATCCGGAGCCGTCTCGACTCGATCCTGCTCAAGTCGATTGGTGATCCAATCGTCCATCCGTTCGATCCAATCGTTCCGTTTCTGGTTCAGCCCGTCGATCGCTCGCTTGACCTGGGCGATGCGGGCGTCGGAAACGTCCACTGATCGAGCCACATCCTCTTCATGCCACAACTTGTAGTTGAAAGCGTGTTGCTCGCAGGCGACTTGCAGGAGACCGTCGTAAGTGTTGTCGACCGGGTCGCGATGCCATCGCGCGACGGTCTCTTCTTGCATCTTGATGATTTCGTGAACATCGATCATCACATCCTCCAACGACCGGCGACAACCGGCGACAAGCGGTTTTCCTGCCCGATGTGCCCTGTGAATCAGGGCGAATTGCACAGGAAGTGTATGCGGAACGCCCGCGAATCGACAAGGGAGATTGCCCCTGGGCTGGTGATTTGCGCCCTCACACCCGGTGATTGATTCCGATTCTCGCCGGCGTTTCCTAGAATGAACCAGTTGCTAGAATGCGACATACGACTTCGGACGAGATCATGTAATGGCGAATATGAATCGACAGAGCGTAGTGATCGGCCTGTGTCTGGTCGCGGCGATCGCGGTGATCGGCGGCGTGATCGCTTACAACGGCGGCAACGACAACGAGGCGCAGGCGCAACGCGTCAAATCGCGACTCAAGCTGGCTGACATTCCCTTTGACGGCGCCCAGAGCATGAAGTTCCTCGAGAACATCTGTGCGATTGGCGGCCGGGTCAGCGGCACGCCCGGCATGGCGAAGCAACAGGAGCTCTTGAAGCGACACTTCACCGAATTGGGCGGAAAGGTCTCGCTGCAGTCGTTTCGAGTGCGACATCCAGAAACGGGATTCCCCGTGACGCTGGCCAACATGATCGTCGAATGGCACCCGGAGCGCCAGGAGCGGATCCTGCTTTGCGCCCATTACGACACGCGGCCCTTCCCAGACAGAGATCGCCAGAACCCGCGGGGAATATTCATCGGCGCGAACGACGGCGCCAGCGGGGTCGCCGTGCTCGCCGTGCTCGGCCAACAGATGGCGGACCTCCGCGGCAAGTACGGAGTCGACTTCGTCTTGTTCGACGGCGAGGAGTTGGTTTACGACAGCAATCGCGACGAGTACTTCTTGGGGTCGAGATACTTCGCCACGGAATACAAAAACAACCCCCCGCGGCACCGCTACAAATACGCCGTCCTGCTCGACATGGTTGGCGACGCGGAGCTGCATCTCTATCAGGAGAAGCACAGCGTCCGCTGGCGCGATACGCGGCCGTTGACGTTCTCGATTTGGCGGAAGGCGAAAGAACTGGGCGTCCGCGAGTTCATCCCCCGCTCGCGACACGAAGTCCGCGACGACCATCTCATGCTGCATGACATCGCCAAGATTCCCACCTGTGACATCATCGATTTCGATTACCCGCGGCCCGGCCGGCTCTCTTATTGGCACACTCAACAAGACACGCCCGACAAGTGCTCGGCCCTGTCGCTCGCCAAAGTCGGCTGGGTTGTTTCCGAGTGGTTGAAGTCGGTCGAGTAATCACCGCTCGCAAATCCGCTCGCGACTCGTCGAACTGAACCGCGACAGCAAATCGGCCGCTCCCACATGACAGCTCAGCTCGGCGCACCGATAATGTGCGACTCGTGAGGCTGGCAGTCGGTCACACTTGTGCAACGCGCGGATCGCCGGAGAAACTCGTGGCTCAGTTCAATATCGCTGTCTATCCAGGTGACGGAATCGGAGCGGAAGTCATCGCCCAGGCTCTCCGCGTGCTCGCTTCGGTCGCCGAACATTCCGCGACCAGCTTCACCTACCATACGCTGGATTGGGGCGTCGCCCATTGGGAGCGACACGGAACGGTGGCGCCTCCCGACTTCATCAGTATTCTCCGACCGTTCGATGCGATTCTTCTCGGAGCCGTGGGCTGGCCGGAGAAGATCCCCGATCACATCACACTGGCTCCTCTCGTCACGATACGCCAGACGTTCGATCAATACGCCTGTGTCCGACCGTCTCGCCTCTACCCGGGAGTCCGCAGCCTGCTGGCGGACAAAGGGCCAGAAGATATTGACCTGGTTGTCATTCGTGAAAACTCCGAAGGCGAATACACCGACAACGGCGGACGGTTCCGCAAGGGAACTCCGCTGGAAGTCGCCATCCAAACGGCCACCCATACGCGCCGCGGCGTCGAACGGATCTTGAGGTACGGGTTTGAACTCGCTCGCAAACGCCGCCATCGACTGACAATGGTCACAAAGTCGAACGCTCAACGCTACAGCTACGTGATGTGGGACGAGATTCTCGAGGAGATCGCCCCCCAGTACTCGGACGTCGAATCAAGCCGCCAACACTGCGACGCGGCCGTGATGAACTTTGTCCGTTGCCCCGAACAGTTCGATGTCGTCGTCGCATCCAACCTGTTCGGAGACCTGTTGACCGACCTCGGCGGAGCCATCGGCGGCGGTCTCGGTCTGGCTCCCAGCACCAACACCAATCCCAGTCGAGAATTCCCGTCGATGTTCGAACCCGTTCACGGGTCGGCTCCGGACATCGCCGGTCACGGAATCTCCAACCCGATCGCCGCGATACTCAGCGCCGCCCTGATGCTCGACCACCTCCAACTCGACGAACACGCCGAACGCATCCGCGACGCCGTCGCCAATACGCTCGCCGCCGGTCACAAAACGCCAGACCTCGGCGGTCAGCTGACCACCGAACAGATGGGAGAACGTGTCGTCGACGCGCTGCAATGGACCTGACGATCAGTGCGTGTGCTTGGTTTCGAAACCGTACTTCTTCAACCAGGCTTCCATCTTGTGCGCGGACGAGTGCGTTTTCAGCGTCACGTTTCGCCACTTCGGGCAGCGGTACTGAACGTCGACGTGATCGTCGTGCTCGTGCTGCTTCACGTCGCAGCCGAGCCGCTTGAGAAAGTCGTGATTCGCCTTCGCCTCTTTCTCGTCCTTGAAGTGGACCGCCTTCCACGACGCCAATCGGAATGACACGACTTCCTTGTTAGCCGCCTCCGCCGGCGTCCACGACGCGCTGAGGGCGAACAAGACGAGGGCGAGCAGAGTTCGTTTCGTCAGGCAAGTCTTCGTCAGGCAAGTCATCGTATGCTCCTTGAGCTGTCAGCAAATCGTCGCCAGCATTGCTAGCGTCATTGCTAGCGACATTGCTAGCGACAATGCTAGCGTCAATGGAAGCGTCAGTGCAGGCGCTGGTCGGTCCTTGGTATCGGCCCACGGGGTCGGTCTCTTGAGCCATCATATACTTTTCGCGCAAACAGGTCCGCTGGACGCTTTTACCCGCCACCCAAGGTGGGCAGGAAGTGCACTTCGTCGTCTGGGCCGACGCGGTGGAGGAGTCCGAGAGAGCTGAACGCACCGCCCACGACGACGGACATCCCCGGCCTCAATTCGCCGTTTTCGACAAACCGCTCTTTCGTGCCTGGAAACCGCCGCTCGAGGTCGTCCAGGACGGCGCGCACGTTGGATCCCTCGGCATCGACGGTTTCCGCGCCGCCGACAAGTTCGCGGACGGCGGGAGGGATGAACACGCGCGGCATGGAGTCCGCTCCAACGCGGCTACTTGCTTTGAATCGCCTTCAGAACTCGTGGCGGAGACATCGGCAGCGATTCGATCCGCACGCCGATCGCTTGGTAGATCGCGTTGGCGATCGCCGCGGGCGGTGGACAAATCGGGACTTCGCCAACGCCGCGGACGCCGTACGGATGAGCCGGGTCGGGCACTTCCACCAGGATCGTATCGATCATCGGCACGTCGTAGCAGGTCGGCATGCGGTAGTCGAGGTACGTCGGGTTTCGCATCTCACCTTCATCGTCGTACCAATACTCTTCGTTCAGGGCCCAGCCGATGCCTTGCACGGCTCCGCCTTGAATCTGGCCTTCGACGTAACTGGGGTGGATGGCGGTGCCGCAATCTTGCGAGGCCGTGTAGCGGAGTATCTGGACTTTGCCCGTATCGGGATCGACTTCAACATCTACGCAGTGCGTGCCGAAGGCTCCGCCGGGGGATTCTTCACTCGCGGTCCCTTTGGCGACGACCGGGCCGCCGGTGGCGTTCAACTTGGCGGCTAGTTCCTTGAAGGTCAGCCGCTGGTCCGCCGGTCCGACCGCGGAGCCGTCTACGTACTTGACCGCGTCCGCTTCGACTTCCCACAGCATGGCGGCCCGCTCGATCAGTTGCTGTTGGATTTCGACAGCCGCTTTGACCGCCGCAATGCCGGTCGCAAAAGTAGTTCGACTTCCTCCCGTCACATCGGTGTATCCGATGCTGTCCGTGTCGGCGACGGTCGGAGTCACTTCCTCTGCGGTGATGCCTAGCGTTTCGGCCAGCTGCATCGAGATCGAGGTTCGCGTGCCGCCGATGTCGGTCGACCCCTCGACCAGCGTGACCGTGCCATCCAGATTAACGGTGGCCGTGACGCTCGACTTCAATCCACAGTTGAACCAAAAGCCGGACGCGATGCCGCGCCCGCGATTCGGACCGCCCAGCGGCGATTGATAGTGTTCGCTTTGTCGAATCGCATCGACCGTCTCCTGCATACCGATGCGGGGAAAGACGGGGCCATCGACGCGGCGCGTGCCTTCCACGGCGGCGTTATTGATCCGAAACTCGGCGCTGTCGACCCCGAGTTGCTCGCAGATTTCATCGACGAGCGTTTCGGTGGCGAAGGCGACATGCGTCGATCCGGGCGCTCGATAGGCGTTGGTTCGCGGCTTGTTCACACAAACGTCAAACCCGTCGACGCGGGCGTTGGCGATGTTGTAGCACGAGAAGACGCACATGCACCCCGGCGCGATCGGCGATCCGGGAAAGCCGCCGGCTTCGAACGCCAACCAGGCCTCGCCAGCGACCAGCTTGCCGTCCTTCGTCGCTCCCAGCTTGACTTTCATATACGAACCGGGCGTCGGTCCGGTCGCTTCGAAGACATCGTTGCGGCCCATCACGATCTTCACCGGCCGCCCTGTCTTTTTCGACAGCATCGCGGCGACGGGTGGGAGATAGACTGAGATCTTGCCGCCAAACCCGCCGCCGATTTCCATCGGCGTCACTTTGACACTGGAAACGGGGATCCTCAGCAATTCGGCCGTTTGTTGGCGAGCCGTGAACGATCCCTGTGTGCTCATCCAAACGGAGACTTTGCCGTCGGCGTTCCAAAAAGCCGTCGCGTTGTGCGGTTCGATGTAACCCTGGTGGACGGTTGTCGTTTCAAACTCGCGCTCGACAACGATGTCGGCGTCGGCGAAGCCCTGTGCGGTGTCGCCCATTTCAAAACAGAAGTGCTTGGCGATATTGGTCGGCTTCGAACTATCGTCGCTGGCGGGGTGACTGCCCAGCGACTCCGTGCGGACATCGTCGTTGAGCACAGGCGCGCCGTCCTCCATCGCTTTGCGAATGCAGGTGACCGCCGGCAAGACTTCGTATTGAATCTCAATCAAACCGACCGCTTCTTGAGCGATGTGAATGTTATCGGCGGCGACGGCCGCGATAGCGTGGCCCTTGTAGAGGACCTTGTCGGCGGCCAACACGTTGGCGGCGAGGTGTCGCATGTTGACCGCGCCTTCACCGAGTTCGACGGTGCGGTCGCCTTGTTCGGGCATGTCGGCTGAGGTGACCACAGCGCGAACACCCGCCAGCGCGGCGGCCTTGGACGTATCGATGCTGACGATTTTGGCGTGAGCGTGCGGGCTTCGCAGCATGGCTCCGGCCAGCATGCCGGTCAGATTGAGATCGGCGCCGAAGAGCGCCCGGCCGGTGACCTTATCCACGCCGTCATGGCGGACGGGTCGAGTTCCGATAACTTTGTAATTGGGCTTATCAGCAGTCGCCATAGTATTCTCACTCCCCTGGGGGCGGAGGTTTTAGCTGGTTGGTTTTAGCTGGTCGCCGCGGCCTTCCGTTCGGCTGCGTCTTGGACGGCGCGGACGATCTTGTCGTACCCCGTGCAACGGCACAGATTGCCCGCCAAAAAGATTCGAATCTCGTCTTCGGTTGGATGCGGGTTGGACTCCAGCAGCGCTTCGGTCTGCATGATCAGACCGGGCGTGCAGATGCCGCACTGCAAAGCGGCTCCTTCCAGAAACGCACTTTGAACTTCGTCGAGGTGCGAGCCGCAAGCGACGCCTTCGATCGTGCGGATCTCCGCGCCCTCGGCCTCGACCGCCAGCACCAGACAACTGACGACCGGCCGGCCATCGAGAATCACCGTACAGGCGCCGCAGTTGCCGTTGGAGCAGCCTTCTTTGGCGCCGGTCATGTCGAGGATGTCACGCAGCGCCTCCAGCAGCGATTGCCGCGGCTCGCATAAGAACTCGACCGCGTCGCCGTTAATCGTGGCCGACACGATTCGTTTGCTCGACATAGAAAACTCCGTGTTATCAAAACGATAGCGTTAGTAACCAACATTGCGGACCGGCTATTGCCCCGGTCGATAATCCAGTTGTTCTCCACGAGCTCGCGCGACGGCGGCCTTCACAACTCGTTCGACAAGCACGCCGGTCACATGCAGCCGGTACTCGGCCGTGCCGCGCATGTCCGTGATGGGGGAGGCGATTTCCCGCGCGGCGGCGGCGGCTCTGGCGATCGACTCGTCGTTGACGGGTTGCCCTTCGAGGCATTGGCTGGCGGCCTCCGCATACAGCGGAGTTGGAGCCACCGCGCCGAGCGCGATTCGGGCCGCGGCGAAGTTCTGTCCACTGTCGTCCAATTGGACAGCCGCTCCCACGCCCACGATGGCGATGTCCATCTCGTTTCGCGGAATCAACCGGCGGTAATGCGATCCACTGTGCGGCCCCGGCTTCGGGAGGCGGACTTCCACCAGCAGCTCGCCCGGCTCGAGAATGTTCTCCCCAGGACCTGTGCAAAACGACTCGACCGGCGCTTCGCGGCGTCCGTTGGGTCCGGCGATCACAGCCACGCCTCCCAAGGCGATCAAACTGGGAGTCGAATCGGCCGCCGGTCCCGAGTTGCACAGGTTGCCGCCCACACTGGCCCGGCTCTGAATCTGAACTCCACCGATAATGTGACAACTGTCGGCGAGCGCCGAGTAGCTTTCGTTGACGCCGCCATCGCCGTAGATTCGGTAACAGGGAGTCGCCGCCCCAACGTGCAAACCGTCGCCGTCGTGTTGCAACACGTTCAGCTCGGCGATCTTCTTGACGTCGATCAGCGCAGTGGGCTGGTGCCGTCCGACGCGCATTTGGTCGATGAGGTCAGTGCCTCCCGCCAAAGGTCGCGCCGAACTGTCGCCGGCCAAGGCCTCGATGGCTGAATCCAACGCAGTTGGAGCTTCATATTCAAAGGCGTGCATGTTTTTCTCGGGGGGGCTTTCGACAAGTCGTTGAGACAATTGGTCAACGCAAATTCAGTCTTCGATCCGAGTATTCTATCGAAATTGAAACCGCGTGCAATTTGCCGACGACTTGTCGATAGGCCGGCTGAGAACGGCTGATCAGGTGCAGGGGCCACCAGTTCAGCAGACCAGCGACAACCGAGCCGCAGCCTCTCTTGGCTGGGCGTCTAGTCGCCAGCGGGTTGCTCGATACGCAACAATAGCTGCTCGACGCGACCGTCGGCGGCGCGCGAGTCGATCGTCAGCGCGACCGAGCCGTCGCCCAAGCCGTCGCGAAAGCCGGCGTTGATAATCGTCACCTGGCCGAACGAGTCCAACGGCTTGGCGACGATCGCCAAATCGCCCGTCGCAGCGTCGTAGCGCCAGACTTGATCGCCCAGCAATTGTCGGCCCCGCCCGCTCTGTGAGTTCTCAACTGTGCAGAAGACAACATTCCCGCGGCGGTCGCCCCGCGAACCGAAGAAGTCCCCCGGATTGATGAGCGGATCGAAATAAGACGCGCGGCGGTGTGCGGCGACGACCACGCCGTCGGAAAGGTCCCAGCGGCACTGGCTGAGGATTTCATCCTGCCAACGCCGAAATGTCACCGCCCGCGCATCGAGAGAAAGACGCACGGATTGTGCGTAGCGCCCGGCTGCTCCCAGATCTCTCAGCCGGCCGTTCCGCCACGTATAGATGTGAGCATCGCGGGCGCCGTGATGGCAAATGAAAGCGACCGTCTCGCGCGCTAGATCGTAATCCCCGGCGAAGTCTCCGGTAACGCCGGTGCCCAAACGCTTTTCGTCGTTTTCGGCAAAGATGATCTCAGCGTTCGCGTCGAGCGTTTGGTAGTAGATGCGACGTTCCCAATGAGACCCGCTGGGGCGGCCCGCAAAGGCGACTCCGGCTCGCAGGCCGATCTCCGGGCGGTACAGATGACGATTCGCTCGGCCCCGATTGGCGACGATCGTCTTCCCGTCGGCGACCACCACAACGTGCTGCTCCCCGTCGGTCCGCCCCGCCCAGAAGGCGACGTCACCCGCCTCGTTCATGGAGGGCCTGCTGAGACTGACGTACGGTCCGAGCGCCGTGTCCGCCACGACCACGCTCTCACCCGACCGGTCAAACCGCACAATCGCCTCGCTCGCCCGCCGAGTCGCCACCCAACAAGCGGTGAACTCGCCCGCCATCACGGGTTTGCCGATGAACCGATAGGGACCCGTCGCGTCGGCCAGCACGGTGGCTCGCTTTCCTCGCAGCATCCCTTCGCGCGGGGCGATCGCCGTCTTGCTCACCGCCCTGGAATCGACACTCTCGGCGAAAACGTCGAGCCCGTTGCGCCCGGCGGCGAGCGCCACGACCCGGCAACCATCGATCGTCGCCAAGTCCAATCCGTGCGTATCGTAGGGAAGCGGATAAGAGGAGGTCACCGGCTGTCGACTCACGCCGTCCAGACGCAGAACTTCATTGATGTCCAACGCGTGCAAACCGTGAGACGAAGCGTACAGCGTGTCGCCGCGGCGCTTCAAATCGCGGACGCCGTTGGCGAAGGGAATCTTCGCGTGCGGAGCCCGCAGTCGGTACGGTCCTCCGAGCGGGCCCAGGCGAAAGAGATAAACGCCGCCGGAAAAATCGTGTCCCCGTTTCGTATAGGCGTCGCCGCCCGCGACAATCAAGAACAGTTGTTCGCCATCGTCCGCGAAGACGGCGGCCGTCGGTTCGGGACACAACGAGGGCTCGTCTTCTTGACCGGCGAATCCGAGCCCGCTGAGTTCCGCTGTGGGAGTAACATCGGCGATTTGCGAACCGGTGGCGGGAGCGTACTGCAACAGGTAGATCGACGCTCGGTTGCACTTGGCGTTCCACGCGGTTACGGAACCGATGGCGACCAGGCCGTATTGACCGTCCGCCTCGATGAACGTGTGCAGATGTTGCGATTGCCAATCGGCCGGCAACGAAATCGACTGTCGGCCCAGCATCCGGCCTGTCCGCGGATCAAACCGAAACAGCTGCATCAACTCTCGATTGGCGAGAACTTTGGTTCGGTCTCGCGGCGCGAAGAGGATTCGCTGTCGCTGGTCGTAGGCGACGCCGGCTCGCGGGGAAACTCGTCCCAAGCCGTTCTTCGCCTCGGCGGGATCGAGGTTGACGACGCGCGCCGTGCGCCGACTCAACACACCGGAGTTGGGGCTCGACTCCTGCGCGCGCAGCGCGATGACCGCTGTGTCGCGCCGATGTCGCCCGTTCTCAGGTTCAATCTCCTCGTACCCATAAATGGAATAGATCGCGTATGAAGATCGAGCATCCGGGCCCTTGTGAGCGACGATCCGTTCGCGGGGATCGTCTTCGTTGCCCTGACCGGCGTGTGGAAGGGCGATCGCCACGTGCTCCAGAACACCCGTGTCGGGATCCAACTTCATGAGCTGCGGGTGGTACCACGAGTTGAGAGGAACGACACCGCCCCAGTCGTAGATCGCGACATCCCAATAGTGTTGCCTGCGAGCCGACCCGTCACTCATGCAGGCGTGGCGCACGTCACTGTGGGAGATGCGCGTCAGTCGGTCGGCCGCCAATCCGGCCGAAGAAGAAAAGTTGCAGACGAGGAACAAGCATGCCGCCCACAATGCGCGGGGTGAGCCACCAAAGTGCATTAACGATCCTTCCAGCGATGCACGGTAGCCCCGTTCCGCACCTTCATTGCGAGGGCCGCATCGTACCGCCACCCGTTCAATTTCCACCAGACTGATTACGCTCGGAAACACGTGTTGCCCCGTTTTTCTCAAAAAAGACGCCCTCGTCAGTTGTTTGGACAGCACGCCCGGCTACAACAGTGGCGTCGAGGGTTCGTGATTTCTCTGGTGTTATTCGAGCGACCAACGACACCCGAGCGGCAGCTCGCTTTGTGAGTGGTGCCGCCACTTTGAGCGCTCGCCCCCCACCTCCGGCGGTCGATTGCGGATGGCGGACAGTCGGCGCACCAAACTCACCCTACCTCGTAGAACGGCCACCGCCAAATCGCCCGAGACAAAGTTTCAGTACGTTCGAATCGCGAAGAGTCGCGAGGCTCATTGCCGATCTCACCGCTCACCGCTCAATAGGAGTTTTCCCCATGAGAGTTCGTCGCGTCTTACCCTACCTGGTCGTTTTGCTGTTCCTTGCTCCGGCCGCACAGGCCGAAGTCAAGCTTCCCTCGATCCTCGGCGACAGCATGGTGCTGCAGCGCGAGCAGCCCATTCTCATTTGGGGTTGGGATGAACCGGGGACGCAGGTCTCAGTCAAGTTGGCCGCCGGTTCGGCCACGGCCAAGGCCGACGACCAAGGCCGATGGCTCGCCAAGCTTCCGGCGATGAAGGCGGGCGGACCGCATTCGCTAAGCGTCAAGGGCACGACGGAAATCAAACTGAAAGACATTCTCGTCGGTGAAGTCTGGCTGTGTTCAGGGCAATCGAACATGGAGTGGCGAGTCGCTCAATCGAACGACGCCAAAGAGGAAATCGCCGCCGCCAAACATCCCCAGATTCGCCACATCAAAATTCCTCACCGTCCCGCTGCGACTCCGCAAGACGACGTGCCGAGCGACGGCTGGAAGGTCTGCAGCCCCGAGACGGTGGCCGGCTTCACCGGCGTCGGCTACTTCTTCGGTCGCCGTTTGAACAAAGAACTCGACGTCCCCATCGGATTGATCGGTTCGAACTGGGGCGGTACGCGGATCGAACCTTGGACGCCGCCCGCGGGATTCAAGAGCGTGCCCGCCTTGAAAAAAGACTTCGCCGACAAACTCGATTCGTTTCCGCAAAAGCGCGACAACGGAACGATCAATCACCAAACCCCGCTGGCGCTTTACAACGGCATGATTCACCCGTTGCTGCCCTACACGATCCGCGGCGCGATCTGGTACCAGGGCGAGTCGAACAATGGCGAAGGCATGCTCTACAACGAAAAGATGAAAGCGCTGATCGCCGGATGGCGCTCGGTCTGGAAGAACGACGAGTTGCCGTTCCTATTCGTCCAGTTGGCTCCGTTTAAGTACGGTCGCAGGAACCCTGAGGATTTGGCCGGGATTTGGGAAGCCCAGACAGCCACTCTCGCCGTACCGAACACGGGCATGGCGGTTACGACCGACATCGGCAACGTGCGGGACATTCACCCGCGGAACAAACAGGATGTCGGCGCGAGGCTCGCACTCTGGGCGCTCGCCAAGACCTACGGCAAGCAAGACGTCGTCTACTCCGGGCCTCTCTACCGCGGCATGAAAGTGGAAGGCGACAGCATTCGCCTGTCGTTCGACCACGTCGGTGGCGGCTTGGTTTCCCGTGATGGCGAAGACCTCACTTGGTTCACCATCGCTGGAAAGGACCTGGAGTTCGTTAAGGCGAAGGCCGTGATCGATGGCGACACGGTCGTCGTGTCGGCGGACGGAGTCAAGAACCCCGTCGCAGTTCGGTTCGGTTTCGACCAAGTGGCCGAACCGAATTTGTCCAACAAGGCCGGCTTGCCCGCGTCGCCGTTCCGCACCAAGGAATAGTGCGAGACTGAGAGATCGTCGTGAAACAAAACACGGGGCGATCGCAGCAATGCGACCGCCCCGATTTCGTTGCGTCAAGCAACAGCTGGTGAAGGCGTAGTGCTGTTGCTCAACTTCCTCTTCCTGTCTGCACTGGGCCGACGTCCTATTTGGCCGGCTTCTTTTCAGCTTTTGGTTTGGCTTTCTCGTCGCCGTCCTTCGGCTTTGGCGCGGGATCTTGCTTCTTGGCGGCGGCGAAGCGGAGATCGACGATCTCAGCGTTGCGAGGAAGTTTGATGCGGTTGAGATCGATAATGTCGCCATCGACGACCAACTCGAGATCGATGCGAGCGCGATTCAAGAATCCATCGGCGCCTTTCTTGCGATCAACTGGTCGCCAAGACATCTTGCCGTCCTCATCGACAACGGATGTCACGTACTCGGGTAGTTGTCCGTTCTCTCCCACAAGTTCCTGCGCCCATGGCGAGCCGGCCTTGAGGGCTCGACCCGACTTGAGCAGATTTTTCAGGTCCAGCCGCTTCGTGGGGTCCGTATCCAGTTTCGGATCGAGCGAGTACCCGCCGGAGGGACCGTAGACCCGCAACACGGGCTGCTTATTGGGAAGCACACTCCCCCAGGGCGTCGACGAGTTGACTCGGTACAGGCGGATCACGCCACCCGGAGTTCTCACCTTCTCAACTGCTTGCCAGGCCTTCTCAAACTGATCCCGGTCCGTGAATCGTATTTCGTAGATGTTCTCTTGAATTCCCGTGCCCACCATCAGCGTGCTCGCCGATTTGCGAAACACGTCGAGTTCTTTTGGCCAGTCTTTTGGCCAATCACCCGTGTTGGACTTTGATATCAGCCCGCTGGCTCCACCGGTCAGCAGCAGCAAGCAGAGCATCGCCCCGATCCAGATTCTCGCTTTCATGATCAGTCCTTACCTGTGGAAGAGGTCAAAACAGGCCAGCCTTCTCTCACACTACCAGCCTATGACGACCGAGTCGCCCGTGCCGTTTTCGCGAAAGCAGATTTTCCCACGAATGGTTTGCCGCAACACCGCCAATCGGAAATCCTTGCTGGTGAAAGACTTCTCTCACAAGGGTCTTGGCGACTTCGCGCCCGGAATCATGGATGATGGCTCGACGATCCACGACTACGAAATCGAGCAGACTGCCCGGCGGTTCCAGGGCGGCCGGTAGTTGGTCAACGGTGATTCAATCCGCGCATTCGTTACAGGGCGGTCGAAGTCTTGCGCGGGACGATTCAATCCGAACCGCTCGATGCGCCTCGCTCCGTAGCTCACAAAGTCGCTGACTAGCATGGAGCTATATCCGTGCAGTGTTTGCCTCAGGCGTTTTCAACGCATTCGCGAGACCACCGTGCGCAACCTTGAGCTGTCCAACTCGATCCGCGCAGCCGAATCGCCATCCGCGTGGCGGCTTGGCCGGAGGTTCGAGGCGTGCGTTATCGCAGCCTGGGCCGTTATTTGGGTCTCCTGCCTGTCGTCAACGGCGCGCGATTGGGAGTGGCTTCAGCGAATTGCTTTGCTGCTGGAAGCCTCCATTTTCGCGCTCAGTTGCATCGGAGCCGGATCGCAGTTCGTCAATCGGCTGCGAGTTCGTTTCAACCCGCTGGAACGGTTGGGAGTCTCCGCGGCGGCCGGGCTGGCCGCTATCACAACTGCTTTGACGTGGCTAGCGGCCGCGCAGTTATTCCGCGTTTCAGTGTTGGCGGCACTGTCCTTCGTCCTGAGTCTCTACTGGGCTCCGCGTGGTTGGGTGGAGGTTGGCCAATTGCAGGCGCTGCGCCGCGTGCGCTGGTACACGCGCCGTCCACAACGAGCTGTCGCCGCCGCGCTCACCTTGCTCGTCATCCTCTCAACTTTGGCTTGGGCGGCAGGTCCGGTTTGGGATTGGGATTCGGAAATGTACCACCTGCCGGCGTCCGAGTTTCTGCTGGACAGTGGCGGCCTGAGCGCGTGCTACGACAATCCGCTCAAGTGCGTTCCCGGCCAGGCCTACGTCGTATTCGCGCTGGGACTGGCTGCCGGACAACCCAGCTTCGCGGCGCTGAGCATGTGGTGCTGCGCGATCGCCACTTCTGTTCTAACGGCCGGACTCGCCTCGCGTTGGATCGGTGTTCGCGCCGCATTGTGGGCACCGTTGATCTACTGGTCGGGCGTCATCGTGCTGACGGTCGCGTCGTCGGCCCGAGTCGAGCCCGCCTATAGTCTCTACCTCCTGGCGGCTGCCGCGCTACTGTGGTCTGTACGATGCGACGAGGACTACTCGTGGCGGCGCGGCGCGGCGGCGGCGTTGTTGCTCGGTGCGGCGGCGGCGACCAAGTATCACGCGATTGTCGGATGCCTGGCGTTGCTGTGTGCAGCGCTGACATGGGTCGCGTTCCGCTCTCGTCGGCGACTTGCCGCGCTGACGTTCGCGAGCGTTGTCATTTCAGCGGCGCTCGTCCTCACGGCGCCTTGGTGGATCAAGAACTGGAGCGCCTTTGGCAATCCAGCCTACCCGGTGTTCGCCCAAGAGACCGGAGCCATCGGTCAGCCGGGATTCTCGATGCGAAGCAGTGTCGAGCCGGCGCGCAGTCTTCAGACTCTGGTGGGAGTCTTTCGGCAGCCGAATCGTTACGTGGGCCCGCCAAATCAATTTCCCCACTACGCGTTCTGGGCGGCTCCGGTGCTGCTGCTCGCGCCTCGACTCCGTCGCTATTGGCCGCTGCTGTTCTTCGGCGTCGCCCTCTACCTGATCACGCTCAACTTCTTTCCATACAATCGATACGCGTTTCCAGCATTCGCGTTCTTGGCGATTGCGACTGCCGGCGTCTACGCTCACTTTGACCGTCCGGGAGTAATGCGATTGCTGCTGCCCGGCGCGCTGGTCGCGTTGCTCGCTTTCGCGATCGGTCAACCAGCTCGCGTTCAACACCTGCCCCAGCTAGCCCGCTATTTGTTTGGCGTGTCCGGTGACCAGGATTTCCTGCGGCGCATCTCCCCCGACTTTCGCAGCGCGGTCGATTGGCTCAACCGAGAATCACCAGCGGACGCCCGTGTCCTGTTCTGCTTTGACGCCCGCGAGTTTTCGCTTCGCCGACGGACCATCATCGATCCGCAGATGAACATCTGGTTCGAACTGAATCGGGGTGATTCGGCCGCCACAGCAGCTCGGCGGCTCCTGCGTCGGGCAGGCGTGAGCTACGTCGTGGTCAACGAAAACAAGTTCCAATACGAATGTCAGCGACGTCCCTATCAAGCCGCGCGGCTGGCCGACTATCACCGGCAACGGCGCGAATTGGTCGAGAACGGCGTGTTGCGCGTGGTTTATCAATCGGGCGGTGTGACGGTGCTCGAGTTCGACGGCTAGAATGTGTTCGACCTGGCTCACAATCGAGCCAGCTGGTCCGGCACCTCACGTGCGCCGTTCATTCGAGTCCGCTATTACAAGGGAAGATAGGCATGGGTCGAAAGATCATCGCTCTGGCGACCGTCTGCATCTTGGCGAGCAACGTGGCCGCGACGGCGGACGATCTGGCTAGCGCCGCGAAGAACGTGCGGCAGATCATCGCTCATCGCGGCGCCAGCCACGAGCGGCCCGAGTGCACGATCGTCTCATTGCAGCGAGCCATCGAAGTGAAAGCGACTGCCGTCGAAGTCGATGTGAGGACGAGCAAAGACGGAGTCCTCTTCATCCTGCACGACACGACGTTGGACCGCACCACAAACGGGAAAGGGAAGGCGTCGCTGCTCACGGTCGATGAACTAAAACGACTCGACGCCGGCGCCTGGTTCGACAAGAAGTATCAGAACGAGCGCATCCCGACGCTGCAAGAAGTGTTGGTCGCTGCGAAGGGAAAGATCGACGTTCTTCTCGATCTAAAAGAACAGGGCGATCGCTATGACCGGCAGGTCGTCAAGTTGGTTCGCGAATTCGGCGAACCGCGGCGGACAATCGTCGGCGTTCGCAGCGTCGAACAGGCGCGTCGATTCCGCAAGCTGCTACCTGACGCCCAGCAACTCGGCCTGATCCCCACATCGAATGACATCGAGGCGTTCCGCACCGCGGGTGTCGAGACGATTCGGTTGTGGCCGCGGTGGATCGAGTCTCAAGGTGTCTCCCTCGTGCGGCGAGTGCGCAAGTCGGGCGCTCAACTGCATCTCAACGGCTCGACCGGCGAACTAGACGAAATCCAACCGCTGCTGTTGCATTCGCCCGAGTCGATGTCGGCGGACGACCCCCGCACGCTGATTGCCAACCTCAAGAAACTCAAGCGTCGATAAGCTGCGCGCCAACGGCAAGCAACGCGGAGCACGCGGTGACCGATGTCGATTCAGGATCCACAGTTCTCCGAATACGGCCAGCGATCGCAGGAGCCATCTCCTGTGAGTCGTTTGATGGATTCGTTCGCGGCCGACTTTCGCATCGGTGTGGACGTCAACCTCGGCGTCGGGTACGTGAATGAGAATACGATTCCGCGCGACCTGTTCCAGCGCGGCATGGCCGCCGTGCTCGCCGATCCAGACAAGTATCGGTTCGCACTCAATTATGGCGGACCGCGCGGGTCAGCCAATTTGATCGATTCGATTCGCCGGTACTACATCGATCGCCGCATCGGTGGCATGACAGCTGACGCGATGGGATCGAAACGCGTCATCATCGGCGCCAACGGAGCGACGAGTTTGTTGGAGGGCGTCGCTCAATTGCTGCGATCGCCGGGCGTCGTCGTCACAGGCGACCCGCTCTATTACATTTTTGGAAACACGTTGGAGAGAGTCGGCTACGAGATTCTCGCGTGTCCCGAGGACGCCGAGGGGATCGATCCACAGCGGATGATCGAGCTTGTCGAGCAACGGGGCGTCGACGACGTGCGCTTCTTCTACATCGTCACCGTCAACAATCCGAGTTGCAGTTTGCTGGCGAATTCTCGCCGTCGCCTTATCGTCGATTACGCCAATCAGCTCTCCCGTCGTTTAGGCCGACGCATTCCCGTCATTTTCGATCGCGCCTACGAAGATCTCATCCACGATCCGCAAGTCGAGCAGATGGAATCGGCGTTGATGGCGGACGAGCTGGGAATTGTCTACGAGATCGGCACGCTCTCCAAAGTCCTCGCTCCGGCTTTACGCATTGGTTACTTGATCGGCCCAGCTGGAGGATTGATCGACGCACTCATTCAAAAGACGAGCGACGCCGGCTTCAGCGCGCCGTTGATCAATCAGGAGATCGCCAGCTATTTGCTCGACAACCACATCGACCAGCAGTTGGCCGACGTCAACGCCGGCTATCGCCAAAAATCTCAACAAGTCCGCCAGTGGCTGACCGAGGAACTGGGCGACGAGATCGCCGAGATCCGCGGCGGTTCGGCCAGCTTCTATTTCTATTTGACCTTTCGCAGTGTCGCGACGGACGAATCTTCACCGTTCTTTCAGTTCGCGACGCGGACGACCGGTCTGGCCGAGATCGACGGGCCGCCCGACGATCGGCGCGTGCGAGTCTTGTACATCCCCGGCGAACACTGCGTACATCCCGCGGGCGAACTGGTTGAGTTGGGTCGCCGCCAGATGCGGCTGTCGTACGGATTTGAGGAACTACCGCAAATCGAACGGGCCATCCCGATCCTCCGCGAGGCGCTTGGTTGGGCGAGGCGGAGCCGCTAGCCGCGAACGGTCTACTCGGCCGTGCGGTCGCCGATGCAATAGAGGTTCTTCTCGCCGCGGATGAACAATTGTCCGTCGGACAACGCCGGCGACGCAAATGTGTATTCGCCCAACGAGTTTTCGTGAAGCACGTTGACCTCGACGCCCGGTTTAAGGATCTTCGTGATCCCATCGTCGGCGACAAAGTAGACCATGCCGGCGGCCGTCAACAATGAGGAGCTATAGTGCTTGCCCATCCGCGTTTGCCAATGGCGTGAGCCAGTTTTTGTGTCGAAGCAGTTCGCCGTGCCGCGATCGTCCGCCACCAACAGAAATCTGTCGACGATGACCGGCGAGGGAACGTAGCAGCGCACGTTTTGAACGTGCCATTGGACGTGACTCTCGGTGACATCGCCGGCTCCACCCGGTCGTATCCCCATGACGTGGTAGGTCGGGTATCCCGCCGCCATGTAAAACTTGTCGCCGTCGTAAACCATCGACGCGACAAACTGTTCGGTCGGCCCTTCAATGCGCCAATGACGCTTGCCGGTGCGCGGGTCGAGGCTGATGATGCACCTGCTGCCCGAAAACACCATCTCGTGACGGTTGTTGATCCGGCGAATGAGAGGCGTGACATAACTGCGAGTCTTGTACTCGCGGCCCGTCTTCCAGACTTGTTCGCCTGTCGCCTTGTTTAATGCGACCACGTACGACTCACCATCGTGATCGCCGTTGATGATCACCAGCTCATTGAACACGACGGGGCAACTGCAATAACCGTGCGCGCTGACGAAGTCGCCCGGTTTTGTTATCCACCTCTGATTGCCGTCGAAATCGTAGGCGGCCACGACCATTCGCCCCGGAGTTATCAGACGCTTGGCGCCGACGTTGGGAGCCTCCACCAACTTGTCGTTTCTGGCTTGCAGGAACGACACGTAGATCAGGTTTCCATCCGTCGCCGGCGTGCTGGAAGCGAAACTGTTCAGCGTGTGCTTCGACTCCAACACGCTCTTGAGCACCACCTTGCGCCAGAGAGTCTCTCCCGTCTTCCGATCGAGACAACTCAGGGTGCGTTCTTTCGTCGCCAGGTTGCAGCCGACCAGCAGTACTCGATCATTCCAAACGACGGGTGAGGCGTGGCCCACATCCTTGGTGGGCGCTTTCCAGATGATGTTCTCGCCCGTCGCACCGTCCCATCTCAGCGGCGGGTTTTTCTCCGCACTGGTTCCGTCGCCCCGCGGTCCGCGCCACCCCGGCCAGTTTTCAGCATGAGCGCACGTTGCCGTCAACAAAACGATGAGGAGTGGAAGATGCGTTTGTTTCATCGGGGGAGCCTTCGAGTGAAAAACAATCTGGCGACGTCGAGGGCGACATTGTAGCCGAAAACGCCCCGCCGGCGCCCTCACCATGCTGATCGATGGTGCATCTCGAGGTCGCGCGGCGACGACGACGACCGTTTTCCAAGGTCCGGTCGGACGACCGCGCAGTGTGCCGGCTGCCTCCTCCAGCTAGAATGGCCGAATGGATTTCGCGACTCTCTAACCGAAGAGCCCACCGATGTTTCGAGCTGTGAGATGGTGCTGCTGCTTACCCGTCTTTCTGTGGACATGTGGGTACGCTCGCGCCCAACAGGAGGCCGTTTCGTTTCAGCGCGACGTTCGCCCGATCCTGGCGGCGAAGTGTTTCAAGTGCCACGGACCTGACGACCAAGCGCGCGAGGCTGAGCTGAGACTCGACACTTTCGCCGGCTCCACGGCGCGTCGCGACGACGGTCCGGCGATCCAACCTGGCCGCCCCGCCGAAAGCACATTCGTGCAACGTATCGAGACTGATGACGCCGACCAGCGCATGCCGCCGTCCGACTCGGGGCTGACCATCACCGACGACCAGATCGCCACGCTGCGGCGCTGGGTCGCGGACGGCGCCAAATACGAAAAACACTGGGCGTACGTGCCGCCCCAACGCCCCGCCATACCGACGGTGCGAGACACGAGTTGGCCGCGCAATCCGATCGATTTCTTCGTCCTCGCTCGTCTTGAACGTGAGAACCTGCGACCGTCGCCGCCGGCGGACCGATACACGCTGGTGCGACGTGTCTATCTAGATCTGATCGGCCTGCCGCCGACGCCGGAAGAAGCGGACGCGTTCGTCCGCAGCGCGGATCCCAACGCGTATGAAACCCTGGTTGGCCGTCTGCTGCAGTCCGAGCGGTACGGCGAACGGTGGGGACGATTGTGGCTCGACTTGGCTCGTTACTCGGATACGAACGGCTACGAGAAAGACCGCGAGCGTTCGATCTGGCCTTATCGAGATTGGGTGATTGACGCTCTGAATGCGGACATGCCATTCGATCAGTTCACGGTGGAACAGATCGCCGGCGACATGCTGCCGAACGCGACGCGCGAGCAACGCATCGCCACAGGGTTCCACCGCAACACGATGCTCAACGAGGAGGGCGGCATCGATCCGCTCGAGTACCGTTTCTATGCGATGATCGACCGCGTCGCGACTACCGGAACAGTTTGGCTCGGCATGACAGTTGGCTGCGCACAATGCCACGCGCACAAGTACGATCCGATGTCACAGACCGACTACTACCGGTTGCTCGGTCTGCTCAACAACGCCGATGAACCCGACCTGATTGTCGAGAGCGATGCGGATCGCGAGCGCCGCGCGACGTTAGAAAAACAGATCGCCCGCTTGGAGCGCGAACTGCCGACTCATTTTCCGGTGGCCGACGAGGAAGACGACAAGGGGCCGCTGCGCAAGAAGAGGTTTGACGAGCGGTTGCAGGCGTGGATCACCCAACAGCAAGAATCGGCCGTCGATTGGAAAGTCCTGAAGATGGGCGAGTGGCGGACCAATCTGCCCAAGCTCGAATCGCTCCCCGACAACTCGATACTGTCGACCGGGGATATCACGAAGCGAGATGAGTTTCACTTGCAATTCTCGCTGCCGAAGTCGGACCGACCGTACACAGCGCTGCGCTTGGAAGTGCTCCCGGACGATCGCTTGCCCGCTCGCGGCCCAGGTCGCGCCTTTTACGAAGGTCGCAAGGGCGACTTCTTCTTGAGCCGCATCGAGGCGCGGGTGGATGGCGCAGCGGCCGCTTTGAAGGACGCCTCGGCGAGCTTTGCAAAAATCAGCATCGGTCGCGGCGCGGATCCGAAGAACGTGCTTGACGAGGACGATTCAACTGGCTGGTCCACGGCGACCCGCGAAGGCCAGCCGCACCAGTTGGTCGTCAACTTCGCCGAACCGATCGCGGGCGAGCGATTGAATGTAATGATGTTGTTCGAACGTCACTTCGCCGCTTCGCTCGGCCGCTTCCGCTGGTCGATCGGCTCGGCGGATCGAACGATTTCGGCGAGCCAAACGCCGGTGGAAGTGGAGTGGATTCTGGCTCGCCCGCAGGAAGATTGGAATGCGGATGAGCAGCGTCGTGTGGCTCATCAGTTCGCCCTGCAATCGAGCGAGTTGGCTGAAGCTCGCAAGCCGATTGAGAAGCTCCGAGCGGCGCTGCCGCGGTCCGCCACCACGATGGTGATGCTCGAACGACCCGCCGACAATCCGCGGCCCACGCATCGTCATCACCGGGGTGAGTATCTACAACCCAAAGAAGAGGTTGCGCCGGGCGTGCCGGCGATCTTTCCCGCGTTGGCGGGAGGCTCCAAGAATCGTCTGGCGTTCGCCCGTTGGCTTGTCAGCGAGAAGAACCCGCTCGTGGGTCGCGTTACGGTCAATCGCGCGTGGCGAGCTTTTTTCGGCCGCGGGCTCGTGGTGACTAGCGCCGACTTCGGCACGCAGTCATCGCCGCCTTCTCATCCACAATTGGTGGATTGGCTGGCCGTGGAGTTCATGCAGAACCAAAGTTGGTCGCTCAAGCAGTTGCATCGGACCATCGTTTTGAGCGCGACGTATCGGCAATCGTCGTCGGTGACGCCGGAAATGCTGCAGCGCGATGCAAACAATGTGCTGCTGTCGCGCGGCCCGCGCCACCGTGTCGACGCGGAAGTTGTCCGCGACGTCATGCTCCGCGCCAGCGGCAAGCTGTCGAGCAAGATGGGCGGGCCCAGCGTGCGGCCGCCGCAGCCGGCCTCTGTCACTCAACTCGCGTACGGCAACACCAAGTGGCCAGTGGCCGTTGGCGAAGATCGATACCGCCGATCGATTTATACATTCAACAAGCGAACTGCTCCGTTCGCCGCCTTCACCGTCTTCGACGGGCCCACCGGGGAGAACTGCATCGCCCGCCGCGACCGCAGCAACACGCCGCTGCAGGCTCTGACGCTGCTGAACGACGCGATGTATTACGAGCTGGCTCGCGCGCTTGCCAAACGATCGCTCGAGCAAGTCGACTCAGCTCCCGCGCGGCTCACCGTGATGTTCCGCCACCTGTTGACGCGACCGCCGACGGCGGAAGAACTGGCCGCCCTGCATCTGTTCTACGAGCGGCAAATGAAACGACTACAGCAAGGTGGTCTGGACGCGAAAAAAATCTGCCAGTCGCCCGACGCGACCAACGAATGGGCCGCCTGTTCGCTGGTCGCCCGCGCCATGATGAACGTCGATGAAACGATTACAAAACAGTGAGCTCCCGTCTTGCTCGGGTAACCCGGAACGAAAGGGCTTCGCGATGACCGATAGCATTCGCAACGGGGGACGAGATCGACTTCGCCTGCGGACTCGCCGACATTTCTTTCACGATTGCGGTGTGGGAATGGGTCGAGTCGCGCTGGCCTCGTTGCTCGCGCAGTCTCTACCGGCGCCCGTTGGCGGTGAAGAGAAGAGTCCGGCGCGTCGACCGAATCCGACCGCTCCCAAGCCGACCCACTTTCCCGCCAAAGTCAAGCGAGTCATCTACCTGTTCATGGCGGGGGCTCCGAGCCAGTTGGAGATGTTCGATCACAAGCCCAAGCTGCGCGAGCTGGAGGGCAAGTCGATCCCGCCTTCCGTGATTCGCGGCCAACGATACGCGTTCATCCAACCGGATGCGGCCGTCTTGGGTCCGCGATTCAAGTTTCGGCGACACGGCGAATCGGGGGCGGAGATATCGGACGTCATGCCCCACCTGGCTAAAGTCGTCGATCAGATCGCCATCGTACGCTCAGTCCATACCGATCAATTCAACCATTCGCCCGCGCAGCTGTTCGTCAACACGGGCAGCGGCATCCCCGGGCGGCCGAGCATCGGCTCATGGCTCAGTTATGGTATCGGCAGCGAGGCGGACGACCTGCCCGCCTTCGTGGTTCTGAAGAGCGGTGGGAGTTTGAGCGGCGGAGCCTCGATGTGGAGTTCCGGCTTCCTGCCTTCGACGCACCAAGGCGTGCCGTTTCGTTCGCAGGGAGATCCGATTCTGCATCTCTCCAATCCGGAGGGTGTTGACGGTCAAGCGCAGCGCGAGTCGCTCGACTTGATCGGTGATTTGAACCGGCAGCGGTTGTCGGCGGTTGGCGACCCCGAGATTCAAACTCGCATCGACGCCTACGAAATGGCCTATCGCATGCAGTCGCGAGCTCCTGAACTGATGGACTTTTTGCGGGAGACGGACGCGACGATGAAACTGTACGGAGCCAATGCGGACGGCAAACCCTCGTACGCCAATAACTGCCTGCTGGCTCGTCGACTGATCGAACGCGACGTCCGTTTCGTGCAGGTCTACCACGCCGGTTGGGATCATCACTCCAACGTCGAGGGGGGTGTGACGAGTCAATGCAAACAAACGGATCAGGCGTCCGCCGCGCTGATCCAAGACCTGCGGCAACGAGGTCTGCTGGACGACACGCTGGTCGTTTGGGGCGGCGAGTTCGGTCGGACGCCGATGGTCGAAGCGAGCGGCGCACTCGGCCGCACCCGAGGCCGCGATCATCATCCCCAGGCGTTCTCGATGTGGTTCGCCGGCGGCGGTGTTCGTCGAGGAGCCAGCGTTGGAAAGACCGACGATCTCGGTTTCCACGTGGTCGAGTCGCCCGTGCACGTCCACGATGTGCAGGCCACCATCATGCACCTGCTCGGCATGGATCATGAACGGCTGACTTTCGACTTCCGCGGTCGAGCCTACCGACTGACGGACGTTCACGGCAAGCTCGTCAAATCAATCCTCACCCCGGCGTAACGAGGGAACGCATTCATGGGCGACGGCGAATTCGCAGGGCGAACCGCGCTGGTGACCGGCGGAGCCAAAGGGATCGGCCGCGCCTGCTGTGACGCGCTGGCTGAACAGGGAGCTCGCGTCGCTATCAATTACTTGAGCAGCCGAGAGCAAGCGGAGCGCGCGGCCGCCGACATCCGCGAGCGGGGCGGCCAAGCCAGAGCCTTCGCCGCCGACGTTTCTCAACACGAACAAGTCGAGCAACTTGTTCGCAATGTCGAAGATGAACTCGGGCCGATCGACTTGTTGGTTAACAACGCCGGTGTCTTTGACTTCGTTGCACACGACGAAACCACACCCGAACTGTGGCGACGGACGCTGGATTGCAATCTGACGAGCGCCTACCTGGTCAGCTGGGCCGTCAAGACGAGCATGATCGAGCGCCGGTTCGGCCGCATCGTCAACGTCGCCTCCATCGCAGCGCTCCGCGCGCGTCCGATGTCGATCGCGTACGCGGTCAGCAAGGCCGGGATGGTCGCGCTGACCAAAAGCCTAGCCGAAGCCGTCGCCGAACACGGTGTCCGAGTCAATGCGATCGCGCCCGGTCTCATTCAGACCGAGATCCTCGATGGCGTCGATCAAGCCAGCCTCGACGCGCTGATCGCAGCCACGCCGATGAAACGAATCGGTCAGCCCGACGACATCAGCGATGTCGTCGTCTTCTTGCTCAGCGATCGATCGCGGTTCATGACGGGGCAAACTCTGGTCGCCAGCGGCGGCCGGGTGAAGCTGCCCTAGGCTCCGCATTCGCCGGCGGAAAAAACAGCTCAACGTCACGCGATGGCGAGATTCTCGGCGAGTTTGGCGGTAAGATCAGCGATCGCTGAACGCGTTCATCCACCCATATTCATCGGGAGAGCGACAACATGCGATGCCAACTGTTGTTAGGGGCGCTGATGGGAATTGTCGCGACTCAAGTTGGACCGGCGTGGAGCCAAAGTCCGCAGTCGAAGAGCATCAACGTGCTCAAGCCGTCGAAACTCTCGGCCGCCCCGATCGCCGCCGTCCGCACGCCGCTCGGAATCTCCAACGACTACAAACCGTTCATGACTCAATTGAAGAGTGGCGATTTGCTCATCGTCGCGTTTTGTTTTGGCAAGATCGGGGGAGTCGACGGCTACGCTGAGCGGGCCGTGTTTTGGAGATCGCAGGACGGCGGGCGCACGTGGGGCCCGCGCGAAGAGCGACTGGACCTGCAGGGCCGCGAGTTCGGCCTCACGACGCTGCACGACGGCACGCTCATCATGACCTGCCACTGGTTGGCTCGCGACGTGTTCAATCCGTCCAAGCACACGCACAGCAAAATCTTTCGCTCGACCGATGAAGGCAAGACGTGGTCTGAAAAGCGGATTGGTCCAGCCGGTTTCCCCGATCGCGCCGAGACGGTGGCCGATTGGGTCGCCTTCGAGCAACCCGACCCGGAACGGCCGGGCAAGTTCACGACCTGCGTCGGCGTCAGCATGCAACACGGCCGGGAGAACGCGCCGCGCGTCGCTCGCATCTGGCGCTCCAAAGACAGCGGCAAGACGTGGGATCGCAGCCTCAACCCCGACACGAAGGGCTGGATCGACGTCGATGGTTTTTTCTCGCAAACCGTGACCTTCCGCTCGAAGTCGGGCCGGCTGTTCCATCCCGTCCGCGTCGACCGCACCGGACCGCATTGGCATATTCCGGGCACTCCGGAAAGTCTCAAGAGTGAGCAAGGGGATCAAGGAGACCGAATGCTGCTGTGGGAGTCGTCCGACCGCGGCCGCACCTGGACCAAGCACCGCAAACACGGCAACTTCGGAACGTACGGCGAGATGTACCCGCGGTTCATTCAACTGCGCGATGGACGCTTGCTGTTGACCTTCACCGTCCGCAGCAATTCAACCGACGGGCACGGGTTGGGGCTCCGCGCCATCATCAGCGACGACGACGGCGACACGTGGGACTTCGCGAAAGACCGGCTGGTCATCAGCGACGTCAACACCGGCTCGAGTGGCGGTGGATTCGGCAACACGATTCAGATGAAAGACGGCTCGCTAGTGAGTTGCTACAGTTACCGAGCGAAAGACAATACAACGCGAATTGAGGCCGTGCGTTGGTCGCTTCCCGCTCGCCAGTAACGTGCCGATCGTGCCCTTCGTTGATTGAGAATCGACATCGGCTGTGCCACACACAAGGCGAGCTGCCGCGCTCATCTATTCGGCGTTCATGGCGAGTCGTTCTCGGCCGGCTCAGCCTTGTCCTTCTTGTCTTTTTCTTTGTCCGTCTGCTCCGCTTTCTGCTTCTCGGCCTTTTCTTTGGCGGCCTCATCTTTCTCAGCCTTCTTTTTTTCGGCCGCTTTCGCGGCTTTCTCCTTTTCCGCCTTCTTCTTAGCGGCGGCCGCCTGAGCTGCTTTTTCTGCGGCGTCTTCTCGCGCTTGATCCAACAACAGCATCACAATCGATCGCTCGAGTTCGCGCGGCTTGTAGCCAAACGGCCCGCGACCACCCTTGTAGGCGACTTTGCCGCAGCGATCGATCAGGTAGAGTCGGTCGGGAAAGGCGGCGTAGGCCTTGGCGACCTTGTCATCGATGGTGTCGACGAGCATCGGGCAGAGGAGTTGCAGAGAGCTGCTGCACTGGTCGGCCAGCGCGAGCCGTTCGTCGAACGATTTGGGTTGCGTGGCCTTGATGCCGAATTGATCATTGAACGTCAGCCGCCAGCCATCGGTCGGATGAGCCTCACGGATATAGATCGTGTAAAAGTCGACTTGTTTCTCGTACGCGGCGAACACCTTGTCCATGACCCCAGCCTGGGATCGAAAGGGGCCTCACGTAAAGCTGCCGAAAATCAGCACAACGGGCCGGTCGCCTCGTTTGCTGAGCGTGACCGTCTCGTCCAGGCCGCGAACCTTGAGCGTGAAATCGGGCGCTGGGTCGTTGACGTTCGGCCCGTGTTCGAGCGCGCCGAGTTGGCCGCTGAGCAACATCTCGAGGTCCTTCATGCGGTTCTGTCCGGGCCGGTAGAGCGGTCCCGCGTTACCCGGTTCCTGCAAGTGTTTGGGCGGAGCGCCGAGCCCCGCTTGCAAGTCAGCCAGAGTAAAGAAGCCAACCTCGTCGCCGTCGGTCTCCTTGAAGAACTGCACGATCTCGTCCTGAGTCACTTTGCCGTTGGAGTCGCGGTCCAAACGAAAGAACAACTCTTCCCCCATCACGGCGGCCGGTCCCGACGGCCGGGGCGGATCGCGGAGATCCTTTTGAGTCAACCGCAAGTCCCCCGAGCGATCGAGCTTGAGGAAGAGCGACTTGTGCAGTTCCATTTCGCGGACCTCAATGGCTCCGCTCTTGTCGGCGTCGAACGTGGCCACGAGCCACTTCCAGTCGTAACGAGTCTGGCTTCCCTTCCACCAACCTTCACCGGGACGCATCCCTTCACCCTTCATCAAGGCGGCCGCCATCGACGCCCATTCGGGGCGGTCGGGCCAGTCCTTCTCCAGCATCTGACTGAGGCGTTGCAGCGTAGCGTTCTGAGCGCGCAGCTCTTTTTGGTCCTGGCCTCGACTGGCCGAAACGGGGACCAACAGGGCGACTAACATCGCGACTAACGTCGCGAAAGACAGGGAACACCGAATCCAGCGGACCACGGGGATTCTCCTTGGTGAATCGTGAATGGAGCAGCGTGACGTGGCGACCTTTCCATCATAGCTGAGCGGCCCGGCGAGATCCGATCGAGCCGTCCAAATCGCTCAGTTTGCGCGGTGGTCATGTGTGTTGAGTTTTTCGGCTTCTCTCGATCGATTCCAGCGACCACCGGTAGCGGACCGCGGTGGTCAATCGACTCACTGGACCGCTCATTTCCGATACACTTGCTCCTTGATTTGTTCGGCGATCGCGACATGGTCGTGTCGACACGGTGGTTTTGGAGAGCTCAATGGAATCTTTGAATCAACGCGGTGGGATCTTGAACTGGGTTGAGAAGGTCGGCAACCGGCTGCCGGATCCGGTAACGCTATTCGTCATCGGAGCCGCCGCCGTCCTGCTCGGCTCCGATCTGGCCGTGCGATTCGGATGGACGGTGACGCATCCTGTGGATGGTTCGGAGCAAGTTGCAATCAGCCTGCTCAGCAAGGACGGTCTGCAATGGGTGTGGCTCAACCTGGTGAAGAACTTCACCGGATTCGC
>JASMLW010000162.1 GCA_030748485.1 Pirellulaceae bacterium
TCGAGCACATCGACGAATGACGGACCGCCGTCACCGTGAACTCAACAGCTCGCGCAGCACTCGGTGGGCCGCCGCGCCGATGCCAGGGTGCGAACTCTCGCGAGGTCCGGCGATGTTGAGCGTTCGGACGGCGTTTGCGGCGAGCCATTCGAATACTCGATCCGCGTCCCAGTCGTCCAGGTCGTTCGCCAGGCAGGGTCGCTCGAGCTTGGTCGCCAGTCGCTTGGTCAGCAGCGTTCCGCCATGCAGTCCGCCCCGATAAATGATCAGCGTGGCGTCCGAGTCAACGACGTTCTTTTCCGTTCTCACCGAGTAGTTGGTTGCGGTCGTTTCGCGAAGCAGGTAGCGCTCGGGTATCGCGCCGTCCTCCGCCCGCCGCCCGGCTGGACACCATCCGCCGTGTGCGATCCCCAGTTCGATCGCGGCGTCCAAGGCGGCTCGATCGACGCCCGTTTGCCCACCCGAGACGATCCGTGAAACGATCATGACGCGACGCCACCTCAGCGGACGGTCAACGATTCACTGGCGACTGTAGTCGGGTTGTGGGAGAAGACGCGCCGGCTGCCGGCGAACCGTAGCGAACCGCCGGCGACCGCACACCCACGGGGCTCAGTGGAGTCCGCGATTCCTCGATGTCCGGTCGAGGGATGCTGAGCGGAGAGTTCTTCTCAGTGGGCGAGGTGCGGGGGAAGAACGATTCTGTGTCGGGACCGCTTCCCGAGCCAGTGGGCGACTCCGGGTCGCGGATCGCCGGGCTGCGGCCCGAGCCGGGCGATGTGTTGGCCGACTGTCGTGGCCGCGTCACCACCGTCGGTGGCTGGTAGGACTGGGGACGAGTCCCACCGCCGTCGGGAGCCGCCTCGATCTGCACCTCCAGCTTGGGAGCCTGGTGCAGAATCCGGCTGTACAAGACGACGCAGAATACGATGCCCAGCGCGATGATCACGCTCATGCTCATCCGTGTTCCCTGACCCATCGGCTGTCGTCTCCTGACGGATTGGGCCAGCCAATACGATAGCATTGATAGCTAACAGGCCGACCGCTTCGCAATCCGCAGTTTCGCGCTGCGACTACGTGGATTGCGGTTCTGCTCCGTCTGATTAGGTCGAATCGGTTTTTTCGTCAATACCGTATATCGTTCATCGTCACGGAACGCCTCTTTCACCCGTCGATCTTCCAAGGAATGGAAACTAATGATGGCCAGGCGTCCTCCTGGCGCGAGAACATCGGGAATCCGGCGAAGCGCCTCCTCCAGCGCCTTCAATTCTTCATTCACCGCGATGCGCAGCGCCTGAAAGGTCCTCGTGGCCGGATCGATCGAACTGCGGGGCACGCAGGAGCGGACGAGGTCGGCCAATTCCGCCGCCGTGCGGATCGGATGCTGGCGCCGTTGCTCCACGATTCGGCGGGCGATCCGCCGACTCAGCCGCTCTTCGCCGTAGGCGTAAATGAGATCGGCGAGATCTTTCTCGGCCAGCCGCTCAAGCAGTCGCCAGGCCGGTTCGCCCTCTTCGGTGTCAAATCGCATGTCCAGTTGGCCGTTGCTGTCGAAACTGAAACCCCGGTCATCATCCGCCAATTGGTCGCTGGAAAGCCCCAGGTCCAGCAGGACTCCTTGCACAGACGGAAGCGCCAGCGCTTCCAAGACCTCGGGGATCTGCCGGAATGAGGCTTGGGCGTATCGCATCGGAGGCCGCGACAACAGCGGCTCCACCCGATCCAGCGCCGCCCGATCTCGGTCGATGCCAACAACGACTCCGGTGGCGCCAACTCGCTCCGCGAATGCTCCGGCGTGTCCGCCACCGCCGAGGGTGCCGTCAACCAGACAGTCGCCCGGCTGGGGGTTGAGCCACTCGATGACTTCGTCGAGCAGGATGGGAACGTGAACCGACACTGCGGGATGGAACCTCCGGGAATGGGCAGGTCATCATGATGCCCGACGGCAACCCACATGGGCACCCCGTTTACCCATTTCGCCGGAGCAGAGGAGCCTCGCTAGCAACTGCTGGGTGGGTCGTCGCGATTTGGGAAGAGTGGGTAATGCTCTTGCTTTGCGCCACGCAGATTTGGCAGAATGGGGCCCTTGGGACTTCCACAAAAAAAGGCGACCCACGAGCACGTCCGTGCGCTCGCGGGTCCGTGTGGAGCCGGGCCGGTAACAAACCCTCCCCAACCATTCGCACGACGGCCGTCCGTGCCATCGCCTGTAGCAACCGCTCTTTCCCCAAGCGGTTTGCGTTCCACCCAGTGGCCATCGACTGGAACGCGTGCTACGCGCGAATTCTCATTGCGAATACCTTCACAGCCGAACCGCCGCTAGCGAGGCTTGCGACTTCCTTCCCTGATCGGCTCGGCGACTTCGCCGACGATTCCCTCCTCCTTTGGCACAGGGGAGAACGCGTTATCCGTGATTTGGTCATACCGACCTTGCGTCTGTCCGAGGTAGGCCTCCCAACGCTCCTTTTGCCAGATCTCCATGTGGTCGCGGACGCCGAGCAAGACGACTTCGTTGGCCAGCGCAGCCCACGCGCTCAACTCACTGGGGATCCTCACCCGCCCATGTCCGTCGAGATCGACTCGATGGGCTTGGGCGTAAAAGAGTCTGCTGAAGGCTCGGCCGTCTGGTCCATTCGCCAGTTGTCCGCCCAGTTGGCGGCCCAGTTCGGCGAACGCCGTCTCCGTGTAGAGGGCCAGTGAGCCCTCGGTGCCCGGAGCCAGATAAAGGGTGGACTGGTTCGCCGCTCGCAAGGTCTCTCGCAGTGGCTTGGGCAGCGCGAAACGCTGCTTGGCGTCGAGAGATCGTGAATAGGCGCCGGTTAGGAACATGTCCACCATTTACTACCATTTCGGCCCACTTTCGCCCTAAGATACCCACTCCGATTTATTCGTCAACTCGATTATTTGGCGGCGAGGAAATCGAGCTGTCCGTCACTTGTCGTAGGTCATGTGCGGGGAACGACTTTCGACACGCGAGAAAAATTTCCATGGCGGACTACCCCCAATTCGGCCGGTTGGGAGGTTGCGCGAAAGGGATCGGTGGCGAGAATTGTCAGCTTGTTGGAATGGAATCACATACGGAGCAGGCATGACAGGCTTTCAGCGCGTCTCGCCCATGCTGCAAGTGCAGCATATCGAGCGGACAATCGAGTTTTACCGCGACATTCTGGGATTTGAGGTTACGGCCGTCTGGCCGGAAGATAAGCCGACTTGGTGCTCACTCGAGCGCGGCGGTGTGAGGTTCATGTTCTACACGGAGGAGCAGCGAGGGCCCGCCCCGCCGCCCAAAGTGAGCGGAACGATCTATATCGACGTCGACGATGCGGAGGCTCTTTGCAACGAGCTGGCCAATCGCGTCGATCTGTTGTGGGGACCGGAGGTTTACCACTACGGGATGCTTGAATTCGCCATTCGCGACGTCAATGGTTTCACGATCAGTTTTGGCTCGCCCGCGAAAAGTGGCGTCGAGCCGGAGCCGACTTGACCCACTCTTTCCCATTCGACGTAAACTTGAACATCGGCGATCGGTGGGCGTCGTTGACCGGAGCACTCAATCCCCGACGCCGTCCTTCACTGAATCTTGAACTCTGCCCCCACGACGCATCGTGCCTGAGCTGTCTCGACCTGGTCGCATTCGCCTTGCATTGCTGATCACCGAACTAGATGTGGGTGGAGCCGAGCGGTGTTTGACGAATCTCGCCTGCGGCCTGGTTTCGTCTGAGTACGAGTTGCATGTGGCGACTCTTGCTCCGCGGCCGCGGGACGATCAGTTGGTTCAGCGGCTTGTCGGCGCCGGAGTCGCGGTGACTCACCTGGATCTGCGCGGTGGAGCGCAGTGGTTGACCGCCATCCGTCGCGTGCGCGACTGGTTGGGTCGGGTTGAGCCGACGGCGCTGCAGACATTTCTATTTCACGCCAACGCGATCGGTTGCCTGGCGGCGGGTTCGAAGATCCCAGTCGCGACAGGGATTCGCGTCGCCGATCCGCGGCGTTGGCGGAGTTGGGTGGAGCGTTGGGCGTGCCGCCGCGCCGCACGCATTGTCTGCGTCAGCGAACGCGTGGCCGAATTCGCCCGCCAACGGCTCGCCGTCTCTTCCGACGACGGGCGAATCGTTGAGATTCCCAACGGGATCGCCATCGAGCCGATTGCCAGCGGCGATCGCAGCTGGTGGAGCGGCTCCGCGGACGCGCCGCTGGCGGTCTACGTCGGTCGCCTCGATCGTCAAAAGGGAATCGACTGGTTACTGAGTGTTGCGGGGGAGGTGTGCCGTCGGTGTTCGACGTGCCAGTTCGTTTTCGTCGGCGCGGGCTCCGCTGGAGAGGCGTTGCAGCGGCGAGCCGACGAGTTGGGCGTCGCCGACAGATGCCATTGGCTCGGCTGGCGTCAGGATGCGTGTGATATCATCGCGTCGTCGCGGCTGGTTGTCTTGCCTTCGCGGTGGGAGGGGATGCCCAACGTCGTGCTCGAGGCGATGCACGCTGCGCGTCCAGTTGTCTGCACAAGAGTCGAGGGGGCCGAACA
This sequence comes from Pirellulaceae bacterium, assembly GCA_030748485.1. Lineage (GTDB taxonomy): Bacteria > Planctomycetota > Planctomycetia > Pirellulales > Pirellulaceae > JASMLW01. The sequence goes on from JASMLW010000162.1 coordinate 4,520, forward strand.
GTTGCTTGGCGACTCACCCGAACAACTCGTCGATTTCGGCGACGACAGGCGGTTGGCGGACCAGCTGATTGCCTTGTTGTCCGACGACGAATTAGCCGCGTCGCTCGGCAGTCGCAACCGGGCGCGGGTCAGCGAGCACTTTTCTTTGCGGCGGATGATCGCCAGTTACGACGCCATGTATCGCGAGTTGACTGAGGCGGCGGCGAAAGTCCCCTAGACCATTTCCCGTCTCAGCACCTATCCTCACCGACTTCACGAACGCGACCGCTGGAATTGAAAGGGCGAGTTTCCATCGTCGGCCGATGACCATGTCCTACGACTATGAACTTCCGGCTGAGCTGATCGCTCAACACCCGCTGCGCAACCGCGCCGATGCGCGGCTGATGGTGATCGATCGCGCGACCGACGAGATCCATCATTCCCACATTCGCGACTTGCCCGATTGGTTGAAGCCAGCCGATCGGTTGGTGTTGAACGACACGCGTGTCCTGCCGGCGCGGTTGGTCGGTTACCGGTCGGCGACGCGAGGTCGCTGGACGGGGTTGTTTCTGTCGAGCAGCCCGGAGGGCATTTGGAAAGTGTTGGGCAAGACGCGCGGCAAGCTTGCGCCGAATGAGACGATCACATTGCAATCGCACGATTCTCAGGACGACGTGCGGCTGCGACTGCTGGCGCGGCTGGAGGGCGGGGTGTGGGCGATGAGCCCGGAGCCGGCCGAAGCGGCGCTCGACGTGTTGCGGCGAGTCGGTCGCGTTCCTCTGCCGCCTTATATTCGAGGCGGCAAGATGGAGGAGGCCGATCGCGAGCGATATCAAACCGTCTTCGCTCGACGCGACGGAGCCGTGGCGGCTCCGACCGCCGGGCTCCACTTTACCGACACGCTCCTGGCGCGACTGGCGGACCGCGGCGTCGCCCGCTCGTCGGTCACACTGCACATCGGCGTCGGCACGTTTCGACCGATGACAACGCCGGTCGACGAGCATCAGATGCACGCCGAATGGGGTGAATTGCCCGAGCAGACATCGTCCGCGTTGCGGGAAACTCGCCGCGCGGGAGGGCGCATCGTCGCCGTCGGAACGACGGTCGTCCGCGTACTCGAATCGGCCGCCGCCGCTCATCCCCAGGACCCGCTGGAGCCCTGGAGCGACGATACGTCGTTGTTCATCAAGCCCGGCCATTCCTTCCAGTGCACCGATCTCTTGCTGACCAACTTCCATCTGCCCAAGAGCTCGCTGCTCGTATTGGTCCGCACCTTCGGCGGCGACGCCTTGTTGCGCCGCGCCTACGAAGAGGCGATCGCCGATCGTTATCGCTTCTTCAGCTACGGCGACGCGATGCTGATTCGGTGAGTCGTCAGGTGGCCTCGACGAGCGTATACTACCGGGCGAATCGAGTTCGCTCGCTTCTCTCGAGATCTCGCAACACGCTTCAGTCGAGTTGTGACTTTCCCGTCCATTTCGATTTTCCCTACCATTTCAAAGGATTGCCCGATGTCGTTGGTGGAAACCGAACATGTCCTGGTCGTCCCGGCCGAGCTGCTCCGCGAGGTGGGGTATTTTCAAGGATTCTGCGCTGACGTCGATCGTTACCTCAGCCGGATGTTGCAGCCCGAGCAGATCAGTTATCGGCCGCGCGACGAGATGGAGCAGGATCCGTCGTTCAAGCAGCTGATTCCCTACGTGGTTTTTCGCTATCGGGATGCGGCCGGCGAGGTGAGCATTTTTCAATACACGCGGGGAGCGGGGCAGGGCGAGAGCCGCCTTCACCAGAAGCGCAGCGTGGGTGTGGGCGGCCACATTTGTTCGGACGACGCGGCCGTCTCCAGCGAACAGCCCTATCAGGAGGGACTCCGCCGCGAGCTCGAGGAAGAGGTGACGATCGACGCGCCGTTCAGCGAGCAGTGCGTGGGGTTGATCAACGACGACGAGACGGAGGTCGGCCAAGTGCACCTGGGCGTCGTTCACGTCTATGACGTCGAGCAGCCGCACGTGACGCCGCGGGAAACGGAGATGGGAAACGCTGGGTTCGCGCCGGCAAGTCAGTTGTTGACGGAGCTCGAAGGATTCGAAACTTGGTCTCAGATCGCTTTGCGAGCCATTTGTGGCGTTGAGGGTTCGTGATTCTTCTCTGTGGATAGCCCCTACGCACTCATTGTATCGCTCGCCTGTACGACATGGCGTAGCGATAGCTAGTGTCGTCGGACGGTGGAGGATCGCGGATGAGTTGCCGAGCGGACCGATCGTCTCCGTCTCACGACCCAGCGCGTCAAACACGTGGGGCGGATGCAGTACTTCGTATGGTGTCGCAAGGAGAGCTGTTTTCCTATAAAAGTGCTGCGAACACACTTTGAGGTTGGCATGAGCAACGCTCGAGAAGTCTGGAGGCTTGAAATATGAAACGCATTCTCGCCCTGATCATTGTTGTTCTTTCGTTTCCCGTATTCGCGGACGAGCCAATCGACATCGGCTCACGGCGTGAGTTGATGATCGACAACCACCTGATCGACTCGATGAGTGATTCGTTGCGGCTTCAAATGCACAAGCCCGTCCGTCGCAACGTGGCGCTCGTGACCGACGCTCCGTGGGAGGGAAACGCCTGTGCGTACAGCTCGCTGTTTCATGATGGCGAGAAATTTCGGATGTACTACACGGCCAACCACTACGTGAATCGTGTTGGGCGGATTGAAGAACCGCACGGCCGGTATCTCTGCTACGCCGAGAGCGTCGACGGGATTCACTTTACGAAGCCGGAACTGGGGCTCGTCGAATTCGACGGCTCGAAAGAGAACAACATTGTTCTGGCGGCCGATACGCTTCCCGGCGTCAAGCTCGATCCGGGGCATACGACGATCCTCAAAGACACGAATCCGGATTGCCCGCCGGACGCTCGGTACAAAGCGATCTGCCGGTCTCCCGTCAAAGGCGAACTCGGACTGTTCGCACTCAAATCGGCGGACGGGTTACACTTTTCGCGGCTACACGACAAGCTGATCATCACGGACGGCTATTTTGACTCGGAGAACCTCGCGTTCTGGGATTCCGCCCGCGGTGAATACCGGGCTTATTTCCGCGACTTTCACGACGGCCCGCCAGGACGCGGAGGCATCCGCGGAATCAAGACGGCAACTTCATCCGACTTCATCAACTGGAGTAACAGCGCCTGGCTCAAGTACCCAGGCGCGCCGCACGAGGCGCTCTATACCAATCAGGTCGCTCCTTATGCACGAGCGCCGCACATCTTCATCGGTTTCCCGAAGCGGTATGTCGATCGCGGGTGGGTCGATTCAACCGGCAGACTGCCGGGACTCGAAGAACGCAAAGCACGCGCCAAAGCGTCGCCGCGGTACGGCAGCGCGGTGACCGACGCTTTGATGATGACCAGCCGCGACGGGCTGACCTTCAAGCGATGGGGGGAGGCGATCATTCGTCCGGGCCCGTCGCGCAGGAACTCGTGGGTTTACGGCGACAATCTGATCTCGTGGGGCGTCCTCCCGACGAAATCCGACTTGCCGGGAGCACCCGACGAGCTTTCGATCTATGCCATCGAAGGCTATTGGACTGGCAAGAGTCAGAACTTTCGTCGCTACGCTTTCCGGGTGGACGGGTTCGTCTCGCTCCAATCTCCCCTCGGTGGCGGTGAGTTTGTCACCAAGCCGATCGTTTTCAAGGGAAGCGAGCTCGAGATCAATTACTCGACGTCGGCGGCCGGAAGCGTGTTGGTCGAACTCCAGGATGCGGAAGGCAAACCGATCCCGGGCCGCGCCCTGGCGGACTGCCACGAGATCTTCGGCGACGAGATTGACCGCGCGGTCGCCTGGAAAAACGGCGCCGGCGTAGAGCAGCTCGCAGGCAAACCCCTGCGATTGCGATTTGTCCTCAAGGACGCCGACCTATTCTCATTTCGCTTTCACGGCGACGGAACGAATCAATGAAGGCCGCGTCCGCAGTAGTTTTGTGCTGATGTGTCGAACGAGCCAAGACAATGAACCGTGCTGGCGAGGCAACGAGTCGTTAATGCTGGCGTCTACTCGTTTCAATCACGACCAGCAAGGTTGAAGAGCGATGAACCGGGCCTGTTTTCTGCTCATCTTCGCGGTGTTGTCTTACAGCCGCAAATCCATGCGGCCTTTCCTGAATCCAAAAATGCCTAGAGCGCATTTCAAAACCGATGTCTTGCCGTACGATGGCCTTCCAAGGCGCCTTCCAAGGCCGTCGTTTCCCGAGGA
>JASMLW010000163.1 GCA_030748485.1 Pirellulaceae bacterium
GGAAGGCCATCGTACAAGGTCTTGAACAGCCTCTAAGAACTCGCCGACCGCGCGCCGGAGTTGCCCCGATGATTCTTCACGTCGACATGGATGCGTTCTACGCAGCGGTCGAAGAGCGCGAGAATCCCGAGCTGCGGGGCAAACCGGTGATTGTCGGCGGCAAGCCCGAACATCGGGGCGTGGTTTCCACGGCCAACTACGAGGCGCGGCGTTACGGGGTCCACAGCGCCATGCCGACCGCCGCGGCCAAACGACTCTGCCCGCACGGCGTTTTCCTGACTGGCCGGATCGGACTCTACGCCGAAGTTTCCGAGCAGATTTGCGAGGTGTTTGAACGCTACACGCCGTTGATCGAACCGCTGTCGTTGGACGAGGCTTTTCTCGACGTGACGGGCAGCGAACGCCTGTTCGGCTCGCCCGTCGAAATCGGCCGCCGAATCCAAGCCGAGATCAAAGAGGAACTCGAACTGGTCGCGTCGGTCGGCGTGGCGCCGAACAAGTTCCTCGCCAAAATCGCCAGCGACCTGGAGAAGCCCAACGGGTTCGTTGTCGTCGACGGTTCGGCGGTGCTCGAGTTTCTCGACCCGCTCGAAGTCGGCCGTCTCTGGGGCGTCGGCAAAGTGACGGGCGAGGCGTTCCGCCGACTGGGCGTCAAGACGATCGGCGATGTGCGGCGACTGCCCGACGGCGCGCTGCAACAGTTCTTCGGTGAGCACGGTGAGCACCTCAGCCGTTTGGCGCGGGGACTCGACATTCGACGAGTCGTGCCGCACCGGCAAGCGAGATCGATATCGCACGAAACGACATTCCCCACCGACATCGCCGACGTGAACGTTCTCCGCGCGTGGGTCATTACGCTGGCCGAGCAAGTCGCCTGGCGGCTCCGCCGATACGAACTGCGGACTCGCGGCGTGCAGTTGAAATTGCGCTACAGCAATTTCCAGACGATCACTCGATCGCTGAAGTTGAAAAAGCCGACGAACGTCACGCAGATACTCTGCGAAGCCGCTTGCGAGCTGTTGCTGGACCGTGTCGATCTGGAGGGTCGGTCGGTTCGGCTGGTCGGCGTCGGCGCGCAACAACTCGACGGCCGATCGGTGCGGCAAAAGAACCTGTTTGAGGACGAGGAGAACTTGCGACTCGAAGAACTCGACAAGGCCAGCGATCAGATTCGACAGCGTTTCGGATCGGGATCGCTGGGCCGCGCCAGTGCGTGGGAGCGGAAGAAGGAGCGGAAGAAGAAGGACTAGCAATCCAGCTGCCGGCGACCGCTCCGCGCTTTGGACCTAACCGCGTCCGACGAGCGGCATCTTGGTCGCCATGATCGTCATGAATTGGATGTTCGCATCCAACGGCAGCGTGGCCATCATCGCCACGGCGCGGGCCACATCGTTCACGTCCATCCTCGGCTCAACGGCGATCGAGCCATCGGCTTGGGGAACGCCGTTCTCCATTCTCGCCGTCATTTCGGTGGCCGCGTTGCCGATGTCGATCTGCCCGCAGGCGATATTGTATTTTCGGCCATCCAAAGACGTCGACTTGGTCAAGCCGGTGATGGCGTGTTTGGTTGCCGTATAGGCGACGGAGAACGGCCGCGGAGCCCACGCCGAGATCGAGCCGTTGTTGATGATCCGCCCGCCTTGCGGATCCTGCGACTTCATGATCCGAAACGCCCCTCTCGTGCAGAGGAATGAACCGGTCAGGTTGGTGTCGACGACGGCCTGCCAATCGGCGACCTCGAGTTCTTCAAGATTGACGGCCGGTGCGTTAATGCCCGCGTTGTTGAACAACACGTCCAGCCTGCCGAGTCGATCGAGGACGGATTGGAAAAGCTCCTCGACGGAATCGGGGTCGCAGACATTGGCGACCAGTCGCGTCGTCTGGTCGGGGTTACCGCTCGCCTCGGCCGTTTCTCGCAGCTTCTCTTCGCGGCGGCCGCAGAGGACAACGTGAAACCCCTCGTCGAGCAGCGCCAAAGAGGCGGCTCGGCCCACACCGGAGCCGGAGCCGGTGACAAGTGCAACCTTCGTCGACATAGACGATCTCCGAGTGACGTCGCGTTTCGAATTTCAGACGGCCATCTTACCGACTTGACCGCCGCGCCGCCGCCTTTCACTGGCGAGTCGCGCGTTAATCTGCTTCAATCTACCTGGGCGGATGATGGTTGGACGAGCACTCATGGCGCAGTAACTCTCATGACTCAACTGCCTCTCCCCGCGCGTATCATCGGCTTCACCTGGCTCGCACTGATGGGCGGTTGTTTCGGTTCCAGCCCGCCGCCGCCGCCCACACCGGTCCCCCCGCAACAATCGACTCAGGGTGAGTCCGCGGGCGACGCCAGTGTCGGATCATCGACCGCAGAGACAGCCGGCGGGTCGCTCGAGATTTTTGACCGCGACCTCCGCTACGTGCCACCCTACGCCTACGCAGTCGCCATCGTGCGACCGGCCGCTCTGCGAGAGCTGCCGGATGTCCGCGCCATCCCTGGTGCGAACTTGCTCGGCGCGATGCCCGTTCGTCTCGGCAACGTCCAACGCGCCGCCGTCGCCGTGTTTCCCGATGCGGTTGACGCCACATTGAACTACGGAGTGGTTCTCGAGTTTACCGAAGACCTCCCGCGCCAAACCGTTGTCGAGTGGTTGAGCCCGGGGGCCGAGCCACTGCCGAACAACGAAGACGTCTACTACTACGACAACCGGCCCGTCGAACAACCGACACTGGGGTTCCCGGAAGACGGCGTCGTGCTGGTCGGCGGCCCGACGTTTGTCATCAACGCGATGGCTCAAACTGAGAATGACGTCGCGACGAGCCGATTGTACGGCGCGCTGCGCGAATTGGACCCGGCGGCTCAGGCGGTCGCCCTCGTCGATGTCGATCGTCTTCGGCATTTTCTCGCGGTTGACGACAAGCCGACGCCCATCAACCGGATCGTCAAGCAAGTCGACTGGCCCGCCGGTGTCGATTTCGTCGCCGCCACGGTCGACCTGGCCAACGCCAACGCACTGCAATTGTCGATCGATGGCGCACGCGACGACGCGGCGCTGGACGAGTTGGCTCGCGCGACGCAGGAGGCGCTGCTCGAGCGACTGCGGGCGGCCGGTGAATCGTTTCGCCAACGGTTGGGCGAACCGCACTACGACGCCATTGCCAGGGTCGAGGACGCGTGGACCGGATGGTTAAAAGAAACTCAGCTGATCTCGGCCGCTAACGGTCGCGTCTCCATCCGATCCGGCCAACTCCCGAAACCGATGGAGGTGATGACGACCGTCGCCCAAGCCGGCGCTCTGCAGATCGGCATCGGGCGATTTGAACGGCGAGCGCGGGCGTCGCAGCAGTCGCTCAAGCAAATCGGGTTGGGACTTCACAACCACCACGACGCGCTCGGACAGTTGCCGCGCGACATCCTCTCCGACGACGACGAGCCACTGTTGAGTTGGCGAGTCGCCGTGCTGCCGTGGTTGGGTGAAGACCTGCTGTTTCAAGAGTTTCATTTGGATGAGCCGTGGGACAGCGCGCACAACAAAGAGCTGCTCGAGCTAATGCCCGACATCTTCAGGTCGCGCGATTCGGAGCCCGGTCAGTCGACGACTCACTTTCAATTGGTCACCGGACCGGGCACAGCCGTCGATGAAGGCGTGCTGATGTTGAGTCGAGTTCCGGACGGAACCGAGTTTACGCTGGCCTTGATCGAGGCCAAAACGGCGGTCGACTGGTCGAAGCCGGACGACTTCGTTTTCCAAGTGTCCCGCCCCGCGCAGGGGCTGCGGTCAGATGGCTCCCACGCGCTGATGTACGATGGCACGTCCGTCAATCTCGATCCGTCGCTGGATGGCGATTTGCTAAGAAGACTATTCCGTTGCGACGACGGCGAGGACGTGTCGCTGGCGGGTCTGGTCGACGGCTGGTGGGAGACGGAACCGCCGGCGGCCCGCCTGCTAGACGCTGACTTCGCGAAAGTCCTACGGCGGATTGGCGACGGTTCCGCCGAGGAGCGGTTGGCCGCGTTGCGAAAACTGCGGCGGCGACCGACGGCCCGCCGCGGGCAGGCCGTTCACGACGCCGTCACGCCTCAACTCAAGTCAACGGACCCCGATGTGCGCACAGCGGCCCTGCTGGTGCTGATGGCGTGGCGCGATGTCGGGAAACTCGACTGGCGGAGACTGATCGTTTCGCTCACCGACGAGTACGAAGTGAATCGCTGGTTGGCTATCGAGTTGTTGTCCAATTCGCGGGAGCCTGAAGTGGTGCGGGGACTCTGCCGGCTGCCGGCGCACGACTGGGGCATCGTCGCGCCTCTGCTCTACGACAACTTCCAAGCGATCGCGGCGAACGCCGTCGCGCCGCTGCTGGACGACCCGAACGCCCGCGCGCGGCTCGCGGCTGCTCATGTGATGGCCGATTATGGAAATGAAGAACACCGCGAATTGGTCGAGAAGTTGTTGCAGGACGAAGATGAGGAATGCCGGCGAGCCGCGACCGAACTCCTCGCCGCCTGGCCCGAGTACGGGCCGCTGCGGATGGCTGTCGCCGATGCGGAAGGGATGGGTCGAGCGGCGATTCAGAAACTGGCGCGAGAATCGACGCCGGATCGCGACGGCAACCTGGTGGCGATCGATCTCAGCGAAGACGGAGATCGTAAGTATGAAGGCTATCTGCGCGACTCCGACCTGAAACTGTTGGCGGAAACGACCGTTCGCTTGCAAGCGCTCGACCTCACGTCCACGCAAACTTCCGCGGACGGTGTCGCCCATCTGCGGAGGCTCAAGGAGTTGCGAGAGTTGGAGATCAACTTCTGCGCCCGGATCGATGATGGAGCCGCCGTGGAAGTCGCCAAGATCGAGTCGTTGGAAGTGCTGGCGATCGAGCAGACTTTGGTCGGTGATCGCGGCGCGGCGGCCCTCTCCCAGTTGGCGAATCTCTCATCGCTGACGATCGACAATACGCTGATCACCGATCGCGGTCTCGAAGACCTTTCCAAGTTGACCGAGCTGACCAAGTTGTCGATCAGCGGGACGTTGGTAACCGACGAAGGTGTGGCCGCGCTGGCCAAGCACCCCAATCTTCGCGAGCTCTACATGGTGGACACCGAGTTGTCCGATGCGGGCCTGAAGAGTCTCGAGTCGATCTCCACCCTGCGGTTTATCAACCTCCGCGGCACGCAAGTTTCCAATACGGCGATCGCCAAACTCATCACCGCGCTACCCGAGTGCGAAGTGATCGTCGACTAAGAGAGCCCGATTCCGCAGCGCCAACGCATCTCCGCTTCCTTGGAATGCTTCTCTCGCAGCACTTTTTGCGGTGGGTGTCCAGGTGATTTCCCAGGTGATTTCCAGGTGATTTGGGGGTTCATTTTTTCGCTTGCAGACAAGTGTACGTTAGTATACTATCCGGTGCTCGTCGGGCTACCTCTACCTGTTGGGACGTGTGATGGATATGCCAGGGGAATCGCGGTCGCAGGCCGTTCGGCAGTTGAGCGAATTATTGCGGGGCGGCCGTCTTGGAGCAGCGAGTGAGCGTGTTTCGAGCGGATGCGAGCCGCTCGATCGGCTGTTGCCCGAGCGGGGGCTGGCGCGAGGTTCTTTGGCGGAGTGGCTGGGAGAGCCGGGAGCAGGGGCCACCATGCTGGCCCTCTTGGCGGCTCGTCAAGCGTGCCGGGACGGCGGGGTTTTGGTGGTGGTCGATCGAGCTCAGACTTTTTATCCGCCCAGTGCGGCTGCTTGGGGAGTCGGCTTGGCGGAGATGTTGATCGCGCGGCCGCAGAACGACAGCGACGAGCACTGGGTGTTGGACCAATCGCTGCGCTGCGATCAAGTAGCCGCCGTGCTCGCCTGGCCGCTGCAGCTCGACAGTTACACCTTCCGCCGCTGGCAGTTGGCGGTGGAGGAGAGTGGTTGCCTGGGGATTTTGGTAAGGCCTCTGGCGGCTGGGACGGAGCCATCGTGGGCTGACGTACGAGTGCAGGTAACGCCGCGGAGTTCTCTACCGAGTTCTCCGTCGGTTTGGCGCTGGACCTTGCAGTTGTTGCGTTGCCGCGGGCGTCATCGAGGAGCGGAAATTGAAATAGCAATCGACGATCAAACTGGCGAAATCCATGAAGCGAGTCCTGGCCATCCACCTGGCGAATTGGCCCCTGCAACGGCTCACGGCCACTCGGCCTGAACTGTTCGGCCAAGCCGTGATCTTACACCACCCCACTCGCCGATCTGTCGAGGCTTGTTCGGACGAAGCGCGGCGAGCCGGTGTCGATGAACAGATGCCAGTCGCCGAAGCAGCCGCGCTCTTGCAGAGACAACGTCGCCGCCCGGCAAACAGCTCGACTCCAAACAGCTCGACCGTGACAACTCACATCGAGCCCCACGATCCACAAGAGGATCTCACCGCGTTAAAGAAGTTGGCTCAATGGTGCCATCGCTACTGTCCGAACGCCGGCGTGGAGGACGCTGCAGCGCCGACGACCTTGTTGCTGGACATCACAGGTGTGGCTCCTCTGTGGGGCGGCGAAGTGAGGTTGGTGGAGCAAGTGGAGCGCGGCTTGCAGCGTCTGCGGCTCTTCCCCCAGATCGGCGTCGCCGACACGGTCGGCCTGGCGTGGGCGGCCGCTCATCATCTGGCCGCTGCGCGCGACGCTCTGCCGCCACTCGCGGAACAGGCAGTTGCCGCTCCGACGACTCAACCACAGCCGACGTGGGTGGTGATCGATAGTCGCTGGGGACGCGAGGTGTTGTTGAGTCTTCCTCTGGCGGCGTTGCGGTTGCCGCTCGACACAGTCGCGACGTTACAGCGCTTGGGATTGGAGTGCATCGGCGACTTGTGGTTGCTGCCGCGAGTCGAGTTGCAGGTGCGGTTCGGTCCGCAGTTGCTCCAGCGAATGGATCAGGCGTTGGGAGAGGCCGGTGAAGTCATTGAAACAGTTCCCCAGCCGGAGGAGTTTGTCGCCGAGTGGCTTTTTGATTACCCGGTCCAACAGCGCAGTTCGCTGGAGGAAGTCGTCAAGCAATTACTCGGGCGGCTCGCGTTGCGGTTGTCGGCCGGTGGTGAAGGCGCATTGCAGCTGCGGTGCCGCTTCGATTGTGCGCCCGACCCGGTGGAGATGGAAACAGGGCTCTACCGCCCCACCGCCAACGCTCAACATTTGTTCGAGATCATGGAGATGCAGATGGAGCGGTTGCAGTTGCCCGGCGCGGTGCAGGGCGTTGTGATGAAAGTCACCTCGCGAGCTCGGCTGGAGTGGCGGCAGCAAGGCTTGTTCGAACAGGCTCAACGACGCGACGATTCGCCTCAAATCGCCCTGCTTGTCGATCGTTTGACCAGCCGCTTGGGCCGCGCGGGCGTGGCGGCGCCCGCTCTCCGCAACGATGCTCAACCCGAACTCGCCTATCGGCTCGAACCCTGCGTGGATCGCAGCCGCCGCGCAAACACTCGTTCATTAACACCGCTCGACCGACCACTCCAATTGCTGCGGCCGCCCGTGCGTTTGCAAATCGCCGCCGCCACCGACGGCGCGCCGGCTCAGTTTCATTACGACGGCCGCGTTCTCCAAGTCGCTCGCCATTGGGGACCCGAGCGAATCGAGACCGGTTGGTGGAGGCGACGCGGCGTGCAACGAGATTACTACCGCATTGAAACCATCACCGGACAACGCTTTTGGTTGTTCCGCCAACTGCGCAGCGGCGAATGGTTTCTGCACGGACTGTTTTGATGGATGAATGATTAGAGGCTGTTTCAAAACCTTGTACGATGGCCTTCCAAGGCCGTCGAATTTGGAAATCCTCGGGAAACGACGGCCTTGGAAGGCCATCGTACGGCAAGACATCGGTTTTGAAATGCGCTCTAATGAAATGAGCCATGCCTGAGCTGCCTGAAGCCAAATACCGCCCGCCGCTCGAGAGCGCGTTGCCTTGCGAGGCGGCGGCGAGTTCGATTCGTTACGCCGAGTTGCACTGCAAGACGAATTTCTCGTTTCTCGAAGGCGCGTCGCATCCCGACGAGTTGGTGGCGACGGCTCACCAACTGCAATACGCCGCCTTGGCGATCACCGACCGCAACAGTTTGGCGGGAGTGGTGAGGGCTCACGCCGCCGCCGAAGAAGTCGGAGCCAAACTGCTTATCGGAACGGAATTGGAATTGAACGACGCGCCGCCGGTCGTCGTGTTGTCGACGGATCGAGCCGCTTATGGACGGCTCTGCCGCCTGCTGACGACAGGCCGCCGCCGCGCTCCCAAAGGGGAATGCGATTTGGCGCTGGACGATCTGGCGGCTCATCGACAAGGCCTGGTGGCCTGCGTGATCCCTGGCCCGGACGAAGCGAACTCACCCGTCGATCCAACGTCGCCCGTCGAGCGCCCGGTGAGCGCGGCCGACCTGCATCGTTACCGGGAGATTTTTGGCGACGACTGTTACTTATTGGCCGAGTTGCATTACGGGGCCGATGATGTTCGCCGCCTGTTGCGGCTGCAACAGTTGGCGAACGAAGTGCGTTTGCCGTTGGCCGCCAGTGGCGACGTGCACTACCACCGTCGCGAGCGGATGCCTTTGCAGCACGTGATGACGGCCATTCGGCACAACACGACGGTGTCCGACCTGGGAGCTCGCCTGGCTCCCAACGCCGAACGCCATCTGCGGCGACTCGCCGAAATCGAAACGATTTTCTCCGCGGCTCCCGACGCCATCGAACGCACGGCCGAGATCGCCGACCGCTGCTCGTTTTCACTCGCCCAGTTGCGTTACGAGTACCCGGAGGAATTGGCTCCACCCGGAGAAACTCCGGCACAGTACTTGCGGCGTCTGGCGATCGCCGGAGCCCGCCACCGCTATCACGGACAACTGCCCGAAGCGGTTCGCAAACAACTCGACTACGAGCTGAACTTGATCGCCGACCTCCGCTACGAAGCCTTCTTTCTGACCGTGCACGACTTAGTCGCGTTTGCGAAGTCGCGGGGGATTCTTTGCCAGGGACGCGGTTCGGCCGCCAATTCGACCGTCTGTTTCTGTCTCGGCGTCACCGAAGTGGATCCACTGGAGAGAAGCCTGTTCTTCGAACGGTTTGTCAGCCGCGAGCGGGATGAAGCGCCCGACATCGATGTCGACTTTGAGCACGAGCGACGCGAGGAGGTGCTGCAGTACGTTTACGAGAAGTACGGCCGCGATCGAGCCGGGATGACGGCGGAGGTGATCACTTACCGGTTGCGGTCGGCCGTCCGCGATGTGGGTAAAGCGCTCGGCTTGTCGCTCGACCGCGTCGACGAGTTGGCCAAGAACGTCGACTACCGCAGCGAACCGAACCTGCAAGCGGAACGCTGCCGGCAGAGCGGCATCGACCCCGACTCGCGGCTCGGGCGTCAGCTATTCCTGCTGGTCAACGAACTCTTGGGTTTCCCGCGACATCTGTCGCAGCACGTCGGCGGCATGGTGATAACTCAAGGACCGCTCTGCGAGTTGACACCGATCGAGAACGCGGCGATGGCCGATCGCACGGTCGTGCAGTGGGACAAAGACGACCTCGATAAACTCGGCATCCTCAAAGTCGACTGCCTGGCTTTAGGAATGCTGACCGCCATTCACAAGTGCTTCAACCTGGTCGAACTACACGACGGTCACCACTTGGAAATCAGCAGTTTTCAAGGGGACGACCCCGACGTCTACGCGATGATTTCACGGGCGGAGACGATCGGCGTCTTTCAAATCGAGAGCCGGGCTCAGATGAGCATGCTGCCGCGACTGAAGCCGAATCGTTTTTACGACCTGGTGATTGAAGTGGCGATTGTCAGGCCGGGACCCATTCAAGGCGACATGGTGCATCCTTACTTGCGGCGCCGCGAAGGACTGGAGGAGGTGACGTTTCCCAGCGAGGAAGTTCGCGGCGTGTTGGAGCGGACGTTGGGTGTTCCCCTGTTCCAGGAACAGGCCATGCAGTTGGCGGTGGTGGCCGCCGGTTTCTCTCCCGGAGAAGCCGATCAACTGCGGCGCGCGATGGGCGCTTGGCGCAAGACAGGCGTGATCGATAAATTCCGCGCGAAGTTGATCGACGGCATGCTGGCCAAAGGGTACGAACCCGAGTTCGCCGAGCGATTGTTCAATCAGATTCGCGGGTTTGGCGAGTACGGTTTCCCGGAGTCGCACGCGGCCAGTTTCGCCGTTCTCGTCTATGTCTCCGCCTGCCTGAAATACTACTACCCGGCCGCCTTCACCGCGTCGCTGCTGAACAGCCAACCGATGGGTTTCTACGCGCCGGCTCAATTGATTCGAGACGTGCGGAGACAGGGGGTCGAGGTGCGGCCGATCGACGTGGGCCGCAGTGACTGGGATTGTACGCTGGAGCCGCACGAAGATTTTCAAGAGTCGCGTCGACAACCGATCGCTCCCTGGGAGACGGCGGCCGCCAAACAACAACTCGCCCTCCGTCTGGGAATGCGTCTGATCCGCGGCTTGCCCCACGTCGCCGCGGAGACGATTGTCCAACACCGCACACAGAGAGGCCCGTTTCGATCCGTCGCCGATATGACTCAACGCTGTCAGTTGAGTCGCGCGGTTGTCGAGCGACTGGCGGAAGCCGACGCCTTCGGCTCTTTGAAACTCGACCGACGCCAAGCCCTCTGGGAGGCGCTCGACCAACCCAAACGACACGAAGACCTGCCGCTGTGGGCCGGTAAACCGTCTGTCGAGACCGTGCGGTGGGAGCCAAACTTGCCGGAGCTGGCGGAGTGGGAGCAAGTCATGGCCGACTACCGCACCGCCGGGCTCACCCTCCGCCGCCATCCCCTGTCGTTCTATCGCGAAGAACTAGAGCAACTCGGCGTCACCACCGCCGAACAGCTAACTCGATTCTCACACAATCAACCCGTCAAGGTCGCCGGCGTCGTTCTGATGAGGCAACGGCCCAGCACGGCCAAAGGGATTACGTTCGTCACGCTCGAAGATGAGTCGGGCACAATCAATCTGGTCATCCACACGCACGTCTGGGATCGCTACGACGTGGTGGCGCGACGGTCACAAGCGGTGATCGCACAAGGACGGCTCGAGCGGAAAAACGAAGTCATCCACGTTGTCGTCAAGCGATTGGAGGACATGACCGAACGGCTGGATCAGCTGCGCATTCGCTCGCGCGACTTTCGCTAGGCTCCAGCGCCTTCGTCGATAATCGACGCCTCGCAGATTGGCCCCGTTTTGCCAAGCGGCTATGCTAGAAGGATGCGCATTCTCGACACATGCACCCGCCCCCAAACCACATTGGCCACATTGGCCACATTGGCAATGCTGGCCGCGATCGTCGCGACCGCCGTCGTTTCGACGGGTTGCGGCGGAGCCGCTGACAGCGCTCCAACCGGAACAGGTGAAGCTACTGGTGCGGACAACGCATCAACGGAAACGTTGAGCAACATCGTCTCCGGCGCCGGCGGAGACAACGTCGAAGCTGAAGTCGTGCTGGACGAGGCCAAGCAGAAACTGATTTGGGACTTGGAGCACTACACGTTCGAGTTAGAGCAGAAGTTCGGTAAGCAGTTCACGGCCGCTTTGCAGCAACGCGACGCCGAGAAGCTGGCGGCGCACTTTCGCGACGATTCTAGCGGCGCCGTGCCGAGCGCTGACGCCGAGAAAATCGAAGGCGGCTGGTGGAGTGAGTCTCATCGATCGACAGCCGTTCAAGATGTCGATGCGGCGGGCGTTGTCAACTACTTGATCGACGCGCTCGCCCCGTTCGAAAAGATCGAACGAGTGAAACTGCGCGTCTTGGCGATTGATCCGGAGGAGACGTCCGATTCGTGGGCGCTGAAGGTGCTGTTAACCGCCAGCGGAGCCGTCGGTGAGCGACCGATTTCGCTCGAGTCGACGCATTCGGTGCGCTGCGAATTCGCCAACGACGAAGAGATTGCCGCCGGAGCGATTGTGACCGAGTGGCGAGTTGCGGGCGAACGTTTGCGTTCGACGCCGCGAATCTTCTTCTCAGAAGTGACGCGCGAGACAGGCTTGGTCAACGCGCCGCTCACGGACAATTGGATCGCCGAGCAACCGTTGCAATACCGATTCCAGATGGCCGTCGCCGATTTTGACAACGACGATTTTCTGGACATCGCTGTCTGCACCTACGACGGCGTGCAGTTTCTGCTCAAGTCGGAGGACGGCAAGCAGTTCGTCGACGTCACAGAGGAAACGGGATTGCCGGCGGAGAACAAGGCGCCCGGCGCGCTGGTGGCCTGGGTGGATGTCGACAATGACGGCGACCAGGACTTGTTGCTCGGCATGTCTCTCTACCGCAACGACGACGGTCGCTTTGTCGACATCACTGCATCGTCGGGCCTGAAGTTTGGTTTCGACCCAATGGGCTGCGCCGTCGCGGACTACAACGTCGACGGCCGGCTCGATCTCTACGTGCTCTATCAGGGAAGCGGAGAAGGATCCTCCGGCGAGCAAGTGGGTTGGATCGAAGATCATAAGTCGGGAGCGCCCAATCAGCTCTGGCGAAACCTGGGCGACGGCAAGTTTCAGAACGTCACCGTGTCGACGAACTCGGGCGGCGGCACGCGGAAGACGTTCGCCGCTGTTTGGTTTCACGCCAACGACGACGCGCTGCCCGATCTCTACGTGGCCAACGATTTCGGAGCCAACCTGTTGCTCGCCAATCGCGGTGATCACTTCGAAGACATCACGCCGCGGGCCGCCGTCGGCGATTTCGCGACTAGCATGGGTGTCGCCGCCGGAGACATCAACGGTGACGGAGCTTCCGAGATCTACGTGGCCAACATGTACTCGAAAATGGGACGCCGGATCATCGGGCACGTGAGCGAGTCGGACTATCCGCCGGGTGTGTTCGCGCAGATCAAAGGATCGTGCGCGGGCAACCGCTTGTACACGCCGTCCGCGGCGGGGCCCTATCGCGAACTGAGCGTGCCGTTGGGCGTGAACGACGTCGGCTGGGCGTACGCGCCGACGTTCGCCGATTTCGACAACGACGGGCTGCTGGACATCTACGCCACGACCGGTTTCCTCAGCTTCGATCGCAAGAAACCCGATGGCTGAACGTGCTTGTGGAGGGCTGTCGTGACACAGCCGCTAAATCGCAATTGCCGGATCTCCGCGAAAGGCGAGATCGACGAGCAAGCGGGTGAGTTTTGGGTCAGCAATCCGTTCGATCTACCCGCCCAACGGCACAACCTGAGCGCCTACGAACGCAACAAGATCTACATCAACCACTCGTCCGGGACACACTTCGTCGACCTCTCGAGTGAGTCGGGGGTGGACATCGACGCCGACTCGCGATCGGTCGTCGCCGCCGACTTCAATCGCGACGGCGCGCCCGATCTGTTGGTCGGCAGCGTCGGCGGCGGACCGCTGCGGCTGTTTCTCAACCGCATTCCGCAGGAGTCCAATCATCTGCGCGTACAGCTTCGTGGAGTTACGAGCAACCGCAGCGCAATCGGCTGTCGAGTCGTCGCTCATGTTGGCGATCGGCGAGTTGTTCGCGATGTCTTCGCCGCCAACGGGTTCATGGGTCAGGCGCCGGCCGATGTCACTTTGGGACTCGGGAAAGCCGCCGAAGTCGACCGGCTGGAAGTTCGCTGGCCGAACGGCGAAACACAATCTTTCGCGCCTGTTCCATCGCGCGGTCGCGTTGTGATTACCGAAGGCGAAGAGCAGTTGAAATGGAGCGAGTAGGCCCCGCCAAACTGCGTCTGGTTCTCAACTCTCGCCAACGCCTGTTGGACTCGCCGCGATGATCGAACCGGTCAACTTGATTGCCGCCACGGCCTTTGGCTTGGAGGCGATACTCAAACGCGAATTAGCCGACCTCGGTTACGCGGGCGAAGTCGTGTCGCCCGGGCGCGTGCGGTTCAGCGGCGACGCCGCGGCGATCTGCCGAGCCAACGTGTTTCTCCGCACTGCCGACCGCGTGCTCATCGAAGTCGCCTCTTTTCCCGCCGCCGACTTCGACGCGCTGTTCGAGTCGACCAAGTCGCTGCCGTGGACGGAGTGGATTCCGCGCGACGGCGCGTTCCCGGTCATCGGCCGATCCCTCAAGTCGCAACTGTCGAGTGTTCCGGCCTGTCAACGGGCTGTGAAACGGGCGATCGTCGACAGCCTGTTGGCCGGATATCAGACGACCGAGTTGCCCGAGACCGGATCGCTCTACAAGATCGAAATCGCATTGCTCAAGGATGTCGCCACACTGACGCTCGACACGACGGGTCCAAGTCTGCACAAGCGGGGTTATCGAGCGCGAGGCAATCTGGCTCCGTTGAAAGAGACTCTGGCCGCCGCGTTGGTCTTGTTGAGTTTCTGGAAACGAGAACGCCCGTTGATCGATCCCTTCTGCGGCAGCGGCACGATCGCCATCGAAGCGGCGATGATCGGACGCCAGATGGCTCCGGGCGCAAATCGAGAGTTCGCGGCGGAGAAATGGTCGCGAATTCGTAGTGAGTTCTGGGAGGAGGCGCGGTCCGACGCCGGGGCTCGTGTGGAGCCGCCGTTGGAAGAGCGGATCTTTGGCGGTGACGTCGACGGCCGCGCTCTCTCGATCGCTCGCGACAACGCGCGGCTGGCCGGCGTGGCGGACGACATTCACTTTCAACAACGCGACTTCGCCGACCTCACCAGCAAGCGCCGACACGGTTGCATCATCACGAACCCGCCGTACGGACAGCGATTGGGAGAGCGCCGCGCCCTCGAGCCGCTTTACGCATCGTTCCCCGAAGTCCTCCGCCGCTTGCCCACCTGGTCTCATTTCATCTTGACCGCTTTTCCCAACTTCGAGTCAACCATCCAAAAAGAAGCCAATCGCCGCCGCAAGTTGTACAACGGCCGCATCGAGTGCACGTATTTTCAATTTCACGGGCCGCAGGCTCGCCGGGCGATACCAGCCGATGATGCTGAAGCCGGCGGCGAAGAAGCTGGTGCTGAATCGGTGGGTTCAGCGGAAGAAGGCGCCGAGACCGAAAGGACGCCAAAACCGCGCGTGACGACTCCCGTGTTCGGCGGCCTGACTCCGAAAGCTCGCGAGCAGGCCGACCTCTTCCGCGCTCGGCTAACCAAACGGTCGCGTCATCTCCGCCGCTGGCCGACGCGGCGAGGCGTCTCTTGCTTCCGTTTATACGAACGCGACATTCCCGAGATTCCGCTCGTCGTCGATCGCTACGAAGATTATTTGCACATCGCGGAATACGAACGACCGCACGACCGAGATCTGGCGCAACACGCCGATTGGCTCGACCTACTCGTCCACACAGCGGCTGAAGCTTTAGAGATCGATCGGCAGAAAGTGTTTTTCAAGAGTCGACGCCGCCAACGCGGAAACCTTCAGCACGAACGCGTCGCCGAGGATCGCTGTGAGGTGACCGTGTCCGAGGGAGGCTTGAAGTTCTTGATCAATCTCTCCGACTACGTCGATACCGGCCTGTTCCTCGACCACCGACAGACGCGCGCGCTGGTTCGCGACGAGTGCTCGCAGGCCCAGATGGTCAACCTCTTCGGATACACGGGCAGTTTCTCGGTCTATGCGGCGGCGGGCGGAGCGGCCGGAACGATGACGGTTGACTGGTCGAACACCTACATCCAATGGGCCCAGCGAAACATGGCGCTCAACGAGTTCGCCGGTGACGAACACGCGTTTCTCAAATGCGACGCGCGGACGTTCGTCGCTCAATTCCCGGAGTCCAATTACTTTGACATCGCGGTTGTCGATCCGCCGACCTACTCGAACAGCAAACGCACTGAATTGGATTGGGACGTGCAACGCGACCACGCTGAATTGCTCAATCACCTACTGCCTCTGATGAAGGTCGGCGGCGTCATCTATTTCTCGACCAACTTTCGCCGCATCAAGTTCGACGAGGCGGCTCTGCGAGGCGTCGCCGTTCGCGAGATCAGTTCCCAGACGGTGCCTGAGGACTTTCGCAACCGCCGCATTCACCGTTGCTGGAGACTCGTTCGCGAGTCTTGACTACTGCTGGTCTTCGCCAGTCAAAAACTGCTCAACTTCATCCGCCCAGGCGGCGATGTCCGAAACGCTGTGGCGAAGTTCTTCGGCGTCGCACGTCGATCGCGGATAGCTGTTGATGACGACGAAATGCGGGGCGCCATCGATATCCTGGACCGCCAAAGCGCCGTGCGGCATCTGCGAGTTCATCTCGAGCGCGCGGCGCATGTAGGATTCTTCAATCGGAGCGCAGACGCTGAAGATTCGCACCAACGGCGTGCTCCACAAGTCGCCGTGAGCTTCTTCGACGCGGACTGTTTGCATCCGGCCATTCGCCAATCGAACGCGAGCGACGATGCCGGTCGGCTCGACAGTCCAGTCGAGATCCAGTCCGGTAAAAGCATCCGCGGCCAGCGCGCGGAGGTCGCGCATCGAGCGAAACACGGCGGTTAGGCGATCGTACAACTCCGAACCGTCGCGAGGACGCTGCGCCCCGTCTTTCCGCAAGCAATCCGCGACCAACTCGGCCAGGTCGTCGGGCAACGACTCGTCCGCCTGGCGGAGATCGGGCGCGGCTTGTTCGACGTGCATCTTGGCGAGATCAGTCCATTGCGGCGCGTCGAATGGATAACTGCCCGCCAACATGCGGTGCAGAGAGACACCGACGGCGTAGACGTCGCTCGACTTGCTCGCCGCTTCGCCCTGGAAGATTTCGGGAGCCATGAAATAAGGTGTCCCGGCCAGCTCGAATCCTCGCTTGCTCGCACCGAGCTGCTTCGCCAGTCCGAAGTCCGCCAACTTCGCCACGCCCTCGACGCTGACCATGATGTTCGCCGGCTTGAAATCTCGGTGGATGAGATTGACGCGGTGGGCTTGCGCGAGAGCCGACGTCGATTGACACATCAGGTCGATCGCCTGCAGCGACGAGACATCCTCGGAGTCCATCAGGTCGTCGAGCGACTGGCCCGCGACGTACTCGAGTTCGATGAAATGGTGCAGCGGCGAGCTGCCGATGTTGTGCACCGTGACAATGTGTGGATGAACGACGGACGCGGCGGCGCGAGCTTCGGCGACAAACATCTCGACCGAGTCGCGCGTCTGATTATGCAGTTCAGGTCGCAGAATCTTGATGGCGCAGGGGCGTTGTAGGCCGTTGTGCTGAGCCAAGAAGACCCACGCCATGCCGCCCCGGCCGAGATATCCTTCGATCGAATAGATATCCAGTTCCGAACCGACCAGATCGGTGGTCAAGTCGGCAGTCGGCGTCGGCGTCGCTGGCGAGGATGACGCTGACGCGTGCGGCAGCACCATCGTGTCCGCCACCCATTCAGCCGTCTGATCCGGATCGGCGGGCCCGCTCGCCACGAGCGGCTCCCCGCACTCGGGGCAACTCACCGCGGTCGTTTCGCCCAGCTCCCGTTCGCAGTGGGGGCATTTCGTGATCGGCATTCACCAAGTCCTCAACGTCCTCGACAACGTGGTCGTTCATTGTACGCTTCCCCCCGATCGAAGGGCAGTCACTTCGAAACGTCGTCCGCAGTCGGGTCACCGCCTCCGCTCCGCTGGCTGAGTAGCAAGAACAAAACCAGCCCGATCGCCATGCCGGGATAGACTTCCTGCATTGTCGTTCGACCGAATTGCCGAAGTGTGAAGACGCCGATGACCGTGATGGTTCCGGTGATCATCGTCGCCAAGGCGGTCGTCGCACTGCGGCGGATGTACAGACCGCAGACGAGAACGGGGACGAAACACGCTCCGTACAACGAGCCCGAGAATTTCGTTAGTTTGACGATATCGTTGACGCCGGGAATCAGCGCGATGAGCGCGGCGGTCAGCGAGAGCGCCACGACCCACGCACGCGTCCACTGCACATCTCGCATGGTCGCACCCGTTGAGACGGCGGTCGTCGTCGCGCGGCAGAGGTCGCGGTCGATCGTCGATGCGGCGACGAGCAAGACCGAATCGATCGACGACATGGCGGCCGACACGAGGACGAGCAGAAACAACGCGCCGACCACCGGCCCCAACAACTCGGCCGAACCCAGCAGATACGGAATCACTTGATCGGAGCTTTCAATGGCTCCGGGTGGGATGATCGCGCGAGCCATCGCGCCCAGCGGCAACAGAACTCCATAGGTGACAATGATCGCCAGCGGAGCCACGATCGAGGCAATCCGCAATGCGCGTTGGTCTTTGAGTCCGTAGAAACGCGAAAGCTGCCGGGGCTCGACCAGGTACTTGACGCCGACCGCCAAACCGTACGCCAGCGATGCGGAGATCGCCGCCCAATTCGACGCCGACGCCAGCTTTGGATCTTGCGCTCGAATCGCGCTGAAGATCTCGACACCGTCGCCCGCTCGCCACATGGCCATCGCGATCGCCCCGGCTCCCACCAGCATCAGGGCGCCTTGCAGGGAGTCGGTGAGCACAACCGATTCGAATCCGCCCGCCAGTGTGTAGGCGGTCACGATCAGCAGAACGGCCAGTACGCAAACGGCGTACGGCAGATCGAGAAAACTTGCGACGGCCAGGGCGGCGCCGCGATAAATGGCGATCAAGTACAGCACTGACGAGAATGCCACGATCAGCGCGGCGACTCGTCGAACCGCCTCCGAGCGGTAGTGTGATCCGAGGAAGTCGGCCACCGTCAGCGAATT
>JASMLW010000164.1 GCA_030748485.1 Pirellulaceae bacterium
AACCGATCAAGGACATCGAGAAATAGCCGTTCGCCGTTGGCAGGCCACTGCAGCAGTCGATCATCGCCATCCCGCCGGCAAGAAAACCGAGATGAACCTGCAGGTACTCGCCCTCGTTTTTGGTGGGCCGTTGCAGCGCAAAGACCTCAGTCGGCATCGAATCGAATAACCAAATGGCCGTGTCCAGATCGTCCGCCAATGCCGCTTCGCGAGTTGCGGCTCGCCAACGGTGAATTCGCAACAGCCCAGCGTCGCCGAGTTGGCCGGACGCGAGGCTCTGCTTGATGGCTTGCGTTGCCGGGAGAAACCTCTGGACAGAACTCGTAACGACCCGCACACCGTTTAGTCGTTCCAGTTCGCGAAGCTCATTCGCCGATGCGGTCGATGAAGGCAGATGAGTGAGTAAGACGTGCAGCGATCGTTGAGCGGCGGACGCGCTCGCCTGGACAGCTCCGTCCCGCCCACAGACAACGACCGCGTCGAATCCGCCGCCGAGTTGTTCAAGGTTGGCGACGGCGGACAAGGTCGCCCCGCGCAAACGGTCCGCCACACTCAAACACTCGTGAGCTACTGAATCAACTTCTGATTCATCGCCGAGAACCGCCAGACGAATCATGCAACACACCGGCTGGAACAAGACGCGGAGGTGAGAGACCGAGCCACAGTGTACCGCGCGCGTGCGGCGGCCAAAACTCGGTCGTGGCTCCGCGGCCTACTCCGCGGCCTACTCCGCGTTGCCGCTATTCGCTTGTCGATCCCGCAGCACTTCGTCGAGTTTTTCCAGCGCGTCCCAGGCGGCGGCGAATCCGGCGTAGACGGCAACTTGAAAAATCGCTTCGCAGATTTCCTCCACGCTGGCTCCGTTGCGGAGCGCCATCTGCAGATTCAGTTTGAGTGCATTGTTCCTGCCCAGCGCGGCCAGCACACAGATGCTGCACAGCGAGCGCGTCTTCAAATCGATCCCACCCCGAGTCCAGATGCGGCCGCCGACGACCGAGACGACTTCGGTTTCAAAGTCCGGACAGACCGCTTTCAGCCGAGCCGTGAATCGCTCGATGTTCTCTTCGCCAATCATCTGTGTGAATTGGTCGAGACCCCTGGCGTAGTCGCTGCTCACCGGCGCACCTTCCGATTTGAAATATGAGTTTCCCGAGACGCGGCGCGGGCTCAACCGCACCGACCGTTGTGAATCGCACGAAGCGCCCGACAGACAGTTCAGATCCATTCAGATCAAATCACGAATAAACTCGCCGGAGTTCCGGAATCGGCTCGCCCGGCTTCGGCAAGACGATGCGCCGCGAATTGAGGATCTCGAGAGCATAGGCGCGGTAGTCAATTCCCAGATGCTGATAGATGGTAGCGAGGAAGTCGTGCGGGGTCACTCGACGGGAAACCGGGTCCTCGCCGCGCGGATCGGTGGCTCCAATCACCTGCCCGGTTTGGATGCCGCCGCCGGCAAAAAGCATCGTGTTGGCTCGTGGCCAATGGTCTCGCCCCGGTTGCTTGGTCCCTTTGCTTCCACTGGCCGCGCCGCCGCCGCTACTCGCCGCGTATGAAATCCGCGGAGTACGGCCGAACTCGCCGGTCACAATCACCATCACACGTTTGTCGAGGTTGCGCTGATAGACATCTTCAATCAGCGCCGACACCGCCTGGTCGAAGTAGGGAGCCCGATACTTGTTGGCCTGAAAGACGTGGTTGTTGACCGCGTGGTCGTCCCAATTGCTCGGCCGAGCGCAAAGCGGTCCGTCGAATTCGGTGGCGATGATCTCCACACCGGCTTCGACGAGTCGGCGAGCCATCAAGCACTGCTGACCCCATTGGTTTCGACCGTATCGATCGCGAACGGAGTCGGGCTCTTTTGTCAGGTCAAATGCGCTTCCCGCTTTCGAACTGGTCAACAAACTGAGCGCCTGGTTCTCGTACTTGTCCAGCGCATCGATCAATCCCGTCGCATCGACGACGCGCTGCAAGTTCTCAAAATCCTCCTTGAGACCGACGCGATCTTGAATTCGTTTGAGCTGCTGAGGATCTTTGACACCGATGTTCTGCACGGTGAACTTGGGACTGCTTGGGTCGCCGGTAACTTTGAACGGCTCGTACGACGGACCGAGATACCCGGGACCGGCGATGACGAAACTGTCGTATCGGTCGACCGGGTTGATGGAGACGTAGTTGGGCAACGCTCGGCCCGATTCGCGGCGTACGTAGTGAGCCACCGTCATCCAGTCGGGAAACTCCGGCTTGGGCTTGTCGGCGCGAGCCAGATCTCCACCGAGAACTCGCAGCGAACCGGCCGGATGACCGCCCGCATCGTGAGCGACCGATCGCAACAAAGCGTACTTGTCGGCAATCTTCGACAGCCGCGGCAAGAGTTCACCGATGCGCATGCCGGGCACGTTGGTGTCAATGGCGTCGTAGGGACCGCGAAACTCGGACGACGCCTCCGGCTTGGGATCAAACGTCTCCAGATGACTGGCGCCCCCGCGCAGCCAGACGAGGATGATGGCCGTTTGCGGTTCACGCTCGGCCGCCGCCTCGGCTCGCAATCTGTACAGGCCCGGCAACGCCAGACCGGTGAAGCCTGTCAATCCGGCTCGCAACACCTCGCGGCGACCAACTCGACCCGACCCCGAGCTGAATGAAGAAGAGGAATTGTGAATGGCTGACTGGATTCTCTCGTCCATAGAGCCTCCCACGCGCCGTGAATGAGGGCGACTTAGGGGTGAAATCGTGCTGAGTTCGTGGTGAGTTGCGAGTCGAAATGTCGATCTCGGCAACAACCCAACGCATCAATTGAGTTTGATATTAATGAGTCGCTTCGCCGCCTACAACCTGAATGGAGCCGACTGCCACCCGACTATCCACCCGACTGCCACCCGACTTTCCACGCCTGTGACAGCGGCGCCGAGCCATTCAAGTTGTCGTCATTTGAGCTCATTTGCTATAAACACATCAAGATCTGCTGATACGAACACTCCGTGAAGGTGGTCCCTATGCTCGAAGTTCAATTTGGATCTCGGCGGCGAACATGCGACGGAACGTCGCGGCGAAACTTTCTTCGAGTCGGAGCCTTGGGCGCGTCGGGCGTGACTTTGGCTCATTTGCTCGAACGGCGAGCCGCGGCCCAGACCACGGCGAAAAAGGACGCTGCCGTCATTTGGGTCTGGCTCAACGGCGGCCCCACCCATATCGAAACGTTCGATCCCAAGATGGGCGCTCCGGGTGAGTTTCGCAGCGTCACGGGCGAAGTGGCGACCAAACTGCCGGGGGTGACGCTGGGAGGCAACTTCGAGCGGCTGGCGAAGATCGCCGACAAGATGGTCTTCGTCCGATCGTTCGCCGTGCCTACCAGCAGCCACAACCGGGCGGCGTTTTGGATCAACACGGGGTTTGCCCACAACGCGAATCGCCCATCGATTGGCTCCATCGTGTCGCGCGTGCGGGGATCGAATCATCGCGTGACGGGAATGCCGACGTACGTAAAGATGGGGCAGATCGGATTCAACGACGACGCGCCGCGAATCCCCGGACCGGCGTGGCTCGGAAAGGCGTATTCTCCCTTTGCGCCGAGCGGGCCGGCGCGCGACAACATGAACCTGGCGACGACCGTCGAGCGTTTAGAGGACCGTCGGAAACTGCTCCAGCGGCTCGACCAACTGCGCCGCGAGAGCGACACGAGTGGAGTCATCGAAGGCGTCGACGGACTCAATCGACAGGCGTTGACACTGATCCTCGGCAAAGCGCCCGAGGCATTCGATCTCAAGAAGGAAGACCCGGCCACCGTCGCTCGTTACGGCGGCGGACTCGGCGCCTCGCTGCTAACCGCCCGGCGGTTGTGCGAAGCCGGTTGCGGTTTTGTCGCGGCATCGTTGCAGGGCTGGGACATGCACGGCAATGTGAAAGGCGGCATGGACCGCCGCGGTCCGGAAGTCGATCGGGCCGTGTCGGCGCTGGTCGAGGATCTCCACCAACGCGGGTTGGACAAGAAGATCTTGGTTGTCGTTTCCGGAGAGTTCGGCAGGACTCCCCGCATCAACAAGCGGGCCGGTCGGGACCACTGGGGAGCGTTGAGCACCTTGGCGTTGGCGGGTGGCGGTCTGCAAGTGGGCCAGGTGGTGGGGCAATCGTCGGACAAGGCCGAGGTCCCCAAGTCGAGCGTCGTGACTCCTCAAGATCTCATGACGACCGTCTTTCACACACTGGGCATTCCGGCCGAGACTTCGTTCGCAGACCCCAGTGGGCGGCCGACGCGGATGATGGCCAACGGGAAACTCATTCCCGGGTTGGTGTAAACAGCGCTCGATCACGCGCGGATGGAGTCAATCGAAGTCGACTTTCTCTTCCCGGGCCCCAACCTGCGTTTGACGCCCATGCCCTCGAGCATCGTGTTGTAGACATCGACGCCCTCGGCGCCGACATCTAGTATCTCGCCCGTCTTGAACCGACCGGCGGCTCCGGTGATGGCGTGGAAGACGCCCGACAATTCCCGCTTGACGTCGTTGTGGCGTCCGTCACCCGACTCGGTCGAAATCGTGATCAACGAATTCTCCAGGATCGTCTTGCCGTTGGCTTCGCGCGCGTCGTCGCCATCGAGACGTTGCAGGAAGTACGCCATCTCGCGCATCTTTAGATGAGCGTGCGAGCGCAGCTGTTCGTTCTTGCGGCGTTCGTTGAACTGGTGCCACCATTCGTGGCTGCAACCCTTATCGCCACTGGCCCTGAGTTGGCCGGGGTCGTCAAACTTCCAGATCAAGCGACCGTTGTGTCGGTAGTCTCCCGTCAAGCGAATGCGTTCGCCGGCGGCCAGAAACGTCAACGATCCAAAACGCACGCGATCCATCTGAATGGCCAACGCGTACAAGTCAGCGACCAGTCGCCACTCGGTCGTCAGCTCTTCCAACGTGATGTCGATCCCCTGCCCTCCCGGATCGGCGGGACCGCCGTGCGGCACGTTGGAACGCGGCGGCAGCTCGGGACCTTTGCGATTCTTGTGCCTCATCGCATAGGCGCGCTGTTCGAACTCACGAATTCGATCGAGATGGTCCGCCACACGAGCCTTCGACGCGGAACCGAGCGGCGAGTTTGAGCCGGTAAAGAACCGGTACTCGCCGACGACCGAGTCGAGTACGCTGCGTTTGAATCGCTGCTGGCGGCTGTCCTTGCCGCCCGCCACGGCGACCGATCCGAACACGCGATCGAACAAATCGCGGGGCTTCTCTTGAATCGTCGCGGCGACGGTCCCGTCGAGGTTGTAACTGTGGACGTACCTACCGACTCGACTGCGCCGGAAGAACGTACCGCCTATCAAGGTGGGAACCATGCCCGCGGGCAGCCCCTGCGGGTAGTAGGCTCGCCGAATGACTTGATCGATCGACGGACCACCCGCCTTCGCCTCGCCGTCCGGCGGCTCGGCCGTGAATGCTCCGATCGCGCCGTCGTAGTGAGCGTTGGATCCCTTCTCATCGCAACGAACTTGATCGACGTTGCGCATGATGAGCAGCTTGTCGCGGAGCGGCTTGAGTGGTTCGAGCACTCCGTCGTAACCCTCTTTCTGCAACGGCGAAGGAACACCCAAGCCGAAGAAGACATTGAAAGCTCGTGTCGGCAGTTCGGTTTCCGCCGCGGCCGCCGTCGAATCGAGCATCTCCTCCAGTAGAGGCAAGCCGATTGTCACTCCGCCAACGCCCTTGAGCAGTGTTCGCCGGTTGATGCCCAACGCTCTGTTTGAAGTGGTCATGAAGTCGTCTATTCCCATCAAGTTTTTGGTTTCGCCAGTGTGGCGACGTCGGTGTGGCGACGTCAACAATATCAATTTAAGGAGACTCGGCTTCCGCTGGTTGAGTGCGCGTCATTCTAACCAAATCGCTGGTGACAATCGCGGTGATGAGGCTGGCGTAGGTCCCACCGCCCTGGCGGGCCTCCTTGTCGATCTGTTCGACCGTGCGCGCGTCCGCGGAAACCAACGGTCTCCCCAGCGCGAACTGAGTTACTTTCCAGGTGATAGTCTCGCTTACGCGGCCGCTGTCGGCCAGCAGCGTCATCAGCTCGCTCGACTTTTGGTACTTGACCGCTTTGGCCGCGCCGGGAAACAGGATCTCGCCGTCTTCGCGCAGTTGGTTTCCGTGTTCATCCTGCTCGCGAAACGCGCCGACACCGTCGAACTTCTCCAGCCCAAACGCCAGCGGTTCGAAGCGAATGTGGCATCCTCCGCAGGCAACCGCGCTGATCCGCTTCTCCGAAACGGCTCGCGCCGAAACGCCCGGCTTGGCGGGAACGGCAGCCGTGTCGAGTCCGGGAGGCGGATCCTTGACGGCGCCCCGCAGCACGTCATTCAAGACAAACAGGCCTCGCGAGATCATCGAGGCGTCGTCTCCACCAACCGTCAACACACTGCCTTGAGTCAAGAGACCGCCGCGGGCGGGAACGTTTGACAAGTCGTACCGCTTCAAACCCTCGCTCGGACCGCCGCCTTGCGGCTTGAGCCCGTAGTGCTTCGCCAGTCGGGGAGTCGCAAACGTGAATTGAGCGTCAAAGAGATCGGCGAGCGGACGATTCTGTTTCCAAACGACTTCTTTGAAGAAGGCGATCGTCTCGTCCCGCATGTCGCCGCCCAACCCGGGCCGCCAACTGGGAAAACGCTCCGCGTTGGGTTGCAGGTTCTCGAGCCGATTGAGATTCAGCCATTCGGAGACGAACTCGCACGAGCGGTCGATCGCGCGGGGATCCTGCAACATGCGGGCGACCTGCGCCGCCACAACCTGTTTCTCACCGAGCGCACCCGAATCGGCCGCGCGCAGCAACTCAGCGTCCGGAGGAGCGCCCCAGACAATGTAACTCAGCCGCGACGCCAACTCGTGCGGATCCGCCGGCCAAGGAGTCCCATCGCCGCGCTGGTTCTCGACGCGATAGATGAATCGAGGCGATTGCAGCATCGCCTCGACGATCAGTCCAACCGCCTCGTCGTAGTCGCCGCCCGCACTGGCGACGGTCGTGGCGATGCCCGAGTAATTCGTAGTCTCCCGCTCGTCGAGCGGTCCGCGGAGCAACCACTTGCCCATCGCGGCGACAAACTTTCGCATCGTGGCGTCGGTCGACAAACTGCGGCTCTTCGAAAAACGGCTGGCGAACTCGCTCATGTCCATCCGCTCAACGATGATCGCCGCCAGTTGCGAATACGCCTCCACGTGCTTGAGGTCGACGTTGAGGTTATAGGCGGTGTTGCTGAAGCCATCGGCTCGCAGATCGCGAGGCAGGATCTCCCTCGCCTCCTTGGCGATGTCGACGCCAACCGCGCTGCGGACGGTCTCGATGTATTCGACAACGGTTAGCCGCTGTAGCCAGAGCTGGCCTCGATCGTTGTCGTTCGTGTAGACGACGGGATCGATCAACTCTCGCGACCAGGCGGCTCCGTCGTCGATCCACTTCTTGATTAGCAGCCTCTCTTCCGAGGTCAGCGGCTCGCTGTCCTTCGGCGGCATCTTGGCGGCCGACACGAGCTCCCACAGATGGCTTTTCCCGGCGTCGCCGGCCGCGATCGCCTTCCCGCTCTCACCGCCGGCAAACGCATTGACCTTGCGGGCCAGATCGAGTCCGCCTTTCTTGGTCGCCGAATCGTGGCAGTCGAGGCACTTGCGGGCGAACAACGGCGCGACGCGAGTCTCGAAGAATCGCTCCCGCTGATCCTGGGCGATCTGGGCGGGCGGGCGACTTGCTCCGGCGCCGGCTTTGAAGTTGCGAACCACCTCGGCCGGCGTCAGAGATCGGTTGTAGACGGCCACCAAATGAAACTCGCCCAACCACGGCCGGTCACCGCTGAACTCGTTGGCGAGGGCGAGCTTGAAGTTGCCATTCCAGCGCCTCAAGTCGCCGCCGACCTGGCGACCGCCGCGCTGCTTGCCGTTGAGGAAGAACTTCGCGTTGCCGTTGCGATCGCGTGTGTAGACTACGTGCGTCAAGGCGGCTCCCAGCGAGTTGTTGGGCGAGGCGGTTGACGGGATGCCGTTGGAGCTAGTCGCGGACGTTCGAAAACGGACGTCGTATCGTTTGCCATCCTGCCCCAACGTGAAGTTGCGAGCATTCGGACCGTCCGACAACGTGACGATGCGGGCGGGCCCCTCCTGTCGATCGCTCGCCGGACGAATCCAAGCCTCGATCGAAATGGAACTCGTCTGCTTGACCGCGGTGATCAGTTTCGCAGCGGGACCCGCGGACGCGATCTTGGCGGACGAACGAACGACGAGCGAGCCGGCGCGGCGCTGAACGCTGGCGGCTTTTTCGATTCGCAAATTGAGCGGGCGACCCACACCGGATCTGTCGCGGACGACATCGCCCTGAACGTCGTCAAATGTGTAGAGCACTTGCAAGCTGCGGGTTACTCGGGGCTCCGCCGCTCGCGCGGCAACTGAGACGACCAACACGGCAGACAGACCCGCCAAAAGCCAAACGCGTTGCGAGAACATTTGCATCTCGTGGATGATGGGTGGATGGTTTTGTCAACAATTCTCCGCTCGAGGCACGCAACCTCCTATGCAATCGTGCTTTAGCGTGCTCTCCATGCTACTGCGATCGAAGCGGAGCGTCAAAAATGAGCGCTTTGCACAATGAACGCTTCACATGAGGCGTCGAGCCACCCGCGTAAACGATCGAGGCGCGAACGATGTAACTGAATGGCTCGACAATCGCAATTCGTTACCCGTTCGTTACTTGGACCCTCGGCCGCCGCCGCGCCGTCAAGACTCGGCGATCAATCCATAGTGGTGCGGACGCCGATTTGCTTGGAAGTCGAAGAGTTCTCGATAGGCGATCGATTCGTCCAGGTCGCAGGGGAAGACGACCAGTTCGTCGCCCAGCGATTGACTCTGCGCTTTGATCTCCCCCGACGGCGCGATGATCGTCGTCAGGCCGATCTGACTGACTCCCTCCTCCACTCCCGCTTTGGCGACCGCCACGATCCAACAACCGTTTTGATAAGCGCCGGCCTGCATGCAGAGTTGGTGATGGAAGTTGACCAGCCGATCCATTTCCGGATGTTCGGGGATGTTGTCCGGAGTGTTGTATCCGAGCAGGATCAGTTCGGCGCCCTGCAGGGCGAGCACTCGATATGTTTCCGGCCACCGCCGATCATTGCAAATGCACATACCGACCTTGCCGCCTAGGGTCGACCACGTTTGGAATCCCAGGTCGCCCGATTCAAAATATCGCTTCTCGAGATTCTGAAATGGATTGTCGGGCCGATGGTCCGCGTGACCGGGAAGGTGGATCTTGCGGTGCTTGCCGACGATCGCGCCGGCTTTGTCGACCAGGATGCTCGTGTTGAAGCGGCGCGGTCGATCGCCGGCGACGTCCAGCTCCGCATATCCCAAATAGAATGCGATCTGTCGGGCGGCCGCGGCGTCGAAGAGCGGCTGAACCACTGGATTGGGCATCCGCAACTCGTAGTACTGATCGAGTTCCTCCTCGTTCTCGATCCACCAGTGCGGAAAGAACGGCGTCAGCGCGCATTCGCTGAACACAATCAGATCGCAACCGTCGGCGGCGGCCGCCTGCAGCTTTTCGATCAGTCGCCGCACGACCGTTTCGCGGCTGACGCCAAGTGGAATCGGTCCGCTCTGCGCGGCGGCGATCTTGACAATTCGCGTCACAGGGGGTGACTCCTCGAGAGGTTGGCGTGGTGTTCGATTCTATCGCGCCGCCCTGGGGTCAGCCACTCGCCCCCGCCGACGATCGACGACAAGCTCCCCGACCACCGAGCGCGGACAAGCGAAGAGCGAACGTGAATCGGCGACCGGAGAGTCCTACAATGACGGCTCCATTTCCGTCCTCACACGGAGCCCCCAAATGCAAACGCCGCTTCGAAAGTGCGCCATGCTGTTCTTGGTTTCGCAAGTCTCCACAGCAGCTGTCTACGCAGACGACATCAAGCGATCCGAAGTCTACCGCCGGATCAAAGAATCGATCGACGCCGTACGGGCGATCGACACCCACGATCACCTGCGGGCGTTTGACGAAATCCCCAATCGCGTCAAAACGCCCGACGGCAACGGGATGACGCTGCAGAGCATCTGGGCGCACAGCTATCTGCGCCGGCACACTCGCGTCTCGCCGTGGCCGGCCGACGGAAACTTCGACACGTGGTGGCAAGCGGCGAAGGGCGATTTCGACGACGCGCGAGCGGCAAGCTTCTACCGCTATCTGCTGCCGGCGTTCCGCGACCTGTACGGCGTCGACTTCGACACGATCACAAACGCCGAAGCCAAACAACTCAACGAGAAAATCTTCAAGAACTACCGAGACGATCGGTGGCTGATCGATGTCGTCACGAATCGAGCCAACATCGAGTTGATGTTCATCGATCCCTACTGGAATCGATTGCAGTTCGCCAAAGAGTACCGTTTCTCGGTCCCCGTGCTGAACGTCACGTCGATCATGCGAGCCAGTCATCCCGACCAGTTTTCGTCCGCCAACGACAGCCCGTTCGCCTACGCTCAGCGCAAAGGCATGAAGACCGAGACGCTCGACGATTTGCTGGCGGTGATCGAGGCGATCTTCGTCGAGGCGGTCGCCGGTGACGCCGTTTGTCTCAAGTCGACGCAAGCGTACCAGCGAACGATACGCTATGAGAGAGTCGACAAGGCGACCGCCGCCGCCATCTTCGGGGCCAGCCCTCAACGCATTACACGGGAACAACAAAGGCAATTCGAAGACTTCATGTTCTGGCACATCTGTGGGCTCAGCGCCAAGCACCAGCTGCCCTTCCAAGTGCACACGGGTGACGCTCGCTTGCAGAGGTCCAACCCGATGCTGCTCGTCGATGTCATCGAAGCGAACCCACAAACGAAATTCATCCTCTTCCACGGCGGCTATCCATGGGTGGGAGAAACCGGCGCGATCGCCATGAAACACCGCAACGTGTGGATCGATTCCTGCTGGCTGCCGACACTCAGTTACACGATGGCGAAACGGGCTTATCAGGAGTGGCTGGAGTCCGCCCCGTCGGACCGCATCTTGTGGGGAGCCGATACGGTCGACGCCGAAGGAATCTACGGCGCTACCGAGTTCACCCGCCAGTGCCTGTCCGAAGCGCTTGCCGAAAAAGTCGAGCGGGGTGAACTTCGCGAACAGCACGCTGTGCGGATTGGAAAACAGATCATGCGGGACAACGCGCTGAAGTTGTTTCCCAAACTCCAACGCCGACTGTGGCGTTAGCGAGCCGCGCGAGGACTTCGCCACTCAAGACGACCCTGGGGCGGAACGGGTGTGGATTTCCTCGCATTGCGGTGAATGGGCGAGTTGAGTACAAGCCTCATTTCCAGTAATGCGCACAAGTGAGGCGATGCCGTGTCGGACCGATGGAAGCGGCTCTGTGAAAGCGAACGAACGCGTCGCATGCTAGCTCGCTGGGGACCCGCCCTGCTGATCGCACTGGTCGCCCTGGCGGCCACGCCCTGGCTGATCGGGCCCCGCTGCCCGCAGCGATTGGTCATCGCCACGGGCAGTGAGCAGGGGGCGTATTATCATTTCGCCAATCGTTACCGCGAGATCCTCGCTCGCGAAGGCATCGCGCTCGAAGTGCGGTCGACAGGCGGCTCGGTGCAGAACAGTCGGCTGCTGGCGGCGGGCGACGCCGACATCTCTCTGGCGATGATCCAAGGCGGTACGGCGGCCGACCAAGCCGCTAATCTCGAATCTCTGGCCAGCCTCTACCTCGAACCGGTATGGGTGTTTTGCGCGGCGGATCGACCGGTCGACGGCCTCGACCAACTCAGCGGCAAGCGCATCGCCATCGGTCCCGACGGCAGCGGGACGCAGGCGATCGCACTCAAGCTGCTCGGCGACAATGGTATGTCGAACGAAACACCCGACTCGGCCGAATTGCTGGACTGGACAACGGCCGAAGCCGTCGCAGGTCTCAAGTCCGGGTCGCTGGACGCGGCGTTCTTCGTGATCTCACCGGAGTCTCCGATCGTTCGCGATTTGTTGCAAACAGACGGCATTCAACTGATGAACTTTCAGCGAGCCGCCGCGTATCAGCGCAAGTACTCGTACCTGTCCAGCGTGACTCTGCCGGCCGGGCTGATCGATTTGCAGCGCAACATTCCATCGCGCGACATCGTCTTGCTGGCTCCGGCCGCCAACCTGGTCGCGCGCTCCGATCTACATCACGCGTTGGTTCCGCTGCTGATGCAAACAGTGAACGAGGTGCACGAATCGGCGGGTCTGCTGGCCGAACCCGTCCCCCTTCCGTCACCCGACTTTGTGGACTTTCCCATCAACAAACATGCTCGCGAGTACTTTCGCGCCGGGCCGTCGCTCTTCTATCGGCACTTGCCGTTTTGGTTGGCCGCCTGGCTGGACCGAGTCAAGTTGATGCTGTTGCCGATGTGCACGCTGTTGATCCCGTTGCTGAAGGTGGCGCCGCCAATCTACCGCTGGCGCATTCGATCCAAGATCTATCGCTGGTATCGAGTGCTCCGGCAAGTCGACCAGAAGCTCAAGGACGCCGAGCCGGGAACTGACTTCGACCAGGACATCGAAAATCTCAAGGTGCTGGAAACCGAGCTGGCGCAGGTGTCCGTGCCGCTCTCCTACATGGCCGAGTTCTACAACTTGCACTTGCACATCTCGTTCGTCCTGGAACGTTTGCACCAGCAGCGGGCCCTGTCGGCGGAGGACAATCGATCGAGGTTGGCTGCTTAGCTCGCCATCGATCACACCAGCCCGATCACACCAGCCCGATCACACCAGCCCGATCACACACCAGCCCGGTTACACCAGCCCGCTGCGCAAGCGAGGGATCGCGGCTCTCTCGACGTCGCGCCGCCAACCACACCGATGGTTCGCCGATCAAGCCGCCGCCCCTCGCTGGCGCGCCGGGCCTGGCGTCGCAACGTCCCTTACAGCCGCTTCGTGAAGAAAGACCTGGCGTGGTTGTGCGAGTCCCAATCGTCGATCTTGCCTGCGACTGAATACCCGCGCTGGCGGTAGAAGTCGGGTGATTGGTAGTCCATCGTGTCGAGGTAGACGTACTTACAATCGCGTCGCCGCGCCTCCTCTTCGGCTGCTTGAAGCAGGGCGGAGCCAACACCCTGACGTCGGAGATCTTCGCGCACCGCGAGAATATCGATCCTCAGCCAGGACATCGCCGAGGCTCCGAGCAATCCGCCGATCACCGCGTCTTCCGCGTCGCGAGCCAGCACGTGTAACTTCCGTGGCTCGTGCTCGGGCAAAGCTGCCGCCTCCCACCACACAGGATTGGCCGCTCGGTT
Organism: Pirellulaceae bacterium; assembly: GCA_030748485.1. GTDB lineage: Bacteria > Planctomycetota > Planctomycetia > Pirellulales > Pirellulaceae > JASMLW01. The sequence continues at coordinate 13,269 of JASMLW010000164.1, forward strand.
GTAGCTGCGCAGCAGTCCCTTGACGACGGCTGCTTCGTCGCCGGCGTCATCGACGATGCGGCAAATGAAGTCGAGCGAATCTGACATGACAATCAATTTAGGTGGAGGCGGACGCGATGTCGAAGGCGCGGGTACTATTTCTGCTTGTTCTCTTTACAACCCTGGCGACACTGAGCGGTACGACTTTCGCAGAAGAATCGGCGGCGGAATCGTCTGCGTCGAGCGGGCAAATCGCCGACCTGCAACGGGTCGCTTTGGCCGGCGTGCTCGTGATCGGTCCGCGAACTCACAGATCGTGGCGGCGAGGGCATGGTCGTCAAGCCACTCGAGTTCATCGCCAAGGGCAGAGACGGATTGTTGCAGCCCGCGCTCAAGTGTCGCGGCAGAGAGTATCTTCGAATCATCTACGGTCCGGACTACGACACCGCCGGCAACCTCAAACGCCTGAGGAATCGTCGAGTTCGTGCGAAGCGTTCGCTCGCGCTCCGCGAATTCGCGCTGGGCGTTGAATCCCTGGAACGATTCGTCCGGCGAGAACCTCTGCGACGAGTGCACGAGTGCGTCTTCGGCCTGCTAGCGCTGGAGAGCGAACCAGTCGATCCACGGCTGTAGACACGCAGCCGATGCGCAAACGGACCACCCGCGGTTGCACACACCAGCCCGATCACACCAGCCCGATCACACACCAGCCCGGTTACACCAGCCCGCTGCGCAAGCGAGGGATCGCGGCTCTCTCGACGTCGCGCCGCCAACCCACACCCATGGTTCGCCGATCAAACCGCCGCCCCTTGCTGGCGCGGCGAGCCTGGTGGTCGCGAGAATCCCTCAAACCGGTGTGAAGTCCGTCACTTTGAGTAAAGGCAACTGCTGCTTCAACTTGTCAACCGCGGCGCGACTCAACTTCAAATCGGTGATCAGCAGGTGACGAAGTTCGGTCAGTTGGTTCAAGTGCTGGAGTCCGTCCGTGGTGATCTTCGTTCCGTAGATATTGAGATATCGCAATCGTCGCAACCCGGCGACATGCGCAAGCCCGGCGTCGCTAATCTCGCACTTGCACAGATACAATTGCTCGAGTGAGGACAGCGGCGCTACATGCTCCATCCCGATGTCGGTAATCGACGTTGCCGTCAATTGCAGTTCTTGGAGTGCGGTGAGTTGGCCGAGGTGCTGCATCTGTTCGTCGCCAAACTCCGTCGCAGCCAAATCGGCTGAAACGACTCGACCAGTGGCGTCGCGCCGCGCTACTCCCATCGCCGTCAGAGCGTCGGCCAGCGTTCGCTGCTGAGTATTCACGAACAACCGCACAACGCCACCCAGCGTGATTCCCGTCCCATTGAAAAACAATCGACTCAGCTGCTTCAATCGCGCGAGCTGATCGAGTCCGGCGTCGGTGACGCGGGTTCCGGTCAGGTTGAGTTCAGACAACGAAGTCAGATTGGCCAAGTGAACCATGCCGCGATCGGAAATGGGAGCGCCGTTGAGTTCCAGCCGCCTGAGCCTCCCGCACGCCGCGAGACGCCTGAGCCCGTCGTCGTCAATGCGCGTGTCGCGAGCGACCAAGGTCTCCAAATGACTCAACGGCAATCGCACCAAATCCTCACCTGTCGATCCGGCGGCCACCTTCGCCGAGGTGTCATCACCGCCACGCGAGTTCTTGCTCGACCTGTCAGAATCGGTGACGAGTGGAGCGCGATGCGGAGTTCGCTCGCGAACAGGCCTCGACGCGGTCAATTCAGCGATCGGTTTCCCGCTGGAGAGAATGGGCGTGGGTCGACCAACCGAGTTCACAAAAGTGTGGTCCGTGTCGACGCCCATCGCATGATAGATCGTGGCCAGCAAGTCCTGGTAGGAAACCGGTCTGTCCAGCGGCCGCTCGCCCTTGTCATTGGTCGATCCGACAATCTGCCCCATCTGTAAGCCGCCGCCGTAGACGAGCGCACACCCTGAAGGTCCCCAATGTTCGCGCCCCGGGCAACCGTGGTGTACGTGGATCCGTGGCGTGCGGCCGAATTCCCCAACCACGACCAGCAGCACTTCGTCCCGCATCCCCCGCTGTTCCAGGTCCTCGATCAGCGCACTGACGGATTGGTCAAACTGAGGTCCGCGTTTTTTCATGATCGGAAAGATGTTGCCGTGAACGGCGTGGTCGTCCCAGCCGATCATCGTCTTGTCGTAGTCGCCGCGACCGTCGGGTGTGAATCGAACGGCGACGACCTCAACACCCGCTTCGACCAACCGGCGGGCGAGCAGGCATTGCTGACCGGGCAGATGCTCGCCGTATCGCCGGCGAACTGCAGCGGCTTCGCGGGAGACATCGAACGCTCGCGCCGCTGCGCCGCCGGAAAGTAATTCGACGGCCTGCCGGCGAAACCCTTCCACGGCTCGCAGTTGCTCAAACGCCGCCGTGCGGGCGCCTGCCCGCCGCCCCAGATGGTCGAGTTGCCGGAGGATCACTTGGCGGTCTTGAAAACGGAGCAGGCTGCCGACGCTGTGAAGATTCTGGACGACGAAGCCTGGCTTCGACGGGTCACCGGCCACCTGAAACGGACCGGCCAGCGGACCCAAGTAGGCGGGCCCGCCGCGATGGAGCCCTTTGTTAATGTCGATGTAGCTCGGCAACGCGCTCGTTTCGGACGCGCCGCGGGAGCCGGCCGCTCGCATCCCTTGAGCGAGGCGCGGGTCGGTCGAGGCGCCGATCGTTATGTCGGATTCCTCCGACCCGCTCCGCATTCGGCAGATAACGCTCGCCACGTCAGGGTATCTCGACTTGCCGCCGTCTGTCTGGTCGTACCAACCGGTCAGCACGTTGTGCGACCCGATGACATGTCCCGACGAAGGTTGATGCAGCGAACGGACGATGCACAACCGATCCGCCATGGACGCCAACGTGGGAAGCACTTCGCAAAACGCGATTCCCGGGAGCGCGGTCTGAATAGGCCGCAATTCACCCCGAAACTCGATCGGCGCATCCGGCTTGGGGTCGAATGTTTCGAAATGAGTCGGGCCGCCGTCTTGCCACAGCAGGATCAACTTTCGCCGTTTTGCGCCATGAGACGGCGCGGCGAGGGAAGGGATCGAGAAGGCCGGCGCGGAGACCAGACCCGTGGCTCCCACCAACGCGGTCTTCAAGACCTCGCGGCGGTTGGGGCCGGTCTCCACTGGTGCGGTTGTCCGCGGTAGATCGTTCACGGCGAGAAACCCTCCATCGACGACACGCGACAAACGGCCAAATCAATGTACCAGAAACGGGCGCCCGATCCCAAATTCGGCTAATCGTCGTCCGGTTGACCGAAGGTCACGCCGAATAGCTCGCTCGCATTCCTCCAGAAGATATTCTCGATGTCATCGCCGGTGAGTCCAACGATTTCCGCCGCCTGTTTCATCGACAGCAATTGCTCGTAGATGCTCAAGATCGGCCGGCCGTCGCAATGCGGAAAGGCGAGTTCGTATTTGGCCAGATCAAACCCCTGCCAGGCTCGCCCCAGCGCGACGTACTGTCCGTGGAAGTAAGTCGAGTCGACGCCGTCTGACCCGTAGAGAATGCGGCGCGGGTCCTCTTTCCCGAACAGTGTGATGAACGGCCTGATATCGGTTACCGCCGAAAGGTCGTACCAGATGTTCGGCATTTGACTCAGGCGCTCCACCGCCTCGCGAATCGGCCAATAGGTGAAGCTTCGCGCGCAATGAGCGAGAATCCACTTCACGCGCGGATAACGTCTGGTTGTGAATTCCTCGAGGTCGTCAAGATTCCGCTGATCGGCGCAGCCGTGAAACCTCGAGAGGTGCATTGTCACCCAGAGTCCCAGTTCATTGGCCAATGCAAGCTGCTCGTGCGGTAGGAACTCGTGTATCCGGCACTGCCCGACATCGCCGGTGACTGAGAACAGGCGGTATGGTTTGAGCCCGATGAACGCCGCCGTCTGGAGGTCGCGGCGGATATCCTCGATATGACAACTGGGTGTCACTAAACGATTCATTCGAGACTGCGGATCTTGCTGTACTTGTTCAATCGCCCATTGATTGTGGCCTTCGACATCGATGCCGGGCGCGGGCGAACCGAGCACCAGAAAGTGCGTTTCGCGACCCGGATAGAGTCGCTCCGCCCACTCTTGCAGAACGTTCAGGTCGGCGTACGACCAGACGCGCCCGTCGAAGTCGCCCATGTGCCGAGGGTTGAACATGTGAATGTGCGCATCGAAGACGCGCTGCGGGACAAAGTCGGCTAATTCCTCCTCCCAAATCTGCTGATCGTGTTCGGTGAACTCTCGGTCTGTTGCGGACATCGATCATCTTTCGAGTTTGAGATATGCGAGAAAGGTTGGGGGCGGCGACGATTGCGACAGGGGCGATTGCGACGACGATGATTGAGACGACGACGATTGCGACGGGGGCGACACATCTAGAATTGTCTCCGCCGCAGCGCTCGGGACACATGCTCGGGAGACATGCTGGGGAGACATGATAGCCGACCGCGACGGTCAAAAGCTCGACTTGGCCCGGTGCATCTCGTACGATCGGCCTGTTCGCGTCATTCTCCTTTCGATCGGAACCGCCCGGAGTTTGCTGATGACTCGCCCGAAGACACTCGTCACAGCCACCTTGGCGGTCGCAATTTGCGGCCTACTCACCCTTCCCTGTGCGGCGGAGCAGAAGAAGAAACCTCCAAAGCGCTATCGAGTGATTTTTAATTGCGATGGACACGCAGTCGCGAAGGACGCCAACGGCGATCTGAATCAATGGATCGAGAACCTCTTCGGTCCAATCGAGGACGGTCATGTCGATGCGCTGTTCTGGTGTGACGGCGCGGGAGGCAATACGGCGAACTACGACAGCCGAATTCTGGAGCGCACCGGCGCGCGAGCCAAAAAGCCGCGAACCTATATCGACAAATGGATCGATGAGGGAAACGACCCGCCCCGGATCGTCGTTCGCGAAGCGAAAAAACGGCGGATCGACGTCTTCTACTCTTTTCGGATCAACGACATTCACGATTCGTTTCTGCCCGACGAACTGCCACAATACAAAGTCGATCACCCAGAGTGGCTGATCGGCGAGCGCGACTACGGCGGCGTGACCAGTTTTCGCACGGCGCTAAACTTCGCCATCCCCGAAGTCCGCGAACTAAAGTTCCGCGTGATTGAGGAACTGTTTGAGAAATACGATTTCGCGGGACTGGAGATCGACTTCCTCCGCAGCGCGCCTTACTTTCCGCCCGGCGAGGAAGCGAAAAACGCCCACCTCCTCACCGAACTGCTACAGCGAGTTCGCAAGCATCTGAACGAGCGGTCTCAGCAGCGCGGACACCCGATCCGATTGGCCGTGCGGGTCAACGAGAGCCTCAAGTCGTGCCAACTCGATGGCTTCGATGTGCCCAAATGGATCGAGTCGGATCTGGTTGACTACGTGACGCTCGGCAGCGGAGTCATGGACATCGAAGTCCAACAATTCACAAAGCTGACCGCCGGCAAACAGGTCCACGTCTATCCTTGCCTCTACGGTTGGCCGAGCAAGTACAGCCCGATTCCCGGTGAGTTGGCGGCTGGACTCGCGCTCAACTATCACAATCAAGGCGCCTCGGGCATCTACCTGTTCAATTGGTTTCCGCACACCAAGAACAACAGCGAGAGCACGGGAGCCTACATGGCCCCGTTGCTGAAACAGCTGGGCGACGCGCGGTTGCTACAGACCAAGCAGCGGAAACTGATGTTCGCCGTCGACCGCGGACGACCGCAGCGAGCCTATCAGTACAACTGGCTGCATTGCATTCTGCCCGCGCCGTTGACTGACAAACCACTCGCGACCACGATGCGAGTCGGCGTCGAGTTCGCCAAGCAGGCGAAGCTGAGTTTGCAGTTTGAAGTGCAAAACCTACGGGAAAAAGACGACGTGCGCGTCGCCATCAACGGAACCCGTTTGAAAATCGAAAAACGCGCAGGAAGTCGTGTCCACGCGATCGTGACGGCTGAGCAAGTGCGGCGCGGCGACAATCGCATCGCACTGGAGTTGGCGCATCGCTCCCCGGAATCAAAACAACCCCGCACGGTGACCGCGCTGGAGCTACACGTCACCCAGCCCTGATTCGCTGAGGTCTGTTTTCGGGTGAGGTCCAGCTACGCGTCTTCTGGCGGTGCGGGAATCGTCGGGCGGATGGTCGTGGGCTTCTTTGGAGCGGTTTCGCCAACTCGCCGATCGACCCGCGTATTCTCCGGCATGGACAGTTCATCAGCTGGACCCGCCTGTTCACCGGCCTCGGCCCGCCCGGAGAGAAGTTCACCGTAGCGGATCATCTCCGCGTCGTAGGGATCGATCTCCCGCCAAGCTTGAATGACGTCGGCAGCCTCACCCGTGAGTTGCTGGTTGAGTAGGGTGACCGTCAGCCACCGCAGACAAAGAACGTCGTGGCAGCCACCCTCATAAGCAGTTCGCAAGTAGGCGGTCGCCGGCGCCCAGTTCTCTTGGCTGGCTAAGCAGGCGCCGCGGACGGCGCTCCGCATCGCCTCAATCGGCTCCGGTCGCTCCGGCAATTGCTCCAACTGCCACAGCGCCTCTTCGCGAAGACCTTGCTTGATGTACAGGCCCAACAGCTGCCGTCGAATACGTTCCGAGTCGGGATTCTCGGTGACCCCCTGTTGGAGC
>JASMLW010000165.1 GCA_030748485.1 Pirellulaceae bacterium
GGCGGCGCGAGCGACAACGTCCTGGACGCTTCCGCCGTGACTGCGGCGAGTGGTTTCGGCGTCGTCAGCATCAACGGGCAGGCCGGCGACGACACGATCACCGGCAGCCAGATTCGCGACATCATCACGGTCAGCGGCTCCACGCCGGGAGTCGACACGATCGACGGGCAAGGAAGCGCGGACGATCTCCTGAATATCGGCGTCGACGCCGACATGACTCTAACCGACACCAGTCTCACGATCGGCGCTGGTCCGGCAGGCGGATACGTGAATATGGAACAGGTGAACTTCTTTGGCGGCGCGAGCGACAACGTCCTGGACGCTTCCGCCGTGACTGCGGCGAGCGGTTTCGGCGTCGTCAGCATCAACGGGCAGGCCGGCAACGACACGATCACCGGCAGCCAGATTCGCGACATCATCACGATCGGCGGCTCCGCGCCGGGAGCCGACACGATCGACGGGCAAGGAAGTGGAGACGATCTCCTGAACATCGGCGTCGACGCCGACATGACTCTGACGAACACCGGCCTCACGATCGGCGCCGGCCCCGCCGGGACATATATAAATATGGAGCAGGCGAACTTCTTTGGCGGAGACAGCAACAACTTGCTCGATGCGGCTGCCGTCAATTCCGGCAGCGGATTGGCGTACGTCAGCATCAACGCTCGCGCCGGCAACGATACGATTCGCACAGGCGATCTAAGTATCAGTTTTTTCGTGGAAGGGTCGAGTGGCGTTGACATCATGGACTTGAGCGCGGCGACCGTCGCGCCCAACGTGACCGTGACCGGACCGGGTACGATCGATGGGGACAACGGAACGTTCACCGGCCCCGGCAGCTTCAACAACATCGACCAAATCACTCTCCCGCCGGAATATGAATTTACCGCCGCCGCGTTTAGCGAACTCGAAGGCGATGCGGTCAACACCACGACCGTCGTCGAGGTGACGCGATCAATCAACACGTCGATTGCCTCGTCCGTCGACGTCGTGCTCACTGGAGTCAGCGCGACGGCTGGCACGGACTTCACGGCCGGGCCGATCACGGTGAACTTCCTGGCGGGTGAAACGATCAAGGTCGTGCCGATCGAGATTCTCGGGGAGACGGACGTTGAGCCGGATGAGACGATTGCGCTGTCTTTCGTCGGCGCTATCGCCGGGGCGAGCAATCCCACCGCGACGTTCACAATTCTTAACGACGACGCGGCTAATGAAGCTCCTCAGATCATTACCGCCGATACCGACGCGACGTTCGCCAACAAGGTCGAACCGGGCGACGTCGTCACTCTGTCGGCGACGTTTACCGATCCCGATGCGGGCGATACGCACACGGCGACGATCGATTGGGGGGATGGAACGGTGACGAACGGAGTCGTCGATGAGGTGAATGCTGCGATCGCCGGTCAGCACGTCTACGCGACCGGTGGCGTTTTCGAAGTTGTCGTAACTGTCTTCGACGACGCTGGAGAATCCGACGCCGAGACAACGTCCGCCGTCGTGACGGGAGTCGGCCTCGTCGACGGCACGTTGTACGTCGTCGGCACCAATGGCCGCGATCATGTACTGGTGAAGCTGGTTGGCGGCAGCGACGGTGGATCCGACGGCGGCAGTGATGGCGGCAGCGACGGTGGGTCGGACGAACAGATCAAAGTCATCGCGAGGTTCAACACTCGTCGCGGTGGGCATGGCGGCAGCGATGGGGGTTCTGATGGCGGCGTCGATGTGTCTTACTTTGACCCGGAGGATGTGGTCCGAATTGAGATGCACCTCTGCGATGGCGACGACCGGGCCAGGGTTGGATCAGGCCACAGCGACTGCGGTTCGGATGGAGGTTCGGACGGCGGCAGCGACGGAGGGTTGGACCTGCCCGCGCTGATTTTCGGCGGGGCCGGCAACGATCGGCTAACCGGCGGAGCGGGCGATGACATTCTGATCGGCGGACTGGGCGACGATAGGTTGAACGGTCGTCGGGGCAACGACGCACTGTCCGGCGGGGCGGGCCGCGATCGACTGTGGGGCGGAGCCGGTCACGACATTCTGATCGGCGGGGTCGGCAGAGATAAGCTCAAGGGAGGCAGAGGCGACGACCTGCTGATCGGCGGATCGACAGCTAATGAAGACGACCCGACCGCGCTCCACGCCGCCTTGGCCGCTTGGGTTGACGACGATCTGACGATGGCGTTGATCGAGCTCGGCGCGATCACCGACGATTGCGACAAGGACCATCTCCGTGGCGGCCGCGGCGACGACCAGTTGTTCGGCGGCGTGGGCGACAAACTGAAGTCGTGACCGGCTCGCTCGAACGAGGTCCCGACTTCGTCTCCCCTCTCGCGCGGACAACGCACGCCAGTTCCTCCCCAGTCGCTGCGCGTCGACGCGCGTCCCGCAATTCGAGTGGCGATTATGCGCCGTTTTGCGGCGCGCTCCGGCGAGCGACGCGGTCTGTGACCCGCCAAAATCCGCACGTCGAGTTTTTTCATTCGCTCAGAATGACTACGATTCCGTCTGGAGATTGTCATATCGATTGACCTGTGACGGGAAGCATCCAATTGGACCTCCTGCGAGATCTGATGCGTCTGCAGCGCCAGCGCGGTTTTTTGGACGAGGCGACTTTGCGGGAGGTCGCCGAGCGGAGCCGCGTCCCGCTCTATCGTCTCGAAGAGTTGGTGAGTTTCTATCCATTCTTTCGCCGCACGCCTCCTCCCCAGCATCGACTGCAGGTCTGTCGCGACGTGACGTGCGCGATGTCCGGCGGTGGCGAGTTGCTGGCGGAGTTGCAGCAGCGGTGCGGCGCGGTGGATGCGGACGGAGTTGAGATCGAGGCGGTCTCTTGCTTGGGGCGTTGTGATGCGGCTCCGGCTGTGGCCTGCAACGACACGCCGCTGGCGAATTCGACGGCGGCGGAGATTGCCGCCGCGGCGGCCGGCGACTCCTTCACCCCTCTCGCGGCGCGGGAGCCGGAGCAGTGGCGGTGCGATCCGTACGCGAGTCCCGCCGAGCGGTACGGAACTGTTTTGCAGCCAGCTGCGGACTTGGCTCAACTCTGCTTGGAGAGGCTGCGCGAATCGGACTTGCGGGGAATGGGGGGCGCGGGCTTCCCCACCGCTCGCAAATGGGAGCTTGTCCGCGACGAGACGGCGCTGCCGAAGTACGTCATCTGTAACGCCGACGAGAGCGAACCGGGGACGTTTAAAGACCGGGTGATCCTCAACGACCTGCCGCACCTGGTTATTGAAGGCATGGTGCTCGCAGCGCTCACCATCGGCGCCGAGCAAGGCGTGATCTATCTTCGCCACGAGTACGAGCTGGAGCAGCAATCGCTCGAAGCAGCTCTGGACGATGCGCGGAGCCGCGGCGTTTTGGGCGCAAACGCAGCGAACTCGGGTCGTCCGTTCGACATCGAGATATTCGTTTCTCCGGGCGGCTATATCCTTGGCGAAGAGACGGCGTTGCTCGAGGCGCTGGAGGACAAGCGCGGCGAGCCTCGCAACAAACCTCCTTATCCGGGATCGCAAGGGCTGTGGGGAAAGCCGACGCTGATCAACAATGTCGAGACGTTTGCGCTGGCCGCCGCGATTATCGCGCGCGGCTCCGATTGGTGGCGCGACCAAGGCGCTGGCGAGTTTGCCGGAGTGAAGTTTGTCTCGGTGTCGGGCGATGTCTGCAAGCCGGGTGTGTTTGAAATCCCGCTGGGAACTCCCGTCGCCGACGTGATCGAGATGGCGGGTGGACTGCCGGCGGGGAATCAGCTGCAGGCGTTCCTGCCGGGCGGGGCGAGTTCAAACTTCTTGCCGGCCGACAAGGCGGACACGCCGCTCGACTTCGACTCACTCCGGGACGCCGGGAGCATGCTGGGCACAGGGGCGCTCATCGTTATCGGCGACCAGCATGACCTGTTCGATCTGGCGACGAACATCGTGACGTTTTTTCGAAACGAATCTTGCGGCAAGTGCGTGCCGTGTCGCTTGGGCGGCGCCGCCGCAGTCGACTTGCTGCAGCGCGTCGGGCAGCGCGTCGGGCAGGGCGTCGGGCAGGGCGACGCTGACGCCGATGAACTCGACCGACTTCCCGAACTGGCTGACACACTTGAGCAAACTTCGATTTGCGGGTTGGGACAGGTCGCGTTGAATCCGATTATTTCGTTGATGAACAACCTGCCGCACAAACTCCCTCGTTAGTTCGCTGAGGTTGACATGAAGGACGGATCCAAGACGGTGAGTCTGACGATCGACGGGCGGACGACAACGGTCGCGGCGGGGGCGACGATTTGGGAGGCGGCCGACCAATTGGGGATTTCCATTCCCGCGCTGTGCCACGATCCCCGGTTGCGGCCCGTTGGAGTTTGCCGGATGTGCGTCGTCGACGTCGGCGAACGAGTCCTGGCCGCCTCGTGCGTACGCGAGTGTGAAGAGGGGATGCAAGTCGAGACGTCTTCGTCGAAAGTCGAGACTCATCGTCGAGTACTGACCGAGTTGTTGCTTTCGAATCATCCGGCTCCCTGCGAAAAACAAACGGCGACCGGCGACTGCGAACTCGAGTCTTTGGGAGACCGGTACAACGTGGAGTTGCAACCAGGTGAGTCAACAGGCTTCCCGGATCGTCAGCCCGTTGATGACAGCTCGCCCGTCATCGCCGTCGATCGCGCAGCGTGCATTCTCTGCGATCGCTGCATCCGCGCTTGCGACGACATCCAATCGAATGAGGTGATGGGTCGCACGGGCAAGGGCCTCGACACTCGAATCGGATTTGATCTCGACCAGCCGATGGGCGCCAGCACCTGCGTGTCGTGCGGCGAATGCGTCAGCGCATGTCCAACCGGCGCGCTGGCGTCGAAACCGATCACGTTGCCGCTGTTGGCGGGCGACGAGTTGCGTTCGGTCGACAGCGCGTGTCCCTATTGCGGCGTCGGCTGTGCGTTGACCGTGTACGAGAAAGAGAACCGCATCGTCGCCGTCGAGGGGCGCGAGAGCCCCGTCAATCGCGGTCGACTCTGTGTCAAAGGCCGCTACGGTTGGGACTATTCAATGCATCCGCAGCGGCTGACGACACCGTTGGTGCGGCGCGACGAGAACTACCCCAAGGGGCCGTTGTCGAGCGAAGTGGTCGCATCAATCAGTCGGCGAGCCGGTGGGTTGGTCGACTACGACGAGGTGCTGCCGGCCTTTCGACAGGCGACGTGGGACGAGGCGTTGGAGGTCGTCGCCAACCGCCTGAACGAAATCAAGAGCAACCACGGTCCCAGTTCGCTCGCCGGATTTGGTTCGGCCAAATGCTCCAATGAGGAAGCCTATCTGTTTCAGAAACTGGTTCGCGGCGGATTCGGCTGCAACAATGTCGACCATTGCACGCGGCTTTGCCACGCTTCGTCGGTCGCCGCTCTGATGGAGACGATCGGATCCGGAGCTGTGACCAACGTGTTCGCCGACGTGGAGCGAGCGTCGGTCGCGCTGGTGACCGGCAGCAACACCTCGTCGAATCACCCTGTCGCGGCGACGTTCATCAAGGAAGCCGCCAAGCGGGATCTCGACCTGATCGTCGTCGACGTTCGCAGCAATTCGCTCGCCGAGTTTGCGACGCATTTCGCCCAGATCCGCCCGGGCACCGACGTGGCGTTCTACAACGGAGTGATGCACGAGTTGATCAGCAGCGGCTGGATCGATCAGGCGTATATCGACACCCACACGGAGGACTTTGCAGCGCTGCAAGAACTCGTGCTGCGCGACTACTCACCCGAGCAAGCGTCGTCGATTTGCGGAGTTTCCGCCGAGCAGATACGGCGAATCGCCGCCACCATCGGCCGCGCGACGCCAGCCGGCGGCGGCGGATCGATGATCGTGTATTGGGGCATGGGGATTTCGCAACACACGACCGGAACGGACAACGCCCGCTGCTTGATCTCACTCTGTCTGATGACTGGGAACGTCGGCAAACCGGGTTCCGGTTTGCACCCGCTGCGGGGCCAGAACAACGTGCAAGGCGCGAGTGACGCCGGTTTGATTCCGATGGTCTATCCGGACTACCAAGCCGTCGCCAACGACGACGTCCGCCGCAAGTTCGAAGCGGCCTGGGGCCGGCCGCTTGATCCGCGGCCGGGATTGACCGTGGTCGAGATTGTCGCCGCGGCGCTCCGCGGCGACATCCGCGGCATGTACATCATGGGCGAGAACCCTTTCATCTCGGACCCCAATAGCAACAAGGTTCGCCGGGCGCTCGCCGCTCTCGACTTTCTCGTCGTGCAAGATATCTTCCTCACCGAGACGGCTGAGTTCGCCGATGTGATCCTGCCGGCGGCGAGTTACTTTGAGAAGACGGGCACCTACACCAACACCGACCGACGAGTGCAGTTGGGCCGGCAGGTGCTCGACCCACCCGGTGAGTCGCGAGCTGATTGGCGAGTTCTCTGCGAGATTGGACAGCGGTTGGGCGTGCCGATGGACTACGAGTCGGCGGCTGAAGTGTTTAGCGAGTTCGCTGGACTGACCCGCAACTACCAGGGATTGAGTCACGAGAATCTCGGCGACAGCGGCAAGCTCTGGCCGTGCCCCGATCCGGCGACGAGCGACGGAGTGCGGATTCTGTTCGGCGACGGTTTCCCCACGGCATCGGGGAAAGGTCGCTTCGTCCCGTGCCCGTTTCAGCCGGCGGCTGAGCAACCGGACGAGGAGTATCCATTTGTATTGAATACGGGTCGTGTGCTCGAACACTGGCACACGGGCAGCATGACGCGACGCAGCGCGGCGCTGCACGCGCTGGAGCCCCGCGCGTTCGCCGCCATGAACCCGTTCGACATGGCTGACTTGGGTCTAGCCACGGGCGAGGAGATTGAGGTCAGCAGCCGTCGCGGGTCGATTCGACTCGAGGTCCGCGCCGACGGTTCAATCCAGGCCGGTTGCATTTTCATTCCGTTCCACTTTCGGGAAGCGGCGGCCAACGTGTTGACGACAGATGCTCTGGACCCCTACGGAAAGATTCCCGAGTTCAAGTTCTGCGCCGTGCGCGTCGTCAAGAGTGAGCTGGCGGCTCGCGCCGATTAGCGCGCGACGACGCGTTCAGGCGGCGTAGATCCCCTCGCCGGATTGCTGGGCCGGGGCTAAGATAGTTGGCTCACCACGCTTCTCGTCACACGCGCCATCGCAACTCGAGTTGCCCCCCGAGCAGGATCGTTTTGACTTCCAACTACCGACGTCAGCCCGCCACCGTCGATCAGCCGAAGGGGACCTATGCATTCGTCAGTTTGGGCTGTCCCAAAAACACGGTCGACAGTGAACGGATGCTGGGGTTGCTCGACATCGACGGATACCAGCTCGTCCGCGATCCGGTGGGAGCCGACTTCGTCGTCGTGAACACGTGCGGGTTCATTGAAGCGGCGCGAGCCGAGTCGTTCGCTTCGATCGATGAGGCGATCGACCTGAAACGCGCCGGCAAGACGCGGGGCGTCATCGTCTCGGGTTGCCTCGCCGAGCGGCAGAAGGAGCAACTGCTGGAGGAGCGGCCGGAGATCGATTCGCTGGTCGGCGTTTTTGGCCGGGAGGAAATCACCCGCGTCGCCGACCGCCTGATCGGCGATTTGGACGAGCAGCGGTCGGTCTTTCAAGCCGCTCCGATTCGGGCGTTGCCCGACGGCGACCGGCTGCGGATCACGCCGCCCCATTTCGCCTACCTGAAGGTCTCCGAAGGCTGTGACCGGCTCTGCACCTTTTGCGCAATTCCCAAGATGCGAGGCAAGCACGTCACCAAGCCGATCGAAGAGGTCGTGCGGGAAGCTGAGCAGTTGGCGGCCGATGGCGTGCGGGAGTTGATCATCGTCGCCCAGGACACGACCTACTACGGTCTCGACTTGTACGGAGAAACTCGACTCACCGAACTGCTCCGAGCCGTTGAGCAGGTCGAGGGGATTCGCTGGATCCGCTTGATGTATTTCTATCCGATGTACATTGACGACGCGCTGATCGAGACGATTGCCGCGAGCCGCAAGATCCTCCCGTACATCGACATCCCCTTGCAGCACATCAACGACGAGATGCTCCGTCGAATGGCCCGCCGCGTGACGCGCGACGAGACGGAGACGCTGCTCGACAATCTCTACGCGGGCATACCAAACCTGGCCGTTCGCACGACACTCATCACGGGTTTTCCCGGCGAGACAGACGAGCAGTTTGAGGAGTTGGTCGAGTTCGTGAAGCGGCGGAAGTTCCAGCGATTGGGCGTCTTCACGTTTTCGCTCGAGCCCGACACGCCCGCGGCGACTTTGCCCGACCCAGTGGACGAGCAGGTGATGAACGATCGCTGCGACCGGCTCATGGAAGTTCAGCAGGAGGTCGCCTTCGAATTGGCCGCGAAACGAATGGGCAGCCAAACAGAAGTCGTGATCGACAACGCCGTCCCCGGCGAGAAGAACGTGTGGGTCGGTAGAACGTACGCCGATGCGCCGGATGTGGACAGTTGTGTCTTTGTCACGGGCGGTTCCCGCAAGCTCCGCGCGGGGTCGTTCGTCAACTGTGAAGTCGTCGCGGCGCAAGGCTACGATTTGATCGCGGCCGCCGTCGGCAAGCCGAAGTAAACAACCTGAACACGAGTGCAACGCCATGAGCGACGACTCAGCAGCGAAACCAGAGAAGATCTTCAACGTTCCCAACCAGCTGACCGCGGCTCGGTTGATCTTGTCGATCGTCGTATTCGTCCTGCTGTCGTTTGAGTTGTATCTCCCGGCGCTCATCGTCTTTCTGGTCGCCGCGTCGACTGATTGGGTCGACGGTTTCTATGCTCGTCGCTACGACCAGGTCACTCAAGTCGGCCGCATCTTCGATCCCTTTGTCGATAAGGCGATCATCTGCGGCGTATTCATATTTCTCTGCGCCGATCCGGCGTCGGGGATTCACCCGGGCATCGCCGTCGTGGTGGTTGGCCGCGAATTGCTGGTCACGGCGTTGCGGGCGTTCATCGAGCAGAGCGGCGGCGATTTTTCGGCCAGTTGGTCGGGGAAACTCAAGATGGTCTTTCAATGCGTGGCGGTCGTCGCCAGTATTTGGACGTTGCACGTGATCGGACCGCCCGACAGTCGCACCGAAGCTCCCGCTTGGCTCCAGACAACTCTGTTCATCAGCGTCTGGGTCGCCGCGATCTCGACCGTGCAATCGGGAGCCGGTTATGTCGTGGCCGTCCTGCGATTTGTCCGTAGCTGACTCTTGTCCGTAGCTGATTCGCATGGTCTATGTACTCGCCTTTCTGACATTCAGCGTCGTCGTGGGAGCGCTGATCGGTTGGGCCATTGCGATTCGGCAGTTGCGGGCGGGCGAGCCGCTCGTGGCGTATGAGCCGCGCAGATTGGCTCCGTGGGGACTGGCGGACGTCTTCTTTGCCTGGGTGGCCGTTCTTTTTCTCCAGGCGGTGGCGTTGTCGGCCGCCACGCGGATCATGGGACTCGAGTTCTTTGTCGAACTCACCGATGTGCCCAGCAAGCTGCAGCCGATCTTCGTGTGGTTTTTGACGGTGCCAAGTCTGGTCGCGATGGCGCTGTCCGTTGCGGTGATTCGGTCTCGCGTCGGTGCGAGTTGGCTCGACATGGGATTCGATGTGAGGCGAATCGGCAAGGACGTTTACCTGGGTTGTGCGGCTTTTGTGATGATGGCTCCGATCGTGTTCGGCCTGCAGGCGCTGGTCACGACTTATTTTCAGCAAACCAAGCATCCGCTGATCGAGATCGCTCGCGAAGGCCGCGACCCGTGGTTCCTGCTCGCCGCCGGGTCGGCCGCCGTGATCATCGCGCCGGTCACCGAAGAGTGGGTGTTTCGCGTGGTTCTGCAGGGCTGGCTGCAAAAGCTGTTCGCGAATCTCCCATCGCCGCGCGAGGAGGTCGAGTGGGCAGCTGTCGACAAACCTCAGCTGGAAAGCGGCCCAGATCGCACGGGCTTCGCCGCGATCGTAGTTTCGAGCGTGTTGTTTTCCGCGATTCACCTCAACCATGGCGGCGACTTTGTCGCGCTGTTCGTGTTGGCGCTGGGATTGGGGTATTTGTATTACCGCACGAATCGGATCCTCCCCTCGATCGTCGTGCACATGTTGCTCAACGGCTCGACGTTCATCATGCTGGCGGCTCAGGTGTTCGGCTGGTTGCCGGATGTCGAGGCGGCGCCGTGATCGCGCCCCTTGCTTTCCGTTCGTTGTAGGCGAGATGAAAACTCCACCCACTCCTCTTCGCCGCGCCGTCTACATGATGGCGTTGATCATTGCTGCGGAGGCGGTGTTCACGTTGCCGTTCTTGGTCGCGCGAGTTTTTCGCCCCACCGTGCTCGAGGTGTTTGGCATTTCGAATACGCAGTTGGGCGCGGCGTTCTCGCTGTACGGCATTGTGGCGATGATCTCATACTTTCCGGGCGGGCCGTTGGCCGATCGTTTCTCGGCCCGCGGGATGATGTCGGTGGCGCTTTTGTTGACGGCAGGCGGCGGATTCTACTACGCCGCGATGCCGCCGCTGGGCGGACTGCAGTTCCTGTTCGGACTGTGGGGTTTCACGACAATCTTGTTGTTTTGGGCCGCCTTGATTCGAGCGACGCGCGAGTGGGGCGGAGATGACAGCCAGGGGCTCGCGTTCGGAATCCTCGACGGCGGCAGAGGTTTGTTCGCCGCCGTATTGGCCTCGGTCACGCTGGTCGTGTTTGGCGCGATGCTGCCGGGCGACGCGGCGACGGCGACGCTCGAGCAGCGAGCCGCCGCGCTGCGGGCGGTGATCTGGATTTTCACGGGCATGACGGCCGCCTCCGCCGTGCTCGTCTGGATCTTCATTCGCGACAGTTATTCGGGGACGAGCAAAAGCCCGTCGGACGCCGACAAAGTGAAGTTCAAGTCGATCGCCACCGTGCTGCGCAACCCGGCCGTATGGCTGCAGGGCATGATCGTGATTTGCGCTTACGTCAGCTTCAAGGCGACCGATGACTTCGGACTCTACGCGAAGGACACGTTTGGATTCGACGACGTGCAGGCGGCGAAGATCGGCACGGTGGCGTTGTGGGTGCGGCCGATCGGCGCGTTTGGAGCCGGACTGCTCGGCGATAGGATCGGCGTCTCCCGCGCGACGACCGCGTGCTTTCTCGCCTTGATCGCCGGTTATGGCTTGTTGGCGCTGGGCGTCCTGCCGCCCACCGTTCCAGTTGCCGCCTACTTGGCGATCGCTTCGACGGGTCTGGCGATCTATGGATTGCGGGGAGTCTACTTTGCTCTGTTTGACGAGGCGAAGGTGCCGGCGGCGCTGACCGGTACGGCGGCCGGAGTCGTCTCCGTGATCGGATACACTCCCGACGTTTTCATCGGCCCGCTGATGGGGATGTGCACCGACAGTTTCCGAGGCCCGCTGGGGCATCAATTGTTCTTTGCGGTCGTGGCCTGGTTCGCGATACTCGGCCTCAACGCCACATTCATTTTCAAGTGGTACGCCCGCCGATCAGCGCGAGCGGGCGGCTGAGTTGACTCCTGCCCACTCAGCTACAGCCGCTGTATAATGGCTCGCCTGCAATCGAGCGACTTTTCTAAGATCGGAGCAAACCGCGATGGGATTCGGATTCGGCGTTGTCGGCTGCGGCATGATCTCCAACTTTCACGCCAAGGCGATCGCCGACATCGAAGGCGCGGAGTTGAAGGCGTGCTTCGACATGGTCGAGGCGTCAGCCCAGCGGCTCGCGAGCGAAACCGGATGCCGCGCCTACAGCGATCTCGACGCGTTGTTGGCGGACGAGGAAGTCGATGTCGTGACGATCTGCACGCCGAGCGGCGCACACATGGACCCGGCGGTCGCCGCCGCCAAAGCCGGCAAGCATGTAATCGTCGAGAAGCCGCTGGAGGTTACGCTCGCCCGTTGCGATGCGATCATCGACGCGTGCCAGGCGGCGGGCGTTGTGCTGGCCACCATCTTTCCCTCTCGCTTCCACGAATCGTCTCAACAACTCAAACGCGCCATCGAGGCCGACCGCTTCGGGCGACTCTCCCTCGGCGACGCTTACGTGAAGTGGTTTCGCACACAGGAATACTACGACAGCGGCGCCTGGCGGGGCACTTGGAAATTGGACGGCGGCGGAGCCTTGATGAATCAGGCGATTCACAGCGTCGACTTGCTCTATTGGTTGATGGGGCCGGTGGCCGAGGTCTCCGCTCACATGGCGACGTTGGCTCACGAGCGGATCGAGGTCGAGGATGTTGCGGCCGCCGCATTGAAGTTCGAGTCGGGCGCGCTGGGGACCATCGAGGCGACCACGGCCGCTTTCCCGGGCAGTCTGAAACGCATTGAAGTCCGCGGCGTAAGTGGATCCGCCGTCATCGAGGAAGAGGACATTGTCGAATGGGAGTTCGCCGAGACGACCGCGGCCGACGATGAACTGAAGGAGCGCATGCAGGGGGCGACGGAGACGGGTGGCGGAGCCGCGGATCCCGCCGCCATTGGCCATCATGGCCACCAGATGCTGTTCGCCGATGTCTTGAAGGCGATCGAAACGGGCGGCAGTCCGTTGGTCGACGGCCGCGAGGGCCGCCGCTCCGTGGAAATTATTCTGGCGATCTACGAGGCGGCCATTTCGGGGCGCCGCGTCTCGCTGCCGCTCGAGAAAGATCCGCAGCTGACTTGAGTGTCGCGCGTGAGGCGTTGTTGAGAACGCCAAGGAAATGGAAGCCATGCCAAAGTGGGTGCGAGTCGCGGCGACGACCGACTGTCCCCATGGCGAGTCGCGCGAGCTTGTCGCCGAGGGCCGCATCGTGGCGCTCTATAACGTCGAGGGCGACTACTTCGCGCTCGACGGCGTTTGCCCCCATCAGGGCGGGCCGTTGGGCAAAGGCGTTTTGACAGGTTGCCTTGTGACCTGTCCCTGGCACGGCTGGCAATTCGATGTCGCCACCGGGCAGCATCAAGCGAGCCAGTCGGTCGTGCATACTTCGTTCCCCGTTCGAGTCGACGGGGTGGACGTTCTCGTAGACATTGAACCAGATGTTGGCGCATGATTCGGTTTCGGCCGTTCCGCAATGACGATCCGCCCGCGATTTCGGCGATTTGGCGCAGCCAGCATCCGTCGCGAGCGCTGGCTCCGACAATGTCGCCCGCCGTGCTCGATCGCATGGTGCTGTCCAAGCCGTATTTCGATCGCCGCGGTCTTGTCGTCGCCGAGTCCGATGAAGGTCCGGTTGGTTTCGCCCACGCCGCCTTTGGCTCCGACGCCGCCGGCGCGACCATCGATCATCGCGTCGGCGTGATTTGCATGCTGATGGTGACGCCGCACGAACGCAGTGACGAGGTGGCTCACCAACTTCGCGATCACTGCGAATCTTATCTCCGCGGCCACGGAGCCGAATGCTGCTACGCCGGCGGTCACGGTCAGTTGGCCAATCCGTTTTACCTCGGGCTGTTCGGCGGTTCGCAACTCGCCGGACAGTTGTCGTCCTACGACGAGTGGCGAGATCTCTTCGCCCCGCACGGGTACAGCCCGTGCGGAGTCCGCCGTGTCATGCAGCTGTCATTGGCCGGCTTCCGACCACCGATCAGTCGCGATCTGATGCAGATTCGCCGCAAGTACGTCTTGGAGGCGAGACTTGATCCGCAGCCGAAGACGTGGTGGGAGGCCTGCACGGACGGGTACGAAAACCGCACGAGGTTTTCGCTCGCCCCGCGCTCTCCGCATTCCCCCTGCGGGCAGGCGACCTTCTGGGACATGGAGCCGTTGGCCAGCAGTTGGGGAGTGCACGCGGCCGGTTTGATCGAAATTGAAGTGGACGATGCGCTCCGCCGCACAGGCGTCGCATCGTTTCTGCTGGGTGAATCGTTGCGGCAACTGCAATCGCAAGGCGTGACGCTGGTCGAAGCTCAAGTCGACGACGAGCAGACGGCGGCATTCGCGCTGTTGGTGAAGTTGGGATTCAAGCAGATCGACGAGGGCCGCATTCTAAAAAAGAAACTCGTCGCCGAGTCCTGAACGGGGGGATGGTTCACGGGGATGCTCCCGTCGCCTGAGCGGTACAGCGCAACGTTCGCTCACGAGCCGGCGAACAGGTCTCGCCCCGCCACCAGCGCGCGCATCTTGCCGTCGGCGACGCTTCGCGGGAGCATCCAGAATCCGCAATCGGGATGGACGTACGGGATGCGCTCGGCGCCGATCGTTTGGGCGGCCTGTTCGATTCGACCGGCGACGCACTCGGGAGTCTCGATCTCGTTGTCCTTGATATCGATCACGCCGACGCCAATGCCGATCGATTCGTCGACGTCTTTCAACAGCGACAGCTCGTGGTCGGGACGACGAGCCAGTTCGAGGACGACGTGGTCCGTCCGCAGGGCGTTCAAGAACTGGATCAATCGCTCGTAGTCGCCGCTTTGGATCGTCTGACCACCGTAATTTCCGTAGCAAAGATGAACGGCCTTTTCGTTTTGCACTCCCTCCAGCACGCGGTTGATCCCCCGCGCCGCGAGCGGTCCGTCCGCCGGATTCCCCGTCACGTTCGCCTCGTCGACCTGGATCACCTCCGCATCGATGTCTGAGATTTGCTCCTTCAGCACATCGGCCAGCGCCATCACCAACGATTCGAGATCGCCGTAGTGGTCGTCGGCGAGCATCTTGGCCAACATGTATGGGCTGGTCACGGTGAACTTCTTCGCCGCGGTCGTGAGACCGGCGTAGAGTTCATAGTCCGGTTTGAGTTGGAGTTGTCCGCTATCGAGCGGGCCGGTCACAACGCCTGGCGGCTGGGCGCGAAATTCGTTGCCGGGTTTGCTCCGCCAGCGGGCGAGTTGGTCGCGCGTCAGTTCGTTTTCCACGCCCCCCATCGGCTTGACGAAATAGTCGATCATGCCGTTGGTTTCGGCGTGGTTTATGTCCCACCGATACAACTCCCCGTCGGCGACGACGTCGATTCCGGCCAACTCCTGCGTCTTGATGATCGCCAGAATCGCGTCGCGGAGACTCTCGCGATTGCTCACCAATCGCAGCCACATGGGAACGGGATAACTACCAACCACGGTTGTCTTCATCGTTGTGCTCGTTTCGAATGGGTCGCCGGACGTCGTCTCACGAGAGAACGGAGCGGAGATGCTATTCGATCCCCAGTGAGTCGTAAGACCACTGATCGATCGACGAGTATTCGTCTAAATCGGGCCGGACGGCGAAGCCGAAGCCGACGGCGTCAACAGTCGTTCCGGTCGCCAGCGCGCCGTCGCATAGCAGCGGAGCCGGCCGGTTGTGTTGGTCGGCGTACAGGTCGCCGTGTTCGGCGAGCGCTGCGGTCACTTGGGATGACGGCAGGTAACTCAGTCCCGCATGGTAATGGTGCCCGTTGCGCTCAACGTGTGTGAGCCCGAGTGTCGCCACCAGGCAAAGATCGCTCTGCATGGAGACGACGCCGACCGAGCACAGGTCCTCGCCTGTCATGACGAGTCGTTCGCGGGCGTCGAGTGAGCGGTTGCGGCTCCAGATCAGGCCCGCGTTGAGGACACTCTTGATCGGTCCTTTGCAGTTCTTGCTGCTGACGCCCCGGTATCCCAATTCGAGAGCCTGTGAGAACGACTCGAGCTGGCCGTCCGACTCGTCGATGATGACCGGTTTGCGGCGGCCCAACTCGCGAATGCCGGCCGTGTGCTCCGCCAAGAGGGCGATCGCTCGCTCCAGTGGTTGCTCGACTACCAGCGTGTTCTTCCACAGTTGTTGCAGCTCAGGGCGACGCTCGATGGCGTCCACGAGTTCGTCGAACTGCTCGGCGCACTTGTACTGTTCGTTGCCGTCCAGCGTGATCGAATAATCGCAGCCTCGCCGGCTCTCGATCAAGGCGGCGATTTTTTGCAAACGCGGCAGGTCCGCGTCGAGCTGATTTGAGACTTTGATCTTGAAATAGCGAACACCGGTGGCGTCGATGTAGTCCTGGAGCGTTTCGGGGAATCCGTCGCCGATGCGGTCCTGCTGGTCGAGATCACCATTGACGATCGGATCGGACAGGCCCACCGTGTGCCGCACGTACATCGTCCGCTGGGGAGACGGAGGCAGCCACGCGGCCGGCTCGTGGCCGTCGAGTTCCGAATGCACTCGACCGCCGGCGATGTGAAAGATGTTCTCACGCAGCGCTTTCGCGAGGGGCAGTTGGGCTGCGCGGCAAAGCGCATCGATCACCGCGCGTTCGACAAGGCTCAGACCGAACGACGTCAACAGCGGAGTGAATCCGCGCTCGCGTCCATTTGCCTGGAGACGTTCGTAGCAGGCCATCCAGGCTGGGAAGAACTCAACGTCCGAGGACATTTCGTCGCGACAGATCTCGTCCGCGATTCGGGTGGCGGACAACATGTCGTCGATCTGCTGGCGGTACGACTTACCCGGCGACTTGTCAAACCAACTCGGCGGCAAGCAGTCCCCGCTGAACCCGACCACTTCGCGTCCGCCGATGTCGACTCTCGCCGACACGATCGCCTGCGGGCAATGCGTCAAACAAGCGGACCCGTATCGGAAGGGAATGCGGGCGGTCGAGTTGAGCAGCCCAACCCGGGTTTCGAGCAATCGGAATCGCATGGGCGCACCGTCGAGCGGAGGAAGCGATCACTTTAACAACCGCACGCGCCGCCGACTACTCGTCACTTCTCCTTCGCCAAGCCGCGGAGATGGGCGAGCAGTTGTTTGTTTGGCGATTCCAACGTTTCCGAGATGAAGGTGGAGAGCGGCGCAGCGGAACCGGCCATTCGCAATCGGGCCAGGTAGTTCTGCAAGAGCGCTTTGTTCTCCGCGTCCGAATGCAACAGGAAATGGACCCACGCCCACGACTCGGCGTAGTCCAACTGGCTCAACTCGCTCGGTGTGGCCAGCGTCTCCAAGCGGGAGAGGTCGGGGCTCCACTGACCGCTATTGTGCTGTTGCGCCAAAAGGTCGAGATGCTGCAAATGAACGCCGTCGAGGCCTCGGGGCGTCTCAAAGAATTCGGCCATCCCCTCGTCCAACCAAAGCGGCAGGTGGGGCACCACTGAATGCAAGTAGCCGTGTGAGATTTCGTGTCGCAGGTCCTGGGCGACGCGATCGCCCCAATGGGCGAAGATCGACAGTTTCGTGTCTGTTTCCACAAACCACGCGCGGCGTTCGGGGAGGAACGGAAAGCGGGCTTCCACGAACGATCTGTACTCGTTCTCCGTCGCAAACAGGTAGACGTGAATCGGCTCGTCGGAGATCGGCAAGTCGAGCGTTTCCGACACACGCTGTCGCAGAGCGACCACGTCATCGATCAGGCGGTGGCGACTGGCGAGCGGAAAGTCGGTGTGAATCACCAACTGCTCGCGCACCAGTTCTTCTTCCTGCGGCACTTCGACAATCGGCCGAACCGTTGCACAACCGGCGCACAGCAGGGCGACGCCCAGCGCTCGAACAATGATTGATTTGAGAAGGGAGATCATTTCCACGCCGTCGAGAAGGGGCGGGATTGTATCGCCGTCCGTCAATCGATGAAACGGAGAATTCCGATCGCCTCCCAAACGCCCCAGACGGTGGCGCAGAGCGTCTCACCGCAGAGGTTTGGGAGGTTTGGGTTAGAGCGTGCGCTTGATTATCGCGTCTAGCTCGGCCTTCAGGCGGGGCAGTATTTCGTCGTAGGGAAAGGCTCCGAGCGACTCGCTGCGCCGTTTCAGGTTGACATGATTGGGACCGCACCAGAGGCCTAGATCGGCCTCGTCGGTCTCGCCCGGACCGTTGACTCGACAGCCCATCACGGCGATCGTGATCGCGTGATCTTTGGCGTAGGAAGTCATTTTCTTGACCTGTTCGGCCAACTCGATGAACGCCTCGTTCTCAACACGCGAACAGCTGGGACAGGAGATGATGTTGAGGGTATCGAGTCCATAGTCGACAACGCTGCGGACGCGTCCGGCGCGGATGTCGTTCAGAATCGCGCGGCCCGCTTCGATCTCCTCCGGCTTGCGCGCGTTGGGAACGGTCAGCGAGACGCGAATCGTGTCGCCGATGCCGCGTCCGATCAGTTGCTCGAACGCGATTCGCGTTTTGATGACGCCGTCGGGCGGCATGCCGGCTTCGGTCACTCCCAGGTGGAGCGGCACGTCGGGTCGCCGCGCGGCGAACCGCCGGTTTACGTCGATCACTCTCTGCGGGTCCGAGTCCTTCATCGACACGCAGTAGCGGGTGAAACTGAGGCTGTCGAGATGATGGCAATGGTCCAATGCGCTTTCCAACATCGGCGTGATGGAATCGTCTTGGTCGTACTGTTCTTTCTTCGCCGGATCCACGCTGCCGCAGTTGACGCCGACGCGGATCGCGCAGTCGTGCTGTCTGGCGACATTCGCGATGAACTCGACTTTGTCTTGCCAGGGCTTTTCGCGTTCGTGGTGATAGAGGTGACCGGGGTTGTAGCGGATCTTATCGACGTGCGGGGCGACGACTTCGGCGAGCCGGTAGTTTTCTTGTAAATCGACAGCCAGATTCGCTGTCGTGCGGCGGCGGATGTCGGCCAACGCCTCGGCGTCCTTCGAGTTGTCGACCGCGATCCTCACGACATCGGCCCCCGCATCGGACAGCGCGTTGACCTGCGCAACCGTCGCATCGATATCTTGCGTGTGAGTCGCCGTCATGCTCTGAATGGCCAACTCGTTCTCAGCGCCGATGACGACGGAGCCGATCTGTACGGCGCGGGTGGGGTTTCGCTGCAATTCCACGGTGGGACCTTTCCTAACGGCGCGTTCCAAGTCTCGTATTGTTTCGAACCGCTCCAAACTTGACAACTTCACTGCGGCGACTTCACTGCGGCGACGCCGGTCGATTGGCGTATTGGGCGTCCTTTGGCTAGGATGGCACCAACCATCACAAGGGAGGAAACTCATGGAAGCCAGTGAATTCGCGGTCAAGTCTCTCCTCGAAACGACTCAACAAACGGCCGCACTTTCCGATCGTGAAAAGCACTTGATCGGGTTGGCTGTCACGGCCACGCGCGGTTGCATCGCCTGCACGGGCGGACGGATCGAAGGGGCGTTGGGCGCCGAGATTCCGTACGAGACAGTTCGAGCTGCGATCGATCTGGCGGCCGCCGTGAACGCCGGCGTGACCCTCCGCACGGCTCTCGAAGGGGCGGAACGGAACAACATCGGAGCCGTCTGTTCTGGCCCGGAATGCGGTCAGTAACCCCGCTGTGTTTCAGTTCGCTTCCGCGGTCGAGTTGGCCGGCAATTCCAGATAGCCGTTGACTTGGCGAATCTGGTATAAACGTTCAGTCCTCCAGCTTCATTCGCGGTCTCTAGCGCTTACCGACGAGACAACGAGACGCCATGACAACCGCCTTCCCCAGTGCGACGAGCAGCTGCGCGGGCCCCTGGTCGCGGCGGAGCTTTTTGCAGGTCGGCTCGCTCGCTCTCGGCGGCGCGACGTTGCCCAGTATCCTGGCGGCGCAAGGCGCTTCCGGCGGTAGCCGCGACACGTCGGTGATCATGCTCTACCAACACGGCGGCGCGTCGCAACTGGAGACCTACGACCTCAAGCCGGATGCGCCCAGCGCGTACCGCAGCGTCTTTGAGCCGATCTCGACGAATGTACCGGGCCTGGACATTTGTGAGTTATTTCCTCGGCAAGCGAAATTGGCGGACAAGTTCTCCTTGGTGCGTTCGCTACATCACGACGTCGGCATCCACAGCGATGGCGGCATCGTCGTGCTGACGGGCAAACGCCCGACGAAGCTCGACCCCACCTCGCAGTCGAAGAGCGAGCATCCGTGTTTCGGGTCGCTGACCAGCTACTTGCGGGGGATGGACGAGCGCGCGATTCCACCCTACGTGGCGATTCCTCGCAAGCCCTACATGGTGCGGCCTACGTACTTGGGCCAACATCACGCACCGTTTGAGACGGGCGATCCTTCGCAAGCGAACTACACTCCGCCGCAGATTCGCTTAGCGGCGGGCCGTGGACCGAAATTCCTCGAAGACCGCCGCGGGCTGCTGCAACGACTCGATCGGCTCCGTCGCGAGATGGACGCCACGGGAGCGATGCAGGCGACGGACAAGTTTCGCGGCCTGGCGTTTCAGATGTTGACCAACCCCTCCGTCGCGCGGGCGTTTGAGATCGACAAGGAGCAAGCCTCGCTTCGCGACCGTTACGGCCGCAACCTGTGGGGCCAGGGCTGCCTGCTCGCTCGTCGATTGGCCGAGGCGGGAGCGGGTGTCATCAACATCTACTTCAACACTCCCAAGACCGGACCCGAGTTCACCAACTGGGACGACCACATCCTCAACGCGGGCCGGCCAGGGCACTTCGCAAAATACATGCGAGTTCGTCTTCCGTACATGGACCAGGCGGTCGCCGCTTTGATTGAGGACATTCACGCCCGCGGCCTCGACCAGCGCATTTTGGTCGTCGCGGTTGGAGAGTTCGGACGGACGCCTCGCTTGTCCGAGAATTCGAGCGGGGTCGGACGAAATCACTGGCCCCAAGCCTACACCGCGCTCGTCGCCGGCGGCGGTTTGCGGATGGGACAGGTTGTCGGAGCCACTAATGGCCGCGCCGAGTATCCGGCCGAGCGACCGTACACTCCGCAAGATCTACTGGCGACCATCTATCGGCATTTGGGGATCGATCATCGCCGAACAGTCGCCGACTTCACCGGTCGCCCCACCGCTTTGCTCGACAGGGGCGAGCCGATCTCTGAACTGCTTTAGACCGCAGCGCTCGGCGAAGCGGCTTCGCGCAGCACAATGTCGCGGCACAATCGCGCAGCACAATGTAGCGGCGCAGGTGGCGATTGTTGATTCGGACTGCAGCGACCGCTATCGTACGAACATCTCGCGACGTCGAGCCGCTGAGAGTGGTCGTGTACCGAAGACCTTTCGCTCGGGAGCAGGAAATGGGTCGCTTGTGGAAATCGTTGTTGGTCTTCGTTTCAATCACCTCTCTGGTTGTGGCCTGCCGGTCCACCCAAGCGGACGATTGGCGGCAGTTTCGCGGTCCCAACGCATCGGGGGTCTCCCGCGATTCGGACAAGTTGCCGGTCAAGTTCTCGACGAAGGAGAACGTCCGCTGGAAGAAGGAGATCGGCGAAGGGATCGCTTGCCCGATCGTTGTGAACGGTCGCGTCATTGCGACGACATTCGTCGACGGCGAATTCATCGTACTCTGCTTCGACGCGAAGACGGGAGAGGAGTACTGGCGCCATGCGGAGGACGCCGGCAAGTTGCCGGCGCTGACTTTGCCCAACACACAGGCCTCATCGACTCCGGCGAGCGACGGCGATCTCGTGTTCGCCTACTTCAGCACGGTCGGAATGATCGCCCTGGATTTGAAAACGGGGGACAAGAAGTGGAAGGCTCCAATCCAACTGCCGTTCTATCTACTCAGTTGGGGAGCCGCGCACTCGCCGATCGTTTTCGGCGATACGGTCATTTTCAACCAGGATGACGATTTGCAGCCTTTCCTCGTGGCGCTCGACAAGTACACCGGCGACGTCCGTTGGCGCACCGAGCGCAAAGAGATGTTGGCTGGGTACGCAGTGCCCGTGCTCTGCAAGGCCAACGGCCGCACCGACATCGTCGTCGCCGGTTCGGGGAAGTTGAAGGGATACGATCCGGAATCGGGGAAGGAGCTCTGGACGTGCAATACGTTGCTCCGCACGATCATGACTACGCCCGCGGTTCAGGGCGACAAGATCTTCGTCTCCGTGCAAAGTTACGGCGACACGGATCGCGTGCTGAAGTACGCGTTGCTCCAATGGAAGGATACGAATCAAGACGGCAAGCTGGAAAAGTCGGAACTGGAGAAGGCGTTCTGGAAGAAGTTCGACAAAGGCGATCTGAACAAGGACAAGTTTCTGGTTGATGACGAGATCGACATTGCGTTTCAGGCTCCGACGAACATGGTGGGAGGCGGCAACAGCATTCAAGCCGTGCGAGGCGGGGGCCGCGGCGACGTTACGAAGACCCACGTCGTTTGGAACATTGACAACAAGGCTCCGTCCAATATCGCTTCGCCGCTGGTCTTTGACGATAAGGTCTTCGTCGTCAAGAAGGGCGGCATCTCCGCCAGCTTTCGCGCAGAGGATGGGGCCGAAGTCTGGACGAAGAAGCGGATTCGAAACTTTGGGAATTACTACGCATCACCCATCGCGGGCGACGGAAAAATCTACGTGACGGGCGAGAACGGCTATATCGTCGTGTTGGACAAAGGCGACCAAGCCAAAGTGCTCGCCAAAAATGATGTGGGTGAGAGCGCGATCGCGACTCCGGCCATCGCCGATGGGTGCATCTACGTCAGAACGCTCAACAACCTGTACTGTTTCTCCATTGAATGAATAGGAGCAGTCACAAGAGATGCGCTCAAGAGATGCGGCGGCGCCGCGCTGCTCTCGGCGCGCCATCAGGCCCGTCTCATCAGACACGTCTCATCAAACACGTCTCATCAAACACGTCTCATCAGACACGTCTCATCAGACACGTCTCATCAAACGTCGTCGAATCTTCAACACCGCTGCGCCAGCCATTGGAAGTCATTCATGAACACCCGTCGCGCCTTCCGCCTGATACTCTTTCTGCTCACTTTGTCCTCCGGGGTGACGTTGGTGTCCGCGCTGCACGCCGCGGAAACGGTCGATGTCGTCATCGGCCCGCAAGCTCATCGGTTGACGAAGTTCGCGGCGGACGAATTGGCCGGTCAGTTTACTCGTCTGTTTGGCGTCGAGGCGACCGTGTCGAGCAAGGTGTCGGCGTCGTCGTCGGCGATCGTTTGCGTCGGCGGGCCGCAGGACAATCCGTTGATCGCCAAACAGCTTGCCAAGTCTTGGCCCAAGGCGTCCAACCAGGGCCTGGTGATGGAGAGTTTCAAGATTGACGGCAAGCCGGCCTTGGCGGTGGGCGGTGGATCGCCGCGGGCGACGTTGTGGGCCGTCTACGAACTGGGCCATCGCTATGGGATTCGCTATCTGTTGCGGGAGGACATCTATCCCGCCGCGCAGCCGCTCAACGTCGCTGGGATCCACGTATATCAGGAACCGCAGTTTCGCGATCGCACGTGGCGGACGGTCAACGACTTCGCCCACGGGCCCGAATCGTGGGGCGTGGCCGACCATCAAAAACTGCTCCGGCAACTCGCCAAGCTGAAGTTCAATCGCGTCATGCTCTCGGTCTATCCCTGGCAGCCGTTCGTGCACTACGAGTTGGACGGGGTGGCCAAGCAGACAGGTGTGCTCTGGTACGGCGAGCGTTATCGAGTGAACGACGACATTCCGGCGCGGACGATTTTCGGCGGGCGTGAGTTCTTCGAGAACGCCGATTTCGCCGAGGCGGCCACGTACGACCAACGGCGCGCGGCGGGTGAAGCGCATCTCCGCGGGATCATCGGCGCGGCCCACGAATTGGGGATGTCCGTCGGCCTGTCGATTTCGCCGCTCGAGTTTCCCAAGGAGTTTTCCCAAGTTCTGCCCGGAGCCGAAAAGACTCACGGTCTGAACGGGCTCGTGATCGCGCCGAGTGGTCAACAGGGACAACACGACAAACAACTGCGGGAAATGGTCCGCACGAAGATTCGCGCCTACCTGGAAACATATCCTCAACTGGACGCGCTCTATCTGTCGCTGCCCGAGTTTCCGGAGTGGGACGCGCACGCGGCGGCGTCCTGGAGCAAGCTGGCGACGCGGGTGGACGGCGCGCCGCAATTGGGCGACTTGTTGCGCAGGGCGGAGCAACGCCCGTTGATCGCGTCCGGAAATCGCGGCCGCGTCGCCATTCAGGGCAACATTGTGTCGCTGACCTTTCTGCGCGATCTGCTGGCGGCGGACCGAGACCTGTTGCGGCGCGCGGACGGCAAGTCACTGGAATTGCGCATCACGGCGATCGACCCCGATCTGCTGCCGTATCGCAAACAACTGGCTCCCGCCGGTTCACACGCGCTCAACTTCATTGACTACACGGCCCGCCGGATCGACCTCAACTCCCAGTATCTCGCCAAGGCCGACGCGAAAGACGGCAAGCACAGTCTCTACATGACGCTCGCGGACGACAACGTCGGCGTTTTGCCGCAATCGAACGTCCGTCGGATCGATCGATTGACTCGCCGGATTCGCGAGTTGGGGTGGCACGGATTCGCCACTCGCTACTGGGACCTCGCTGAACTCGATCCGGCTGTCGTCTACCTTTCGCGGGC
>JASMLW010000166.1 GCA_030748485.1 Pirellulaceae bacterium
TTTGTAGAGCGCGGGCGCTTGATCGATCGTTTTGCCAAACCACTTGTTGGCGTTGGAGTTTTGAGGGTCCTGGCGAGACTTCTCGGCGACAGGCCCGGTGCTCAATTCCAGTGGGCCGGCCATCACTGCAGCGGCTTGTAGACGACTTGAGTGATCCGCGCTGCCTCCCGAACCCCGCAGTTGGGCGAGATGGGGGGCCGCCGCCATCAAGCCGACCAGATGGCCGCCGGCCGATCCGCCAACCGCACCGATGCGACGTGGATCGACGCCGTACTTGGATGCATTCGCGCGGAGCCAACGAACCGACGCATTGCAATCGTGGATCGCCGCGGGGAATTTGGCTTCTCCGCCCAGGCGGTATCCGACCGCGGCTGTGACGAATCCACGCGCGGCCAGCTGCTGCGCCAGCGCGTGGAACTTGGTCTTGTCGCCCTTCAGCCAGCCTCCGCCATGCACAACGACGACGCACGGAGCCGGTGTCTTGAGCTCCTTCAGCCGAAAGAGGTCGAGCTTCATCGCCCGGTCGCCGTAGGTCGCGTAGATGAGATCGAGATGCTGCTCGACATCCTCCGGCAGGGCGGCGACAACGCGCTTCGCCTTGACTGGCTGCTTCGCAGGTTGAGCTTTGGCGGCGCGCTTGCCCACGCGATTGCCCACGCGATTGCCCACGCGCTTGCCCACGCGCTTGCCCGCGGCGGTTTGTCCGAAGACGCTAACAGGAGCTGAAATCAGGCCGAGCGCGACGACCAAGCTGAGAGATGTGGAAAGGGCTTTTTGAAAAGGCATCGGCGCCTCGGGAGTGATGGTCTGGATTGGTAAGACGACATTCTAGTCAACCGCGCCGCGGAATGAAGTTGTCGAACGGGAAGTCGCGAAAGATAATCCAAGATTGACGGCGCAGTCGGCGAATCAGCGATGTTCGATGAAGGTGACCAAGCGTCGCGGTGGAAGTCATGGCAGTGAATCAGACGAATGCGAGCCGGCCTTTGCGAATCCGTTTTGGACTTCGACGCGTCTTCGTACTGTTGACCATCCTGGCCGTGCTGTGCGGTTGGGGTTCACATTGGTGGCGTCGAGAGATGGCGTGGCGGCGAACCACCGCGCCGGTGCGCGAGGTCGGCGGCAGCGTGGCGTGGTTTAGCGGAAAAACTCGCCAAGCCGAGTTTGCCGCCCAGATCGATCTCAATGGATCGGAGATCGGGGACGATGGTCTCGCCGATCTGAAACCATTCACCAACGCAAAGTCCCTGCTGCTGCGCAATACGGCGATCACCGATGACGGCTTGAGACATCTTAAGCCGCTCAAACAACTCGTTTGGGTCGACCTTCGCGGAACGAAGGTGACTGCCGCCGGCGTCGCCGATCTTCAAATCTCCCTGCCGCAAGCAGAGATTTCTCACTAGGTGGCTTCTGCGGACTGGCTGGCACGTGGACAACAGCCGCGCAGTACCAAATAATTGACCACGGGTCGAATCTCTTCCACTTCGCAAACGGTGTCCACGATGGTTTCGATTGAGCAAGTTCTCCAAGTTCTCAGCACGGGCGACATTCTTCATGCCGCCGAGATGATTGAGGATGGCCAGCCAAAGGAAGTCGCCGAACGTTACTCGGAACTCGTCAAGCGGCTCTACGAGGCGGACCGGCCGTTGTCGGCGATGACCGCCGCCGCCTATTTGGCGGTGCACTACTGTTTGCAAAAGGGCGGTGTTCGCGGCGACGGAGCCGACTTGCGAGATGCGGCCAAGAGAATCGCTTACAACGCCTCGGCTAACCTCTGGCCGGGCTGGCGGGACCCGGGGGTTGAGCCGGCGAAATCGGACATCGCCGCCGGCCGCGATCTGGCTCGCTTGAATCTGCGTTTGGCGGAGGAGCTGGAGCGAGATGATGTGGTTTTCGGCAACGCTCATTGGTTGCTGGGCGCTCATCATCTCGCGTTGGCGGAGCGCGACGAAGCGCGCGATCAGTTCGATGAATCGGCGCGTCGTTTTGAAGCGGGCGGTAAAGACGCATTCGTCGAGATGGCCCGCGGGTATCGAGCGATCGCGTTGATGGCTGACCAGGGGCGGCGAGCGGAAGGCCAGCTTCAATTGGACGCCAGTGTCAATGCGCTGCAGCAAATGCCCGACGACGAGGACGCCGCATTCTTCGTGCAACAGCTGCAGACGGCGCGCGAGTTCTTCGCGTCATGAGTGCTCGCGCCATCGGCAGGTTCGATTTCGCCCGCAACCCACAGATTCGCTTCGGTTGGGGACGGCGCAGTGAATTGGGAGAGGTCTGCGGTGAGTTCGGCGCCACGAGCGGTCTGCTCGTCATCGGCTCACGGACCTTGGTGCGACTTGGCGAAGAAAAGAGGCTCTGTTTCGCATTGCGCGATTCGGGCGTTGTCGTAGGGCGGCCGTCAGTTGTCGTCAGCGGCGAACCGACGGTCGAGTTGATCGACGAGTTGACGAACGAGATTCGGCCAGACACGCCAGACGTGATCGTCGCGGTGGGCGGCGGAGCCGCCATGGATACGGCGAAAGCGTTGGCGGCGACCTTGGCCGATCCGGATTGGAGCGGCGTGCGCGAGTTCCTCGAGGGAGTCGGCTCAGGCAAACCGATCGACTTCCCGACCATCCCCGTCGTCGTCCTGCCGACAACGGGCGGAACTGGTGCGGAGGTTACCAAGAACGCGGTGATCACTTCGTACGCCCCACCGTTCAAGAAGAGCATGCGGTCGCCTCAATTGGTTCCCCGCTGCGCGATTGTTGATCCGGAACTGAGCGCTCACGCGTCGCGGGAAACGACCGTTGCCGCGGGGATGGATGCGCTGACGCAGAACGTGGAGAGTCTGCTCTCGAATCGATCGACGGCGATCTCGGCGGCTCTCGCAGCGGACGGGGCGTCGTGGGCCTGGCAGGGGCTGAGCATGTTCGCCGACGGGACGGACGACCGCATCGTCCGTGAAAGCCTGGCGCTCGCCGCGTTGCAATCGGGTTTGGCGCTGGCCAACTCGGGGCTCGGGCTGGCCCATGGCGTGGCCGCCGCGCTCGGCTCCCACTGTCGCGTCCCGCATGGGTTGGCCTGCGCGGTGATGCTCCCGACGGCGCTGGAGGTAAATCGGTCGATGCTCGCGAGCGGCTGGTCTCAGCTCGCCGCCGCCTGGGGACTGAACAACGACGGGGATCCGTCTCAGCCGGTGATCGACAACGTCCGGCGGTTGTCTGCGAAGCTGAACGTGCCGACTCGGCTCCGCGACTTGGGTGTGGAGCGTTCACAGCTAGTTGCGATCGCGCGCGACTCGCGAGGCAACAGCATGACGGCGAACCCAGTTCAACTGAGTGACGACCGGCTGTTGGCCGTATTGACGGAAGTGTTTTAGTCGGACGTCCAGACGTCCGGCGGTTAGCGGATCGCCAGCGGGCGCATGGTGAATCCGGCGGTGGCTCCCTTGATCTTGTTGGTCACGCCGACATAACAGAATTCGGAGACGCCTGCTTTCGCCAAGTCTTCGAGGTAATGGAACTCGGCGATGTGGACGCCTTGTTCGACGAGCAAGTACTTGTGGACGGGAATGAATGACTTGGCTCCCTCGGGAGCTGGCGCGACTTCCAACCCGCTCGTGTCCGATCCGATCATGATCGCGCCGAATTGTTCGACCAGATAGCGGGCGCTTGCCAGGTTGATTCCCGCCGAGTCGTGTTCGGCGATCTTGTCGTGGTCGGCTCCCTGGTCGCCCCAGAACCGCAGCGTTCCTGTCCGCAGCAGCACGACGTCTCCAGGTCGGAGCTCGACTTTTTGCCGTTGCCGAGCGGCGTCGATATCGGCTGGAGTAATCGCGTAATGCGCCGCCAACACGTCAACGCCTTTGGCGGCGGCGATGTCGAGCATGACGCCGCGCGCGACGACAGGCGGGATCGTCGTCGCATCGCACTTGCGAACGCCAAAGTCGCCGCCCCAATCGGATTCCTTGAAGCCGTTGTACCAATGGTTGTCTTTCCCGACCGTGACATGCGCCAGGCCGTCGATCTGCGTGGCCACATTGTCGCTGATGAACAATGCGCAACTGTGCCAGCGCGTCAAACTCGGATTGACCCCGGGCAGCACGAAGTCGTTGTCTTTTTGCCGAGCTTCTCCCTCGGGCGTTCGAAATGTCATGACTTCGCAAGGGCAGTGCCCGGGCCATTTGTAGCTCTCGCGGTTGTAGGTGATTCCCAGGTCGTAGACTTTCCCTTTTTTGGCCAGCTGCAACGCCGCCAGTATGGTGGACTCGTTGAGTGCGTTGAGCGCCCCGACTTCATCTTCGCGTCCCCAGATCCAACCCCAGCCGACGCCCTTCCGCCAGCCGGCCAACGACTTGTCGTCAGCGGCTCCGCCCGCCGATTGAAACGCCGCGATTGACAGCGACGCTGCGATGGCTCCGATCAGAAGTGTCGTGACGGTGCGAGTAACTTTCATATCATCAGCCTCTCTACATACGAATAGGATGAAGCATTGAGATCGAGACGCCTCAAGTTTAATTGCTTGCGAGGAGAAACTCTCGGTGTCGGCCCGGGAACGCCGCGGGCGACTACGAGCCGGTTGGCTGCGGCGGGGCGGGAATTCGGTTGAGCCAATGCGCGGCGGAATCGAGGCACCGCTGAGCGTCCTCGGTTTCCAGCGTCGTGTCCGCGTGGGATTCGAGCAACTTCTCGAATTTGTACCGGGCCACGTCCGGCTCCTGTTGCAAGTCGCGAAAGGCGGCGACGAAACCGCGTTCAACGACGGGCAAGAAATCGACTCCGCCGATCTTGCGGGACTCCCTTTCCAAGCGACGCCACAGGCGATAGCCGTCGTGGTCTCTCAGGTAGAGTTTGATTTCCTGCGAGCGGTGATCGTCGGGGAACCGCTCCACGAAGTGCTCCATGTCTCCGCGAACGTTCAGCAGTTCGCTGGTGGGGCTGGCCGCCGCCACGATGATGATGCGGCTGTAGAGATCGTCCGCCGACTCGGGCCAGGTTGAGTAGATCAGCGCCGCCAGCAAAGCGACCAACGCCGACGCCAGGGCGATGGTCGTCCAGAGCGAATTGCCCCGCGGCTGCTCGGCGACTTCGGTCGGCAACCGGATCGTGGACCCGGAGCTCTCCTCCACAGTCACGTAATGCGTACGAGGCGCCGACGGCGAGATCGTGTCGTCGGTGTCGGGCTCAATTGCATTCCCCTCGGTGATAATCGTCTCATCACCCAGCGATTCGTTCCCGGCGGACGGCGTGGCTTCCGTTCCCGGCGGACGGTTGTCCAACTCGATGGTCGGCCGAATCGCCGTCTCGGCGTCTGTCGCCTGCACGGGTTTATTTCGCGGCGGTCGATCGTCGAACTCCAACGACTCGCCCGGCTCGCCGTCGCGCTGAGCCAAGCCGAACTCCATCGCCTTGAGCCGATTGGAGAGCACGACTGCCGTCGCCACGCGATCTTCGGGCGACTTCCTCAACAGCTCGCCCACCAATTCTTCCAGTTCCACCGGGACGCTGGGGACGATCCTGCGAACGGGAGTCGGTTCGTCGTACTTCAAGGAGTGCAGTACTTCGGCGATCGACTTTCCGACGAACGGCGGCCTCTTCGTCAGCAGGGCGTACATCACGCCGCCCAAAGAGTAGAAGTCGCTGTGATGGGTGATCGGCAAACCTTCTGCCTGTTCGGGCGACATGAAGTCAGCCGTTCCGATGACCCCGCCGGCCGATGTGAGATGGCCCACGCCGAATAATTTGGCGATGCCGAAATCGGTGAGTTTGATGACGCCGTCTCCAGCGTCGATCAAGTTCGCCGGCTTGAGGTCGCGGTGGATGACGCCGTGGTCATGAGCGTGCTTCAGCGCTGAGCAAATCTGAATCGAAAAATGGATGACTTCGCGCCAGTGGAATTTCCGCCCCTCCTGCATCAGCGAAAAGAGATTCTCTCCTTCAACCAGCTCCATCGCGTAGAACAGCTGGCCATCTTGCTCGCCGTAGCCGAACAACCGCACGATGTTCTCGTGCCGCAACGTGCGGAGCGTGTCGATCTCCGCTGCAAAACGCTCGCGAAAGTGAACGTCTTCGGCGAATGTCGGCGACAGCACCTTGATCGCGCAGCGCTCGCCCGACTCCTCGTGTTGCGCGGCGTACACCTTTCCCATGCCGCCGCGGCCGAGCACGCGGTCAAGCCGGTAGGGCCCTAAATGATCAGCCTGCATGCGAAGAAAGCGGAGAAAGGAGGAGGTGAATGGTTTGGCGAGCATCCGGCGCTCGCCCCACTGGTGATCCCACGCGAATTGTAGTCGCCGATCGCTCGCCGACCTAGTTCGCCGGCCTAGTTCGTCGACCTAGTTCGCCATCCGCTGTCCGGCCGGATTGGGTGTCGAACGGGAGTTTGTGTTAGCTTACTATGAACCGCCAGCGGACGCGAAGCCCGCTCCTTGACGTGTGAAGCTGCCCGGAGCCGCCGCCATGAAACGACTTTTGCCTGTCTACATTCCATTCCTCGTGGTGTTGTCGGTCATTTCGCCGGCCGTTCGCCAAGCCCGCTGCGACGACAAGGCGTCTCGCCCGGAGCGAAATATTCGCGTCGTGATTTGGGACGAGCAGCAACCGGCGCAGAAGAAGGCCTACCCCGTCTTCCTCGGCCAGTACATCGCCGACTATCTCAAACGCCAGCCGGGGCTGGACGTCAATTCGGTTTCCATCAGCCACCCCCAAAAGGGACTCGGCCGCGATGTGCTCGACCAATGCGATGTGCTTATCTGGTGGGGACACGTTCGCAACGGCGATGTCTCGGTTAAAGAGGCGCAGCCGGTCGTCGACCGCATTCGGCAAGGCAAACTCTCCCTGGTCGCCCTGCACTCGGCCCATTGGGCGACTCCGTTTGTGATGGCCATGCACGAGCGGGCGAAGATCGACGCGCTGAAGAAACTGCCGCCCAAAGAACGCCGGGCGGCGCGAGTCGTCTTTGTCGGCGATTTCGTTCGCCGTCCGCCCAAGCGCGACGCTCAGCTGAGTCCATTGGCGACGATTGAGAAGAACGCCAGCGGGACAACGATCAAGATCACTCGGCCCAATTGTTGCTTCCCGGCCTACCGCAACGACGGCAAACCGTCTCAGATGACGACGAAGACGCCCGACCACCCGATCGCCGCCGGTGTTCCAGCCAAGTTCACTCTGGCTCACACCGAAATGTACGACGAACCGTTCCATGTGCCGGCTCCCGATCAGGTCATCTTCGAAGAGACTTGGGAGCTCGGCGAGCGTTTTCGCAGCGGCTCCGTCTGGAAGGTGGGGCGCGGCCGGGTTTTCTATTTTCGCCCCGGCCACGAGACGCACGCCGTCTACATGGAGTCGACTCCCATGAAGATCGTCGAAAACTCGGTCCGTTGGCTGGGCGGCGAAATCGTCAAGAAGAAGTCGCGTGGAGCAGAGGGTAACTGAGGACCCGATGCTAAAATGACTGACAACGATTCGCCTGGCCAGCGATCTCCATAAAGCGCGGTCTGCTCACATGACGGATGAATCGAGTGAAGATGCGGTCGTCGATAACGCACCCGATTCCCCCGAACCGGCGGGGCGAGCTTGGCGGTCTCTCTTCCAGTTCCGCCTGAAAACGGTCTTGCTCGTGATGCTGGTGATCGGTGTCTTTCTCGGCGGCCGCGCCTCCCTGACCGTTGGTCGGCCACCCAGCTTGCAAGGTGACTGGAATCTGGAGATGACGGCCGGGTTTGTTCGCACTGCCAGAATTCTCGACATGGGCGACAGTCGATACCGGGTGCTTTCCGGTGGCGTGCTGGCCGGAGTCTACGAACTGGAGAAAGACAGATTGGT
Organism: Pirellulaceae bacterium; assembly: GCA_030748485.1. Taxonomy (GTDB): domain Bacteria; phylum Planctomycetota; class Planctomycetia; order Pirellulales; family Pirellulaceae; genus JASMLW01. Next base: position 7,806 of record JASMLW010000166.1, read on the forward strand.
CGTCGTGCAGCCGGACGACGATCGCATGCTCGGGCTCATCTGGCGGTGGGACGGCGAGAAACTGTTGCTGATTGACGAGCCGGCGAATCACCCCACGGGCGCTTCGTATGTGGGCGCAGTGCTCGTCCCCCCCGCCGACGAATGAAGCGGGTCGGCGGCGCGCTAGTCGCCCGCGGGCCGCGCCTTGCCGATCCGATAGACGCACCGCGAGTCGCCGGAGATGATGTGCGAGATTCTCTCAACCGTGACGCGCTCGCCCAACGTCTCCTGAAAGACCTCGAGCTCGGCTCCGCACAGCCCCGTACAATGACGGGCCGCCTCGCAAATCGGACAGTGGTGTTCAATCAGCAAGTAACCGCCCCGCCCCTCCTGCTCAACCTCGGCGACGTATCCCTCCGCCGAACGCAGTTTGGCCAGCGCCTCGACGCGCGCTCGCAGCGACGCCCTTCCCGAGGGGATCGACCGGCGATACTGGTCGACCTGCTGTTGGGCGCGAGATTCGACGACGCGTTCCAGCCCGGCGGCTCCAAATGTCGAACGCAACGCCTCAATCAAACCGACCGTCAACTCGCCGTGCCGGTCCGGAAACAACTCGTCAGCCAACTCGGTCAATTCCCACTCTTTCGCGGGGCGCCCGCGGCCGGCCGGCGAGGTCTTCCGCTGCCTGACCAGCCCGGCGGTCTCCAATTGGGTCAGATGTTGCCGCGCGGCGACGGCCGTCGTCCGCTGCCACTGAGCCAACTCGGTCGCCGACGCCGGGCCCCGCCGCTTCAACAGATCGATCATCTGCCGCTTGGCCGCGCTCAATTCAACCATCTTTCCTCCTCGACAGCCCGACTCAAAAAACAGTCATAAATTCGAAAGTAATGTCTTTCCTAAATAATCGCAACCCGCTATAAATATGAAAGTAATCACTTTCTTAAATTGGAGACGGCGATATGTTCCTCGAGCACGTCAATATTTCGGTTGTCGATTTGGATCGGTCGGTCGACTTCTACCGCCGCCTGTTCGGTTTTCGGGTCCGCTGGAAGGGTGAGAACAGCAAGGGCTGGCCGGCCGCTCACGTGGGCGATGAAAAGACGTATGTAGCTCTATTTCAGCCGCCCGCGCCCGAGACGGTCGCGCAGGACTACGAAACGATCGGGTTGAATCACTACGGGTTTGTTGTGGAGGACTTGGAGGAAGTCAAGCGGCGGTTGGGCGAGATGGGCGTCGAGCCTCATCTGGAGGCCGACTACGATCCGGGTCGGCGGATCTATTTTTACGACCCGGACGGCGTCGAGATCGAACTGTCGGCGTACGATCCGGTGTGAGCCGAGCGCCACATCCCAGGTTCATCCCAGGTTCCCTGTCCCAGCGATTGAGCAGAAGCCAACGCACCGACCAACTTGACAGTGGCTCACCAACGCTTATCAAGTGAACTTCGGACCGACACCCTGAACTTCGCGAGGCGACACAGATGCGACATGGAACGCGGTTGTTTGCTGGCGGATCTATTGTCTCGTTACTTGTTGCCTCCTTGCTCGGCAGTTTGCTCGCCAGTTTGCTCCCCAGTTTGGCTGCGGCGGCTGAGCGGCCTCCCAACTTTGTGTTTCTGCTGGTCGATGATTTGGGCTGGGCGGATGTCGGGGCGTTTGGCAGCCGCTATCACGAGACGCCGCACATCGACCGATTGGCTGAATTGGGAATGCGGTTCACCGATGGTTACGCGGCGTGCCCGGTCTGTTCGCCGACCCGAGCGAGCATTCTGACGGGCCGCCACCCGGTGCGCGTCGACATCACGGACTGGATCCCTGGCATGGCCGCGTCGCGGATCGCCAACGCGCGTTTTCAACACGTCGAAGATCGCGACTCATTGGCGTTGGACGAACTGACGATAGCCGAGGCGCTGCGGCCGGCCGGTTATCAGAGCTTCTTTGCGGGTAAGTGGCACTTGGGCGGAGCCGGTGAACTGCCGACCGACCAAGGGTTCGACTTCAACGTCGGGGGTTTTCACGTGGGGTCTCCGCCCGGCGGGTACTATTCGCCTTGGAAGAATCCGCACTTGAAGTCGAAACGCGACGGTGAGTATCTCACCGAACGGTTGACCGAGGAATCGATTTCGTTCTTGCGGTCGCGGGATCGAGCACGACCGTTCTTGCTTTACCTCTCCTATTACAACGTGCACACGCCGATCCAGCCGTATCGCAAGCGCGTGGCCCATTTCGCGGAGAAGGCGGCCGAGTCGTTCGAGGGCCGAACGCCAACCAAAGCGGAGCGGCGCGGCCAATCGCGGTTGCGACAAGACAACGCGGCCTACGCTTCGATGGTGGCGGCCGTCGACGACAGTGTCGGTTCGATTCTGGCTGAACTCGATCGGCTCAAGTTGACCGAGAGCACGGTCGTCTTCTTCTTCTCCGACAACGGCGGGTTGTGCACCAAGAACAAGGCTGGACCCACCTCGAATCTGCCGCTGCGATCCGGCAAGGGCTGGTTGTACGAAGGCGGCGTTCGAGAACCGATGATTGTGCGAGCTCCCGGATTGACCAAAGCCGGATCCGTCTGCTCAACGCCCGTCGTCAGCATGGACTTTTTCCCCACGATGATGGAACTGGCCGGACTACCGGCTCAACCAGACCGGCGCGTCGATGGGAAGAGTCTAACGCCCCTGTTGCGCGGCGAGCGCCCCAAGCTCGCTCGCAGCCTTTACTGGCACTATCCGCACTACCACGGTTCAACCTGGACGCCCGGCGCGGCGATCCGCCAGGGAGATTGGAAGTTGATCGAGTTCTACGAGTTCGATCAGGTCGAACTCTACAACTTGCGCGAGGACATCGGCGAGACGCGCGACCTCAGCAAAGTTCAGGTCGAGAAGACGGCCGAGTTGCGGCGCCAACTGGCCAGTTGGCAGAAACGACTCGGCGCCAAAATGCCGCAACCCAAATGACGCGACCCAAATGACGGCTCGATGAGCGCGTGACGAGCCGGGGTCACTTCGCGTCGGCCGTCTTCTCGATCCACAACAATTGCCCGTTGATCGGATCGTCTGCGGAGAAGCCGGACGGCCTCGTCGCCTGCGGTATCACAACGCGGACTCGGCGGAGCACGATCAGCTCTCCGAGGGGGAATTCACGTTGCGTCGCGTAGTCACCGGTCCCACCGTACGACCCAGACGTGTTCCAGTCTTTCGACTCTTGCTCGTCGAATACGACACGTTCATCGACGAAGACGCGGAAGCGAGGTCCGTGTTCGGTTGCTAGATGAGTCAGCAGGATCTTGTGACGGCCAGCGTCGATGGAAGCCGACTTGCGTTCGTCGGGCGATCCATTCGCCTCGATTCCGCGTGTCGCCATGTAAATCTGATATTCACCGGCGGGCAGATGGACTTCCCAGCGATGATTATCGTAAAGGGTTCGCCGCGACGAGATCACGTAGCATTTTTCGGGGTCGTCGACCACCAGTTCACGTGCGATTCGCCGGAGGACGTCAATGCGCTCGGACAGATGTTCGTTGCGCCGCGAGTTAACTCGTTCACCCGTCCAGGCCGCCGCCACGACGACGATCAAGAGCAGGTCCAATAGCGCGAAACTGACTGCTCGCGCAGTAGGCGGCTGTTGGCGTTCGGCGTCGGTCATGGGCTACTGTGCACGGTGCGTGAAGTGACGTACTGCGGCTTCTTCTAACGTGGCGTTTGAGAACCTGGATTGCTGGGGTTGCTGGCGGGCGCTGGCTTGCTGGTCTGCAACGTACCTTGGTACGACTCGGGTACGACGTACAGGTAGTATCCTCTGTACAGCGGTTCGTCCGGCGGCGACATGGGGTCGGCCATCTTGGCTCGAATGCGCACCACGCAGGTGACATCATCGTCGGCGAGCATGACGGGATCGCCCTCGGCGAACGAGTCGAGGACAAAGTCGCCGCTTTCGAGTATCTCCGCCAGTTTTCCGCGAATGTCGCTTTTTCCTCGACTGCGTTCAGTGGAGTGATGCAACTCCCATTGGCCATCCAAGTTTTTCGCAAAGGCGATGGTTAACACGAATTCGTTCGACTCGGTGGCGCCAACCCTGTTGATGGAGCTTTCGTTGTCTCTCGCGCGTGGAGAATCCGCCGAGATCAGGCCACGGAGACTGTGGATGCGGGCCCGATAATTGGCGGGCAGATAGACTCGCCACTGGTGGACGAGCCGATCGTCATTCGGCAGTTTGACCATCCATGCGCGTGTCGGATCGGTCACCGGAAGCTCACCAACAAGTCGGTAGAGCCGTTTGTATTCGGCCTCCAATGGGGGCGTCTTCGCCGTCTTTATCAACGCCATGACCCCGCCCGTGGCGGCGGCCGCGATCAACGCCAGCCGAATCGTGTTGCGGATCATTCGAGTCCCTCGTTCATTCAAGGGCTCAGGCGAACGGGATAGTGGGCGCGCCGTTTGGGCGGCGCGATCATCGCAGCCCGAGGCGCCGCAATCGACACGAGCAGGCTGACGGTTGCCTGGAACGGACGTTCAGCTCAGGACCTCGGTCAACTCTCCTGTGCTGTCGCCGAACCCGGATGTTTCGACTCCCAGTCGCTGAAGCATCGTCGCGAACAGGTTGGACAGCGGAGTCTGCGCATTGAAACGCAGGTACTGGCCGTGTTTCATGCCGAGTTGACCGCCGCCGGCCAGGACCAGCGGGTAGTTTGTGTTGTTGTGCGTCTTGCTGTTGCTGCTGCCGTAGAAGACGAGCGTTTGGTCGAGCAGATTGCCGTCGCCTTCGGGCGTCTGCTTGAGTTTCGTTAGGAAGTAGGCCAGTTGTTCGGCCAGGAAGCGGTCCCACTTGCCGAGCGCCTCGGCGCCGCCCGGTTTACCGGCCCCATGGGCGAGCCCGTGATGGTTCTTGCCGAGACCGAGCAATTCGGGAAATTTTCCGGCAATCGACGTGGCGCCGTTCATGCTGCCGAGTTGGAACGTGGCGAAGCGAGTGGTGTCGGTTTGGAAAGCCAAATAGATCAAGTCGTACATCGTTTGAATAAACTCTTGCGGCGCATGGTCATCGGCGTCGAGGTGAAGGCCCTCGGCGTCGACTTTTGGTCGCGGCGTGTCCAGCCACTTCTGCGAACGCGCGACGCGCTTCTCGATCTCGCGAACCGACGCCAGGTATTCATCGAGTTTCCGCTGATCGAGTTTGCCCAACTGCCTGCGCAGCGAGCGCGAGTTTTCGAGGATCAAGTCGAGCATGCTCGTGTCGGCGGCAAGTTGCCGTCGTTGCAGATCGATCGACTCCGCGCTGGACGTGAACAAACGCTCAAACACTTGACGCGGTTTGGACAACGCCGGAACCGGTTGTCCCTCTCGGTTGAACGAAAGCGTGCTGGACCGCGTCGGCTCGCCCACACCGCCGTCCGACGACAACGCCAACGACGGAAATCGAGTCTCCTGGCCGATTCGCTCAGCAGCGAACTGATCGAGTGAAATGGAGTTGACGAACTGACTGCCTTTAAGCCGAGCTGCGGTGAGAAAGATGTCACCCGTGTCGTGGCCGCCCATTCGGCGGCCTTGCGGATGTGACAGTCCGCCGAGAATGGTGACTTCCTTGCGCAGCGGCTCGAGCGACAACAGGCTCTGGTTGAACTGAAACTCCCGACCTTCCCCGGTGGGAAACCAGTTCCATTCAGCGTTTTTCGCATTTGGCAGGCTGACGCCGTATGGAAAGTAGACGCCACACAATCGGCGCGGCCGCGGGGCCGACGGTTTCGCCCACGCCATGCACTCGAGAAATGGGAGGGCGAGCGACACGGCCGTTCCGCGCAGGACCGTTCGTCGAGGAATGCGCCAAGATTTGTGCGTCATCGGGAGCCTTTGAATCAATTAGTACGGAACGTCTCATCAATCGCAATCAACTCAATCAACTTACTCAATCGGCAGTCACTTGCCAAAAACTGAACAGTTATCCGGTCGACCGTCGGCTGGTCCCCCAACTCGAGCGAGCGGCCCAACGCATAGCTGAGCATCTTGCTCGTCAGGGCGCGAGCGAAGCGTTTCTTCTTCTTCGTCAGCAGGTGCTTTCGCAGGTCGTCGACTCCCGACAACTCGGAGCCGTCGGGCAGCTTCGTGGTCGCATCGACGGGCGTCAGCGTTTGCTTCTTCTTGCCGCGACCGGTGCGGCGAACGACCTCAGTTCGCCGCAAGCCGACCGCGTCGAACTGTTCGAGCGCGACGCCCCACGGGTCGATGCCGCGATGGCAACTCGAGCAAGCCGCGTGATTGCGATGAGCTTTCAGTTGCTCTTTCAGCGGCAGCTTGGCGAAGTTCGGATTCTCAGCTTCGAGCGGCGGGACGTTGGGCGGCGGCGGAGGAGGAGGATTGTCCAGCAACCGGGACCGAATCCAGACGCCCCGCTTCACCGGATGCGAATCTTCTCCCGTCGAGTTGGCGAGCAGGAAGCTGGCTTGGCTGAGCAGTCCGCCGCGCCGCTGCTCGCCGTCGAGCGCCACGCGCTCGAAACCGCCGCCCCGCGGCCCCTCCACCCCGTAATGGCGCGCCAGCGGACCATTTAGCATCGCGAAATCCGCTTCGATAAAGTTGAGCGCACTCAAGTCTTTGAAAAGGACTTCCGCGAAGAAGTGCTGTGTCTCGCGCACCATCTCGGCCTTGAGATCATTATTGAAATCGGGGTAGTACTCCGGATTCACGGCGACTCGCTGGAGACCGTCGAGGTCGAGCCATTCATTGGTAAAGCTCTTGACGAACCGCCAGGATTTGGGGTCGGCCAACATTCGCTCGACTTGCTCGTTGACGACTTTGGGATCGTTCAAATTGCCCGCGTCCGCCAACTCGCCAAGTGTTGGATCGGGCATGGAGTTCCAGAGAAAATACGACAGTCGAGTTGCGATCTGGTGGTTCGTCAGGCTGCGATCCGGCGACGCCGGCTCAACCAAATAGAGGAAGCGGGGAGAGATGAGAATCAGCGCCAGGGTTTCCCGCAGGGCCGCTTCGATCGATTCCTGGCGGGGGCGAATCTTCTTGAAGAACTCGTGCGCCGCGGCGACTTCGGCGGCGTCGGCTGGACCGCGAAATGCGCGGTCGGCGAACTTCTCGATGACGCGGAGTGCGTATTCGTCGTCGGTCAAATCGCCTTGTTCGAACAGCAGCTGACGGTGGTGCGCCGGCGGCCATTGGTCGAAGATCGGACCGACGAACTCGACCCAATCGATGACGACCTTTGGGAAATTGGGGTCTTCCGGCGGCGGAGTCTTACCCTTTTTCTTGCCACGTTTCACATTCGGCTCCGGTTCGCTCGATCGAT
>JASMLW010000167.1 GCA_030748485.1 Pirellulaceae bacterium
GCCCTCCTCCGCCGCAGGCGGCATAGGCCCGTGCTTGAGCACGGGTGAACCAGCTTTCAGGCCTTTCAGGGCGACGGGGTCCGGGGGGTTTCCGTACCCAGGGCGGCGCTGCGCTCTGCCCTGGGCTGACATGTTGCGGCCCCTGCGGGGCAAAGAAAGAGGGAAGCACTCGCCAAATCGCGCAAACGGGACCGTGAGAATTGATGAACGCTCGCCGAGCGGCAATTCACGGTTTGGGTAGTCCTCTGTTTTAGTAGCCGAGACCGGACTCGAACCGGTACAGGAGATTCCTCCCGCGGGATTTTAAGTCCCGTGCGTCTGCCAATTCCGCCACTCGGCCAAACGTGACGACATCAACTTACGGCAATCGCGTTTCACTGTCACGACCACTGTCGAACTGCGTGCGGACATCGTCCGCACGGCTTCCACAGCGCCTCGCGCGAGCACTCGGGTAATCACGACAACTAGAGTTGAGTAGAATTGGCGGAACGGAGTCGATCCGCTCGCGTCGCCGCCCATCCTCGTCGGGTAGAACGCGGTGAAGTTTCATGCACGAGAGACAATAAGGAATGAGATGATGAAGTCAGTAGTTCGAATCTGCTTTTCGCTGATCGCGATCTGCGCAGCTCTGGTCATGTCAGGCTGCAACGGCGAGAGCATCAGCGTGGAGGTTAACGGCGGCTCGTCGGGAGAACACGGCCACGATCACGGCGATGGCCACGAGCACGGTGATGGCCACGAGCACGACGGCGGCCACGAGCACGACGGCGATGCGGAAGGACATCACGGCGAGGATGGCGAAGGCCACGATCGAGACGGCGAAGGCCACCACGAAGGCGACGACGACAAGGGTGAGCACAAGGACGAGGACGGCGACGCTTCCAAATCTGGCGACGGCGAAGGCGAGCAGGGCGAGGCGAAAACCCCATAAGCTCGGTCGAAAACCCCTTAAGCCCGGTCGAAGGCGTCGCGAGCGAGGGTGTCGCTGGCGGAGTGATTATTGTTTGGCGCGAGGTTGAGTTGGCGGTGTCTCGCCTTTGCGCGACACCGCCAAACTCGTAGAATCGCCGACGTTCCCCACTTCACACGGACGTGCAATGAACGGCTCACCCCTCTTGTTGGCTCAAGGTTTCCCCGGCTTCGACGGGTTTTTGGGAACTCGCGCGGCGATCATGACGGACGTCGTGTTCGTGGCCATGTTCGCCGTCGTGCCGATCATGGCCTGGAGCATTTGGCTGGTCCGCGGCCGAGGTCTGGACGGCGATGCTAAATTGCTGCTGCACAAGAGAGTTCAGTTGGCGCTGGGCGTCATCCTCTTGATCGCCGTGATCGCCTTTGAGGTCGACTTGCGGCTGCTCACGAGTTGGAAAGACCGCGCCGCCCCATCGCGGCACTTCATCCCCGGCGCGTGGTGCGTGGTCTGGTACTGTCTATCGATCCATCTGGTGTTCGCCGTGCCGACGCTCTTGATGTGGGTCTACGTGATCGCGATGGGGCTCCGCAAATTCGAGCAGTCGCCGCGCCCCAACGAGTACAGCGCGACGCACCGGGTGACCGGCCGGCTGGCCGCCATCGGCATGTCGATGACGGCGCTAACCGGCTGGATCTTCTACTACTTGGCGTTCGTCGCTTGATCGCAGCGAGGGGAGTGCGATTCCCGCTCGCTCGTCTAGTCGACCGTCTAATCGCTCGCCTAGTCGACCGTCGACGTCGGCTCGGCCGCCCCGTCATCGAGAGCCGCTGCGATCCGGTTGACCGCATTGAGCAAAGCGCGGATGGTCGCTTCCACCGTGTCGGTTGAAACGCCCCGCCCGCGATAGGTTTGCCCCTGGTGTTCGACCATCAATGTCGCTTCGCCCTGAGCGTCGCGGCCGATCGTGGCGCTGCGGACGTGGTACTCCTTGCAGACGACGGAGATTCCGGTGATCTTCTCGGTCGCCCAGAAGACGCAGTCGATGGGGCCGTCGCCGTCGGACAGTTCCTCTGTGAACGTCTCACCCCCGCGCTCCAGCGTGAGGCTGACGTGCGGAGCGCCGTCGGTGCTGGCCGTGACCTTGAACGAGGAGAGAGACCACTCTTCGTTGGTGACGTCATCGAGTTCCTGTTGAATCAGGGCCGCGATGTCGCCGTCGTAGATCTCTTTCTTCTTGTCGGCGAGCACTTTGAATTGCTCGAAGACGTTCTGCAACTGTTGGCCAGTGAGGCGAAAGCCGAGTGCGCGAGCGCGGTCGGCCAGCGCGGCGCGACCGCTGTGCTTACCCAGCACCAGGTCGGTTTTCGCAAAGCCGACATCTTCGGGGCGCATGATTTCGTAAGTCGTGCGCTCTTTCAGCATGCCGTCTTGGTGAATGCCCGCCTCGTGAGCGAAGGCGTTGCGTCCGACGATCGCCTTGTTGCGTTGCACTTGGATGCCGGTGACGGCTGCGACGAGTCGGCTGGTCGGCACCAGGCGCTCCGTCTCGATTCTCGTGCGGCAATCATAGAAGTCGCCCCGAGTCCGCATCGCCATGACGACTTCCTCGAGCGAGCAGTTGCCGGCGCGCTCGCCGATCCCGTTGATCGTGCACTCGATCTGGCCGGCTCCGTTGGCGACCGCCGCCAGGCTGTTGGCGACCGCCAAGCCGAGGTCGTTGTGACAGTGGACGCTGACCACGGCCTTGTCGATGTTGGGTACGCGATTGACGAGCATTTCGATCGTCTCGCCCATCTGTTCAGGGGTCGCGTAGCCGACCGTGTCCGGGATGTTCACCGTCGTGGCTCCGGCCTCGATCGCTCGCTCCACCACCTCGCAAAGAAAATCGTGCTCGGTGCGGGCCGCGTCTTCCGGCGAGAACTCGACGTCGTCGCAGTACCCGACGGCGCGCGTCACGCCGGCGATCGCCGTCTCGATGATCTTCTCCGGCGTCATCTTCAACTTGAACTCCCGGTGAATCGCGCTGGTCGCCAGGAAGACGTGGATCCGGGGTTTCTCGGCGTGTTTGAGCGCCTCCCAAGCGCGGTCGATGTCCTTTTCGTTGCACCGCGCCAGACCGCAGATCGTCGTGTCGCGAAGGGCTCCGGAGATTTCGCGAACCGCTTCAAAGTCGCCGGGCGAGGCGATGGGAAAACCGGCCTCGATGATGTCGACGCCCAGGTCGCCGAGCGCCTGAGCAATTTCCATTTTTTCATTCAAATTCATACTCGCCCCGGGCGACTGCTCGCCGTCCCGCAGCGTCGTGTCAAAGATCGTGATCGTTCTCGTGTCGCTCATTTTGTTTTCGTCGCTTTCGAAATGAATTCTCCCTGATGCCGCGCGAGTCGATGCGCGCCCAATGCGACAGGCCGGTCCCTGACCGGCTCGGGCAACAGCAGGTGAGCCCGTTTGCCGCTAGCGCTCAACTTCTCGTACTCGTTCATCAGTCGACTCGGTCTTTGTCTTTGGCGATTGGTGTCTTTGGCGATTGGTCGAGAAACAAAAAAAGCCCCGAGACTTGGCGGTCTCGGGGCTCGTCGTTTTCGTCGAGCAAAACACTCCCCTACCGCCGGTGAGGCGTAAGCAATAGAGCCAGTAGGAGGAGAGATTGATTGTTCATCTGCGATTAGCAATTACTGCGCGTCGAAAAATGCTGCGCGACTGTCAAAATGACTGGGTTGGAAGGGTTTTCCCGCCCACAACGAATGAGATGACTTTAGTCGAGTATTCCGAGAGGGTCAAGACATCCGCCAGGGGCGAGACACTCGGCCGCCGCCGAGGTTCGGAGGGACTGAAGATCGCCCGCCCCCGCACCCGAAGTTAACCGTAGACCGCCGCGACTTGTGGCGTTGAGGATGCGGGACTTTGCATAAGCGATTCCAGCGACCAACGGGAGCGGACGAACAACTACCGAGCGGTAGCTCGCTTTGTGAGTGGCACTGCCACTTGAACACGACAGCCCGCTGTGCGAGTCCGCGAGAGACGGATCCAAGCTCTCCCGATCTCGCTTCATCCAACACCGATGGTTCGCCGATCGAGCACCATCCATTGCTTGCGCGGCGGCCCGGTGGTACAAGCGGCCAGGTGGTACAAGCGGCCAGGTGACATCGAAATCTCCACGGAATCCGAGCCATGGCGGGTGAACATCTCGATCTGTCGAGTGAGCCGGAAACGAGCTCGCGGAAACCTCAACCGAGCAAGCCTTTTTTGGGCGTCAGATTTCAATGCTGCTCGATCTACGCGAGGATCTATTTGAACGCCAATGGCGATCAGTACGCCGGCGCTTGCCCACGCTGCGCCAAACCCGTCCGGTTTCAGGTCGCACCCGGCGGATCGTCATCGCGGTTCTTCGATGTGTGGTAGGTGGTGAGCTGGCCGGCGCCGCTAGCTGCTGGCTGCTGGCAGTTGACTCGCTGTTGAGCTCCACGTTAGTTTTGCGTACGATCTCCCGTCTTTTTGGACGGCGGTCGCGGACGAGGGGGGGGGAGAGGAGCCGACGATGCTGGATTTTGATGTCCAACGGTGCACCCGGCGGTGCTTTCAGACAGAGCACGAATTCAAACCGGGCGAAGAGTTTTACTCAGTGCTGCTGCAAGAGGGCGCCGCTGTCATTCGCCGCGACTATTCGTTGGCTGTGTGGCAGGGTCCGCCGGACGAAGCGCTCGGCTGTTGGAAATCCCAGATGCCCGACGCCAACGCCCGAACACTGAACTGGGCTCCCAACGACGTCATGCTGCACTATTTCCAGCAGCTCGAAGCGGAGGCGGAGAAGCTGGAAGTCCGATACGTGCTGACGCTGTTGATGATCCGCCGCCGTATTCTGCGGTTGGAGGAGACGGAAACGGATGAGCGTGGCGATGAGGTGATGGTTGTCTACTGTCCGCGGAACGAGAAGGAATACCGCGTTTCCACCCGGCGGCCGACTCAGAGCCGCATCGCGGAGATTCAGAGCGAGTTATCTGGTTTGTTGTTCGCCGATGCGAGTTGAGCCCCACTGACGACTCGATGAATCGGATTGGTCAGTTTTGGAACGAATGAGTCGCTCCACAGACGAAGCAAGGAAGCATGTCGTGAGCAGGTATCGATGCTGGGCGATCGTTTTCGGTTTGTTGAGTTGGACCGGGTGCCATTGGCGCCAGCCGCCGGTCTACACGGGTCCCGAGATGTTTCATCAACCGCCGACCGTGCGGGAGATTGTTGACGTGGTGAACGCCAACAGCGGCAAAGTGAAGCGGTTGCAAACGAGCCGGGCGAACATCTCCGTGCAAGGGTATCCGGGATTGGAGGCCGAGTTGGCTTTGGAACGCCCCCGCCGGCTGCGGTTGCAGGCGCGAGTGCTGGGAGTCGGTGGCCCGCAGGTCGATATCGGCAGCAATGACGATCTGTTCTGGTTTTGGGCTCCGAATGTTTCCGTTCCCGGCCTCCCGAAAGGCCTGCTCTACTCGCGTCACGAGGACTTTGCTCAGACACCGATGCGGCGGCTGTTGCCGGTCGAGCCGCATTGGATCATGGAAGCGCTCGGCATGATCACACTCGATCCCAACGCCGAGTATCGCGGGCCGTACTCGCGAGGCGGCCGGCAAGTCGAGATTCACACGCCCGTTCGCACGGCGCAAGGAGATCTGCTCCGAGTGCTCGTCGTCCACGACACCTATGGATGGGTCATGGAGCAGCACTTGAAAGACGCCACTGGCCGCATCGTCGCGTCCGCAAGGGCCGATCGGTACAAGTTCTACGAAGAGGATCAAGTTGCTCTACCCGAAGAAGTCACCATCACACTGAACCCCGGGCGGCCTGAGCAGCTGCAGCTGACGATTCAGGTTGCCCATTACGCCGTGAATCGGATCATCGGTGACGACCGCGTGTTGTTCACGATGCCGGACACTCAACCATCGGTGGACCTCGCCTCGCCCGGACTGGCTCAACCGCCGGCAGCGGCCCCACTGGGCGGCCGCCGCCAATCGCCCCTCGATCCGCGCGTCGGATATCGGCCTTCAGTACGCGGCTACTCGAGGTAGTCGAACTCGAAACGCCTCACCGAGTTGCGGCCAAATCGAGGCAGCGGCGCCTGGCGGGTGCTAGAGAGACGGATCGGGAGAGCGGCCGCGCGGACTTAGCGGCCGGCTTGGCGCATCTTCTCACGAGCTCGGCTGAGCGTGGGACCCACACTGTTCTCGGCGATCCCGACCGTCGAGCTAATCTCTCGGTAACTGCGACCTTCCAGATGGTAAAGCCGGACAACATCGGCTTCGGGACCGTTGAGCCCCTTGAGCAGGCGTTCGACTTCATCTCGATTGCTGATCCGCTCGACCGGATCGTGAGATTTTTCATCGGCTGCTGGCGTGGAGGTGTTCCGTGGGGCGGCCACACCCTGCTTGATTCGATGTACGACGATTCGCCGCGAGACGACGGTCAAGTAGGTGGTCAGGGCCGCTTTCCCTCGAAATCGTCTCAGCAACGCGTAGTCGTTCTTGACGATTTCGAGAAAGACGTCACCGGCTAGGTCTTCTCGATCGTGGCTGGATAACTCGACCGACCGGCTTTGGGCCGTGTGGTTGATGACATGTAGCACCAATCCCAGGAATCGGTCAACAAAGTCCTCCCAGGCGCCGGGCTGTCCAGCCAAACACGTTTCAAGCAGCTTTCGGTCGATATCCGATAGCGACACGGGGCGGACCTTTAAACCACGGACGAAATGTCGCAGGGGAGGGGGCTGGAGAAGTTTGATCTAGCCCGAAACGCTTACCAGGCTTGATTTTAGATTCGGGCACATTTTGAAGCAAGTGAAACGAGGAGGTTTGGCGATTTAGGGAGGTTTTCAGGTATCTTGACAGCATTTCGTGTCATCACTACGATTCGCAACGAAGACGCTTGGGGAACGGAGTCTGAAGTGCTTCCCTCCCAACAACTTCAACCACTCCAAGACGTTAGAGAATTCCAGTCCGTTAGTTGTCTGTTGGCGTGTGGGAGCAACAAATCGGGGGTGATCGGATGCCCAAATCCTCCGCACTCTTCGATGGACGCTTGTTGAAATGGCTGGCGTAAGTCGCGCTTGGCTGCCGAAAACAAGCACGTTCCCATCCTAAACCAATTCGTGATATTTGCTGGTCCGCCGGCGCTGAGAGGAGTTTGAGTCCTATGACACACGTCGTCTGCAAAGCCTGTTTTGCGTGCAAATACACCGACTGTGTGGTGGTCTGCCCCGTGGAGTGCTTTTACGAGGGCGAGCAGATGCTCTACATCCACCCGGAAGAGTGCATTGATTGCGAAGCGTGTGTGCCCGAATGTCCGGTGGAGGCGATCTTCCACGAAGACAACGTGCCCGAGGGCGAGGAGGCTTTCATCGCTCTGAACGCCGAGATGTCGACCCAGACGGAAGTCATCACGGAGAAGAAAGAGCCGTTGGTGGACGACTGAGCTGGCTCAACTGGATGGCGCTGGAGCGGTTGCCTTGGAACCGCCACGCGCGTTGAAACAACGCGGCCCGGCCCTGCGCCGGGTCGTTCCGTTTCTTGAGTAGGCACTAACGAGGAGCGCCCGAGATGCTCAATTTGAAGAGTGCATCGTCGCAGCGGTGGCTCGATCAAGTCGCCGCGCACCTGGACCAGATCCTCATCGATCACGCTCATTGTGAGCGGAAGGCGGCCAGCTATGCGCTCAACCTCCTCACCGCCTATGTGGAGGATGAGCCTTTGTGTCGGGCGATGGCGGAGATCGTGAACGAGGAACTCGACCATTTCCAACAAGTTCTCGACCTGCTGAAGCGGCGCGGCATCCCTTTTCGGCGGCAGAAACCTGGCGGCTACGCTCAGCAGTTGCAAGCGCTCGTCCGCCGACCCGAGCCGCATCGAGCGGTCGATCGGATGCTGGTCGCCAGCCTCATCGAAGCCCGCTCCTGCGAACGGTTCGACCTGTTGCGCCAGCACGTGGCCGACGGCGAGTTGGCGGAGTTTTACGGCAGCCTGTTCGAATCCGAAGCGCGTCACCACGCAACCTACGTCCAACTGGCCAAGGCCTACGCGACCGACGCCGAAGTGCAAGACCGATTGAACGAACTGGCCGATGCGGAAGCCGAGATCATCGCCGGTGGTCATTCACTCCCCCGCATGCATAGCTGACGCTGTGGGCGTTCGGACATCTCGCCGAGCATCGCCGAGCGTCGGGCCCGTGGCGAGCGCGACAACTCCGCGGCGTTTTCAATTTGCTACACTGGACGGTTCCCCATTTCCCGTTCGAGTCAGCCGCAGTCAGCCGCATCGTCATGTCGATCAGCCAGTTGCCCGACGAACAATCGCTCCCACTCACCTTGGCGGGGCTCGCCGAGCCCATCGACGGGTTGCGGGAGGCCGGTCAGTTGTTCCACAGCCGCGGCTGGTCCGTGGGCACGAGCAGCAACTACAGCGTCGTCTTGCAGGGCGAACCGTTGGAGTTGCTGGTGACCGCCAGCGGCAAGGACAAAGGCCGTTTGCGGCGGAGCGACTTTGTTCGCGTCGGGGCGGACGGGCGGCCCGAGCCGGCCGATCAACCAAAGGCGTCGGCCGAGACGATGTTGCACGTGGTGCTGGCCGAGCGGGGCGACGTCGGCGCGATTCTCCATACGCACTCCGTGTGGGGGACGCTGCTGTCGAATTGTTTTTTCGAGCGGGGCAGCCTGCGAATCGCCGGCTATGAAATGCTCAAGGGACTCGAGGGGATCAAGACGCACGACACGTCGATCGAAGTTCCCATTTTTGAAAACACACAAGACATTCCCGCGCTGGCGGACGAAGTGAAGCGGCGGTTGCTCGATGCGGCTCAGCGGGCTCCGCACGGATTCCTGATTCGCCGACACGGGCTCTACACCTGGGGCCGCGACCTCGAGGAGGCTCGTCGTCACATCGAGGTTTTTGAATTCTTGTTCGAGTGTGTGGCGCGCGACTTGATGCTCAACCGCGCCGCAACCGGGCTCTAAACGAAACTGACGCAGTTGCGAAATTGGGAGAAACATCATGGCTCGTATCAACATCCCCGATGAAAAACGGGAGATCACCGATTCTCAAGAGATCAGCGACTTCCTCGCTCCCTTTGGAATCTGGTACGAGAATTGGGATGTCGCCGGGCGGGTCGGCGACGACGCCACCAACGAGGAAATCCTGGCGGCCTACGACGCCGAGATCGTTCGTCTGAAAGAACGCGGCGGCTTCGTCACGGCCGATGTCATCGCCGTCAATCGAGACACGCCCAATCTGGATGCGATGCTGGCCAAGTTCTCAAAGGAACATACGCACAGAGAGGACGAGATCCGCTTTACCGTGCACGGACGGGGGATCTTTCACGTCAACCCCGACAACGGTCCCGTCTTCGGCATTCTCGTCGAAAGCGGCGACCTGGTGAACGTGCCAGCCGGCGCGCGTCACTGGTTCGATCTCTGCGCCGATCGGCAGATTCGCTGCATCCGGCTGTTCAAAGACCCGGCGGGTTGGTCGCCGATCTACGTGGACGACCCCGTCAACGAGAACTACATCCCCATTTGTCTCGGCCCCGACTTTCTGCCCCCCGCCGACGACGAAACCGATCCCGTCGTGAAAGTCGAGTAGCCCTGGGCCGCTGACGATCCAATCGATCACTTGCGCGCGAACCGACCGTTCGTTCCGCCATCGGAGCCGCCATGCAGTTTTCCGGCCGTGCCATCCTCTTGGACATCGAGGGAACGACGTCCTCCGTCAGCTTCGTCTACGACGTGATGTTTCCGTTCGTCCGCCGCGAGTTGGCGGCGTTCCTCTCGAAACATTGGGACGACGCGGATGTGCAGCGAGCGGCCGCGGCAATCGCTCAAGACGCCGGAGCCGCGTCGCTCGACGAGTGGACTGGCGACGACGACCCCACGCGGCTGCGGGAACAGGTCGCCGCCGAAGTGACCCGGCTGATGGACGGCGACGTCAAAGCGACCGGGCTGAAACAGCTGCAGGGATTGATCTGGCGCAGCGGCTTTGAGAGCGGCGAGATGCAAGCTCACGTCTACGACGATGTCCCGCCCGCATTGCGGCGCTGGAAGACCGGCGGGATCGATGTGCGAATCTATTCGTCGGGCAGCATCCAAGCGCAAAAGTTGTTCTTCGGCCACACCGTCGCCGGCAATCTGCTCGACCTGCTCAACGGGCACTACGACACGACGACGGGACCGAAAATGCGGGCCGACAGTTATCGGGCGATCGGCGACGCCTTCGCGGTCGACGCCAATGAAATCCTGTTCCTCAGCGACATTCCCGCCGAATTGGACGCCGCCGCGACCGCCGGAATGCAGACCGGGCTCGTCTCGCGCCCCGGCAACGCTCCCGTTGACGACTCGAACCACGCTCGACTGACGAGTTTTGACGAGATTGAAATGGGGGCCGCGTGACGACGGGTCTGGTCTGAGTGCTAGCTTATTGACTTGTCCGTCCGCCGCGCTAGGATTCCGACTGACCCATTCGCGTTCGCGCGAACCCGCCACGTCGTCAAATCTCCTTTCGCTTGCCTCCAGGACGGGGGCGTCGGGCTGCAACCGCGCAGTTCGTCTCGCCAAGAAGGTGCCGGCATTCGCCAATTTCGTCCAATTCCCACGTCGCCGCGCGCACCATCGTCCTGGAAAGAGGGAGCGATCCATGTCTACGCGTATTCCGTCGAATCACTTCAATCGATTGTCAGTTGTAGTGCTTGGCTGTGTCTTGTTCTGCAGTTCACCCGCCTCCACGGCGCTGGCCGGTCTGCCGCGGATTCGCTTCGACGCGGCTCCGCTCGTCGGCTGCCGCGATGTGACAACGGACGAGTTTCGAGCGATGCATCCCGACGAGCGGTTGATGGAAGCCAAGTTCACCGTATCTTCCCTGATCGTGCACGGTGACGAAGACGACCTCGTGCAATACTTCTATCGCTTCGACAGCCCACTGCGGACGGTGCAGGTCATCGATCAGTTGCCGAACACGACCGTCGCATCGCCGATCGCTGGGAATGTGGGCGTCGAAAAGAAAGGCGAGCGGACGAAGAGCTTGGGCGTCGTCGCCAGTGGATCGTTTGAGCACTTGCTCAACGTGACCGGCAACGGCGGGCTGGGGACCAAGGACACGTCGAGCGTTCGGTATGAATTGCTGCCTCCACAAGAGCTCGTCGCATCGAGCGGCACGTTGAATCGCGGCGCGACGGCGTTCTTCAAGCTCAAGCCGACGCAACAGTCGTCATTGGAAGGCGCGCGGGAGTTTGTCTTGATCTTTCGCGTGCCGGCCGAGTGGCGGGCGGACGTGATGCTGGCCCGTTGTTCGGCGACTGGAGTCGACCGCAACGTGATTCGTCAACTCGACGAGAACGGAGTCAGCGGTTCAGATCGATTTGTCGTCGCCCTCTATCTGGACGGCGACAAGGAGGCCAAGCAGCGGGCCGCGGCTGTCGCTGAGAGTGAACGAAAGCTGCAATCGGCGGCGGCGAATCACCTGGCGGCGATTCAGAAACGGGCCTATCCGACGGTCGCCCATCGGCTGGGCGTGATGCTGTCATTGACCGAAGCCAAGATCCCGGCTGACTGGCTGCACAAAGTTGTTGAGCACCCGGAGGAGGTGCAGCCGCACAATCTGCTCCGCCTGCCCGACCCGGTCCGCCGCGCCGCCAGCGAATACGTGGAGGCGTCGCGGCAGTTGCACCAGTGGAGCGGCTCGAGTTGGAGCGCGGCGGCGAAGGTCGTGTTTCCCAAGTGAGCCGCCGTCGATCGAAGCTCAATCGAACGTGCGGCAGATCAGACCGCCGTCGGCCAGGATCACCGTGCCGGTGATGTTGCGGCCGGCTTCGGTCGCCAGCAGCAGCGCCGGCCCGACCATGTCGACCGGGTCACCCCAGCGTTTGACGGCGGTGACTTCGGCGAACTTCGCCTTCTGCTCATCGGTGAGAACCGACATGGGCAAGTCGGTCATGATCGGTCCCGGGGCGATGCAATTGACGGTGATGTTGTGTGGGCCGAGTTCCAATGCGTGCGCGCGGGTCAAGCCAATCAGGGCGGCTTTCGTTCCCGAGTAGGCTCCGCGACCGCCGGCGGAAGCGAGCGCCATGACGCTGGACATGTGGATGATCCGCCCCCAACTTCGCTCGATCATGCCCGCTGCGAACCGACTCGCCAGCCGCACTCCGCTGGACATGTTCAACTCAACAATCCGATCCCACGAATCGTCGGTCATTTCGACGAGCGTCTCGGGTTCGTTGTTACCGGCGTTGTTGACGAAGACATCGACGCCGCCGAACAACTCCAGCGCCCGTTGAGCCAACTGGTCGCTGCTGTCTCGGTCGCTGAAGTCGGCGACCGCATACTCGACTCGGCCCGCGCCGGCCGCGTCGATTTCGGCCGCCGCGTCATGCAGTTGCGACTCGGTGCGAGCGGCGATCATCACATGGGCTCCCGCTTCGGCGAACCCCAGCGCGATCGCGCGGCCGAGTCCCTTGCTGCCGCCGGTGACCAGCGCCGTGCGCCCGGTCAAGTCGAACAGTTCCTGGAGCATGGTTCTCGATCTCCGACGGCTTAGGAAAACGCTTCGATCACCAGGTCGCCGACTTCCGAGGTGCTGTAGCCCATCTTGCCCGCGCTCTGGCTCTTCATCTTCTCGCCAGTGACAACCTGGATGGCGTCGAGCACTTGGGCTCCGGCTTGTTCGCACCCCGTTTGCTCGAGCAGCATGGCCATCGCTCCGATCGCGGCGATGGGATTGATGACGCCTTGACCGGTGTACTTCGGCGCGCTGCCGCCCATCGGTTCGAACATGCTGCAGCCGCCTTCGTCGGGGTTGAGATTTCCGCCGGCGGCGACGCCCATGCCGCCCTGTATCATCGCGCCGAGATCGGTGATGATGTCGCCGAACATGTTCGTGGTGACGATCACATCGTAGTACTCGGGGTTCTTCACCATCCACATGCAGCAGGCGTCGACGTGGTTGTAGTCGGCTTCCACGTCGGGGTAATCCCGCGCGACGTCTTGGTACGTTCGCCACCACAGGTCATGACCGTACGTCAGCACGTTCGTCTTGGCGACCAGCGTCAGGCGCTTGCCTTTGGGATTGTTCCGTTTGCGGGTGTACTCGAAGGCCCAGCGCAAGCATCGCTCGCAACCCTTCCGCGAGTAGATCGCCGTCTGCGTGGCCACTTCGTCGGCGGTATGCTTCTTCAAGAAGCCGCCGATGCCGGCGTACAGGTCTTCCGTGTTCTCGCGGACGACGACGAAGTCGATGTCTTCGGGCCCTTTTCCAGCGAGCGGCGTCTCCACGCCCGGGTAAAGTTTGACGGGCCGCAAGTTGATGTATTGGTCGAGCTGAAAGCGGAGTTCGAGCAGCAACCCTTTCTCGAGGACGCCCGGGGCCACGTCGGGGTGGCCCACGGCTCCCAAGTAAATGGCGTCGTAACTTTGCAGTTCGTCGACCGCTCCGTCCGGCAGGATGTCGCCCGTCTTGAGATACCGCTCACCGCCGAAGTCGTACGGCGTGGTTTGGAATTCGATACCTTCTTTGGCCGCGATGGCGGCCAGGACCTTGAGGGCTTCGTCCGTGACTTCGGGACCCGTGCCGTCGCCGCCGATTACCGCAATGTTCAGTTTTTGATCGCTCACGTAACTCACCCTTCGAGTAAACCAAGCAAGCGCCGGACCTGGCGACTGAAGATGACTGTCGCACCTTCTGCTTCGCAGGGGCGGGCGCAAATGAATGGCCAAAACGGCTGTCGGACCCTTGTCGAGGCCCGCGTGCCGAACGCAAAGAGCCGATCTTATCAGCCGAATTTCGCGGTCACAAGCGGGGCGGGCGCGGGCAACCGCGCCAGATAATGACAGTATGGTGTCACTTGCGAAGCTGAGTGACTAGAGGGCATTTCAAAACCGATGTCTTGCCGTACGATGGCCTTCCAAGGCCTTGGAAGGCGCCTTGGAAGGCCATCGTACAAGGTTCTGAAACAGCCTCTAGTCGCCGTCAGTCGCTCGGAGAGGGTTTACGTCAACATAGACAGTGCGGAGACAGACTGCGAAAGCAGGTACTGCAGACCGCAAAACAGCCTTGGCGAAAACTGGTTCGCCGTTCGGCGAGCGCTAGTTCTTGCTGAAGTCGAGTTGCACCGGGGCGGTTTCGGCGCCGACCGGATTCTTCACGAACTTGCGGAAGCAGTCCGCGCACAGATCGTGGCGGCGGCGCTGATAGATTTCGTCGGCCAGCTCGGCCGTCTCGCTGTCGTCCAAACGTTCGAGGATTTCGTGAATCTCGAGCAGTTGGTCGCGGTCGTCGTCAAGCTCATCCATCTCGACCGCATCCGTGGCCACGTGGATTTCCATCTTTACGACGTAGCGCAAATCGTCCTCACTGAGCACGCGTTTGCACCGATCACAGGAGTAGTGAATCATTTACTCCGCCCTCAGGCTTTAGGAATTCGAGCGTCATCCGTTGTCGCTCGATAAAAATCATCGTAATCCCAAGGTGAGCGACGAGGCAAGTCAATTCCCGGGCGAAACGATCCGCCTGCCGCGAAACCAAATCACAAATCGTCTGACCGCGTTGTCGTCGCGCCAGCTTGCTGGCAGGCATCCGCCGCCCGTCGCTCGGCGCTCGCACCGCGCGCCCCCATGTAAGCTCGCCGCCATCGGCGAAGTGCGAGCGCGATTTTCGGCGCGGCCGACATATTTGCTGGCTTCTTTGCGCTGCCAGCGATAGAATATTTCCAAGCTCTCAAAACCACACGCCGGTTTAGATAGGAATCTACCCTACCCCCTTGCTTTCCCGATTGACGTGCAATCAAAACGCGAGACGCCCGTACAGGAATCGACCGGCCCGTCTGTGCTGAACAGCAGCGTGCTCGTGTTGAACCGGTTCTATCTGGCTGTCCACGTCGTTTCCATGCGCCGCGCGTTCGGTTTGCTCTACACCAATCATGCCGAAGTCGTGCATCTCGAAGACGGCCACTTCGCCAACTACGACTTTGAGGCGTGGTGTGAACTCAGTCAGATCTGGACGGAGTTTTCCGAGTTGTCGTTCAGCGAAGGGGAGTCGGCACTTGGCATCGAAGAGGAATGGGTGCGGTCGGTCAATTTTGTCGTCCGGGCGCCGCGCGTGATCCGGCTTTACCAGTACGATCGGATGCCGAAGCAGACGCTGCGGTTTAGTCGTCGCAACCTGTTTGCTCGCGACGAGCACCGCTGCCAGTATTGCGGCCAGACAAAACCGACGTCGCAACTCAGCGTCGACCATGTCATCCCCCGCAGCCGCGGCGGCGAGACGACGTGGGAGAACGTGGTCTGCTCGTGCGTGGATTGCAATGGACGCAAGGGCGGCCGGACGCCGAAAGAGGCCCGCATGAAACTCTTGCGAGCTCCCAAGCGACCGCGGCACAATCCGCTGCTCGCCGCCAAGATGCGGAACCCCAAATACCAGAGTTGGAGCAGCTTCCTGCCGACCGACGCCCCTGTCAACGAACGCGTTCGCGACTAGCGCCGCGCGCTGTTCGCGCGCTGTTCGCGCGGCCATCTCCGGCGCCCATCGCCATCCGTTGGGACGTCTCTTTCAATTCGACCACACGGTGTGATCACTTTGAGATCATTCCTCGCGGCCGGCCGGCGGCGGTCAATCTCACTAAACGTCGGTGCTCGTATTACTTACGACTTTCGCGTCGGGAATGGTCCGAGTTTCGCTCTTATTGAGGGCATCCTGAAACGCCCCTCGATCGGAGACCTGACATGAGACACCTGTTGATGCTTGGAGTGCTGGCGAGCGCTGGCATGTTCACCGCCCCGGCGTTGGCTGATCACACCTACCGGCCCCCCAGTTGCTACCGGCCCGCGTACCGCCCTGCCTACCGGCCCGCGTATTCGATGTATGCGCCGCGGACGATCAACTATCGCTACAACTACCAGCCCAACTACCAGCCCAACTACCGTTCGCGTTACGTGCCTTACAACCCGTACGCGCGGCCGGGCTATTCGACGCCGGCCTTCAACCCGCGGTACCGCCCATCGTACAGCCGGTCCGGACTGGGACTGTACTTCAGCTTCTAGTCGTCAGGTGTTGGCCAACCAGCACGCGACCAACCATCTCGGCCTACTTGCGGAAGCGGCGAGCGCATCGAGAGATCGGTCCGTCCACTTTATGAATTGGTTTTGAGGGATGAAGGGGCGACGGTCGATTGTTTCGACCTTCGTATCGGAAAGGCCTTTCGTTCGCTCGACCGCCTCCGCATTTCTTCGAGTCGCTTGCTACTGCTCGAACTCCATCGCCTCCTCCCAATGTTGGACGAGTTGGGACAAGTGCGACTGTTGCAGTTGCAGATCTTTTTGAATCGCCTTCACTAGCTCTCCATCGCGGAGCACGTCGGGCGACGAGAGCTTTTCGTGAAGCGCGGCGATCGCCTGTTCGGCGTGAGCGACGTCGGTTTCCAGATCTTCAATTTTGCGGTACGGGAACTTCCGCTTCTTGCGATCCGATTGTCGCCGCCTGGTCGCTTTCGCCGGCTTCGGTTTCTCATTGAGCACCGCCGCCGCGGATTGTCTGGCCAGATGCAGGTAAGTGTCGTAGCCTCCATCCACCACGCGGAACCGATCGGGCTCGACCACCAGCAGATGATCGGCGACCTGGTTGATGAAGTAGCGATCGTGGCTGACGAAGACGACCGTGCCATCGAATTCACGGATCGCTTTTTCCAGAGCGCCTCGGGCCCAGAGGTCGAGGTGGTTGGTCGGTTCGTCGAGCACGAGGAGATTGGCGTTCAGCCCGGCCAGCATGGCCAGCGCGACGCGGTTGCGCTCCCCGCCGCTCAGCTCATTCACTTTTTGAAACGCCATATCGCCGATCACGCCGAACCGCGCCAGCAGGTCGCGCCGCGCCTCCTCGGTGAACTCCTTGTACTGGGGCCGGATGGCGTCGACGACAGCCTGATCGCTCGCCAAGCACTCCAATCCCTGATCGAAGTAGGCGACGTTGACTCCGGCGGCGAACGAGACGGCGCCGTCGTCCTGTTCCACTTCTCCGAGCAGGCACCGCAAGAGGGTCGTTTTTCCGCTGCCGTTGGGTCCCAGGACGCCCCATTTTTCGCCGCGCAGGACATCGAACGTGAGGTTGGCGAACAACGGCTGGTCGTAAGCTTTCGCCAGTCGTTCGACGCGAATCGCCACATCGCCGCAGCGGTCGGCGGCGGGAAATCTCATCGGCGGAGCAGCAATCTCGCGCGGCGCGGCGACTCGCTCGATCCGCTCTAGTTTCTTGCGACGATCCTCGGCCTGCGCGTGCTTTTGTCCGTGGTGATGGCGACGGACGAAGTCCTCCATCTTCGCAATCTCGGTCTGCTGGCGTTCGAAGGTCCGCCGTTGCACCTCGAGCCGTTCGACTTTTTGCCTTCGATACGCCGAGTAGTTGCCCGCATACGATTCAATCGTGCCGCGAAACAACTCCAGCGTTCGCGTCGTGACTTTGTCGAGGAAATAGCGGTCGTGGCTGACTACCAGAATCGCTTGACGACTTTCGGCGAGAAACGACTCGAGCCACTGAGTGGCTTCGATATCGAGATGGTTCGACGGTTCGTCGAGCAGCATCAGATCGGGTTCCGCCAAGAGCAACTTCGCCAGCAACAAGCGGTTCTGCTGCCCGCCGCTCAGTTGCACAACCGGTTGTCGCAGTTGTTCGTCGGTGAACCGCAGACCGGAGAGGACGCGCTCGATCTTGTGGTCGACGCGGTAGCCGCCGCACTCTTCCAACCGGTGTTGGAGTTGATCGTAGCGATCACCCAACCGCAACCTGTCCGCGTCATCGTGGCAGTCCGCCAATTCCGCGGCCAGCCGTTCGGCTTCCGCCGCCATCTTGGTGATCGGAGCCAACGCGGTTTGCGCTTCCGACCAAACCGTGCTGTTGGCCGGAAACTCGGGCTGTTGTTCTAACAAGCCGCCGCGAGCCGAAGGGTGCAGGGTGGCCGACCCCGCGTCCGCATCGAGCAGTCCGGCGACGATGTGCATCAGCGTCGTCTTACCCGCTCCGTTGGGGCCGACCAACGACACCTTGTCGCCCCGGCGCACGTCAAACTCCACGCCGTCGAGCACCGGCTCTGGGCCAAAGTGCTTGCGCAGGTTTTGAACAGTCAACAGAATCATGGGGGCTCAAGCGTCAGTCGATGCAGCGGAAGGCGTTGAGTATGCCAAAAGGAGCCGAGGGTGGGGAGGCGAGTACGGCGCTCTGGTGAGTTCGTGAGTTCCCGTGCGAGCTACTCCATCTGCTCCACGCCCGTCAGATCGGCGCCGACGTTCTCAGCGACCTCATTGATCTGACGCCAGGTGCCATCCGGCAGGTCGACACCCTGAGCGACGCGTTCGGCCCGCCGTCGCTGCTCGATTTCGCCGGGAAACAGAATCTCGTCCACGCCCGCTGTCGTTTTCGCCGACTTGATCCATTGGGTGTATTCGCTGAGCCACCGATCGTACTCATCGCGCGGCAGCAGCGACTGGAGGTGATAAACGGACAACCAGACGCCGTTGGTGCCCGGCGGCAGGTCCGCGCGAACCACACCTGAACCCGACAGCACACCGCAGAAGATATCCATCATCACGCTCAGTCCGTAACCCTTGAATCCCATCGGACCGCCGAGCGGCAAGATGGCGCCTCCCTCGTACAATTTCGCTGGATCGGTGGTCGGCTGTCCGTTGGCGTCGATCAGCCAACCGGCGGGCAGCTCGACTCCTTTTTGAAACGCCACCCGCACCTTTCCCTCCGCCGTGACGCTGGTCGTCATATCGAGAACGAGCGGATCGGCTCCGGCCGCCGCCGGCGATGCGAACGAGATCGGGTTGGTGCCCAATCGCCGTTCGGCCGATCCCCACGGCGCGACGGCTCCACCCTTGCCGGGTCCGTTGACGGCCAGCACAGCTGCGAAGCCCGCGCGGGCGGCGGCGTCGGTGTACGAACCGAGTCGGCCGAGGTGGTTCGTGTTGCGGCAAAACACGGAATGGGCTCCCGCCTCGGCTCCTTTGGTCAGCGCGCGTTCCAAAGCTCGTTTGCCAACGACTTGCCCAAAGTTGCCGCCGCCGTCGAAAACGCTCACGGCCTGTGTGTCGACGACTTGCTCGATCGCCCCGTGAGGCTTGATGACGCCCTCGCCGATGTAGTCGACGTACTGCTTCAGCCGGATCACGCCGTGGCTGTCGTGGCCGACCAAGTTGGCTTCCGCCAGTTCGTTGGCCACGATCTGGGCTCCGCGTGCGGGGACTCCAGCTCCGGTGAGCACCCGATTGGCCATCTCAACCAGTTGATTCTTGGAAAAGCGAGGCATTGCTAGCTCGATGATTCGTGGGTTGGTGTCTTCCGGTGAGTCGCATAATCGTCACAAGAGGCAGAATTCTCACAATCGGCTAAACCGGCAAAACCAGAAAAGTCGAACAACAGAGATGACACTGCGCCATTGCGTTGAGGATACGGGGTTTTGCTCGATCGATTCCAGCGACCAACGGGAGCGGCCGAGGGACGATCGAGCGGTAGCTCGCTTGGTGTGTGGCACTGCCACTTGTGCGAGTAGCCGATTGTCTCATGAGCGGCGCGGATGGCCACGGGGGGGAGCACGAAATCGATGGATGCTAGCCGGAGAAGTTTGGCCCGTCGCCTCGTTGCGCTCGCACTGATCTGCTGCGCGGCCGCGTCCTGTTCTCGTCACCGGTACCGCCTGGAAGCGGATAGCGAGGTCGACTATCTCATCGCCGAGAAATCGGTTGACCCCCGCTGGGCGCTCGACAGTTTCACGATCGAGCAGGACCCGCGAAGCCGCTACTTCGACATGTACGATCCCGATCGTCAGCCGATGCCCGAGGACGATCCGTCGTCTCACGAATTCATGCATTGGGTCTACGGGAAGAGTGGCTGGAAGAAGTGGCATCACAACGGCGAGCGCCCATTTCTCGAGAACGTTGGCTGGGAGGAGAGCCTGGACGATTACGTCGAGGTGACCGATGACGGCGAGGTCATGTTGTCGCTCAATTCGGCTCTCGACTTGGCGTACATGCATGCGCCCACCTATCAGTCTCAGCTGGAAACGGTTTACCTCAGCGCGTTGGACGTCAGCGCCGAGCGTTTCCGTCTGGACACTCAGTTCTTCGGCGGCAACGACACGACCTACCGGCATCTGGGCCGGCTGGCGACGGGCGGTGAATCGAATAGCGCGACGACAGCGACCGACGCGGTTGCGCGACGCCGATTGGCGACCGCGGGAGAATTGCTGGTCGGTTTCGCCAACTCATTCGTCTGGGAGTTCACGGGGACGGACACGAACGCCACTTCCTCGCTGGCCAATTTCAGTTTGATTCAGCCGCTGTTGCGGGGAGCGGGCCGCGTCGTACAGCTTGAGCAGTTGACGATCGTGGAGCGCAACTTGCTGGCGAATCTCCGCGCGTACGAGCGTTACCGTCGCGGATTCTACACCAACGTGGCGATTGGCGAGTTGGGTGTTTCGTCGCCTCAACGGCGTGGTGGATTCTTTGGCGGCACGGGTTTGACGGGCTTCACGGGAACGGGCGGCGGCGGCGGTTTTGGCGGTGTCGGAGCGGCGACCGGATTTGGCCGCGGCGGTTTCACCGGCGGCGTTGGCGGCGGGGGCGGCGCGGGTGCGGGCTTCGCCGGAGGCGGCGCGGGAACGGTCGGCGGGTTCATCGGCCTGTTGCAACAGATGCAGCAGATTCGCAACACCGAAGACAGTCTCGGACTGCAACTCAGAACACTGTCGCTATTGGAGGCCTATCTCGACGCGGGAGTCATCGACCTGGTCCAGGTCGATCAATTCCGCCAGAACATCGAGACGGAGCGCGCCAACCTGCTGCAAGCTCGCAACAACCTCGAGAATTCGCTCGACACATTCAAGACCGGTACGCTCGGGCTGCCGCCTAACTTGGGAATTGAGTTGGACGAGACGTTGATCGAACAATTCCAACTGCTTTCTCCGGAACTGACGGATCTGCAGAACCGCGTCGCTGACTACCAAACTGAGTTCGGGGGCGTGGGCGAGCAGCCAACAATCGAGGCGATGCAAATGGCCGTCGCCGAAGCTCGCAAGATTCGTGCGGCGGTGGCCGAGCAACTAGACGCTGTGCGAGCGATTGTGGACGATTTGGACGAGATCGTCCCGCTTCGCGAAGCGAGTCTGACGCCGCCCGAAGCGTCTTTGCTGCGTCGAGAAACTGAGTTGCTCAAAGAGAATCTCGAAGCGCTCTCAGGGCGATTCGACATGACCGAAGAGCGGCTGAATCAGATCGAGCAGGGCGTGACGGCTGACAACTCGCGAATGCGGGCCGACCTGTTGGTCGTCTGGCTGACCGACGTCTATGGGATTCTTCAAGAGGCGGGTCTGACTCAGGCTCGCGCGCGGCTCGAGTCGTTCGTGTTGCCGGGATTCAACCTGGACTCCGCGGAGGCGTTCCAATTGGCGCTTACCCACCGGTTGGATCTGATGAACAACCGGGCGTCGCTGGTCGACACGTGGCGGTTGATTGAATTCAACGCCAACGCCCTGCGGTCGAATCTGACGGTGAGCCTGTCGGGCGACATCTCGACGGCGCGCAACAACCCGGTCAGTTTTCGGTCGCCGACCGGTCGCGTGACCGGTTCGGTGCAATTCGATGCGCCGTTTACGCGGCTGCTGGAACGGAATAACTATCGCCAATCGTTGATCGACTACCAGCGCGATCGCCGTCAGCTGATTCAATTCGAGGATTCGATTCATCAGACGTTGCGGTCGCTGCTGCGGTTGGAGGAACAGCACCGCACGAACCTGGAAATCCAAAGGCGGGCGGTCGCCATTTCGATTCGCCGCGTCGATTTGACGCGGGAGGAGTTGAGCGAGCCCGTACCGCCGCCGGAGCCCGGACAGCCGGCTCCTCAATTCGGCCCCACCGCCGCCCTCAACCTCCTGACCGCACTCTCTGATCTGCGGGACACGCAGAACAATTTCATGAGTGTATGGTTAAATCACTACGCAACTCGCATGCGAATCATGCGTGAACTGGGCCTGATGCGGCTGGACGAGGAAGGTCGTTGGATCGACGAACCGTTGCCCGACTTCGAGCAGATGGACGAAGAGTCGGAAGTATTGCCGACTCCACCGGGGATTCCGGAGGCTTGGGTGCCGGCGGACTTGGAGTTGACCAACATCGATTTCGACGAAACGGGTGACGAATAGTCCGCTCGGATTCGACGCTTCCGCCGAAAGGTCGTTCGCGACGGAGTTCGCCGGCGAGTTGTCGGTCGTGGGTAGCCCTGCTGGGGACGTTTGGGACGCCGTAATCGAGTTTGACCTGACGGCGTCGCCAACTCAAAATGGCTGCTGCGCCGACGCCCGTACTAGGACGAGCCAACACACACCTCACAGGATTCACCCATGCACCCCCGCTCCTCAATTCCGCCCACCCGCGATTATCAAGCGTCTTCGCGTCGCGGCAGCGTGGCCGGTTGGCTGGTCGCACTGTTGGTCGTCGCCGGAATCGTCGTCGGCATCGCTTACGGCGCTTACGAATTGGCGGACGCGACAGCCGAGCCGAAGGCGAGAGCGCTGACTCGCGAAGTTAAGAAAGCCGACTTGGTGATCACGGTCACCGAGGACGGCAATATCGAAAGCGCCAGCAACGTCGAAGTCAAGTGTCAGGTCGCCGGCGGCACATCGATTCTCTGGATCGTCCCGGACGGCGAGTTCGTCAAGGACGGGCAAAAGATCGTCGAGCTCGATTCATCGGCGCTGGAGGAGTCCATCAACCAACAACGCATCACATTCGAAAAAGCCAAGTCCGCGAAGATCCAAGCGGAGAAGGACTACGCCGTTTCGAAGATCGCCGTGACCGAGTACCTCGAGGGCGTGTACAAGAAAGAACTGCAGGACGCCGGCGCGCAGATCAAGATCTCCTTGGAGAATCTGCGGACCGCACAAAACTCGCTGGCCTACACGACCAGGATGTTTCGCAAGGGGTATGTGAGTTCCCTCGATTTGGAGAGCCAGCAGTTCTCCGTTCAGCGAGCTCAATTGGAACTCGACTCGGCCAACACAGCGAAGGATGTGTTGGTTCGCTTCACCAAAGAAAAGAACCTGCAGGAGCTGGAGAGCCAACGGGACACGGCGGAATCGCGGAAGGATTCAGAGACGGCCGCATTTGAACTCGAAGAAAAGCGTCTCAAGCGGTTGGAAGATCAGATGCGGTTGTGCATCATCAACGCGCCCGCTTCGGGAATGGTCGTCTACGCGAACGAGCGAGGTGGGCGATTCGGCAGCCAGCAATCGGTGACGATTGAAGAAGGAGCCGCCGTTCGCGAGCGGCAGACGATACTCCGCCTCCCCGACCTCGAACAGATGCAGGTGAAGGTCAACGTCCACGAAACGAAAGTCGACAACCTGAGGGCCAACATGCGGGCGCGAATTACCGTGCAGGGCCAAACAGTCACGGGCGTCGTCGACTCGATTGCGAATCAACCTGAGCCCACGAGTTGGTTTTCGGGCAGCGTCAAGGAGTACGCGACCATCGTCAAGATCGCTGGCGAAGCGAGCGGTTTGAAACCGGGCATGACCGCCGAAGTCGAAATCCTGATCGATCACTTGGAGGACCGGATTCTGCTGCCGGTCGCCGCCGTTGTCACCGACCGCGGCAAGTACTCGTGCTGGGTCGCCATCGGCGAAGAGCAAACGCCCGAACACCGCAATCTGATCATCGGAGCGACCAATGACAAGTTCGTGGAAATCAAGGACGGCGTCGCCGTGGGCGACAAGGTCATCATGAATCCCCGGGCGATCGTCGACGACGCGAAGAAGGCGGCCAACGAGGACGAAAAAGAGGACGACGTCGACGCTCGCTTTGGAGCCGCGACGGAGAACACGCCCAGCGGCGCCAGCGGCCGACAAGGCGGACAACAAGGCGGCGGACGCGGCGGACAACAAGGCGGCGGACAACAAGGCGGTGGACAGCGCGGCGGCGGACAAGGCGGAGCAGGGGGCGGCCTGATGAGCCTCGACAAGGATGGTGACAAGAAGATCAGCAAAGACGAAGCGCCGTCCTGGATGTCGGAACGATTCGATTCGTTTGACGCCAACGGGGACGGATTCGTTGACGAAAAAGAGATTCAGGCGCTGCGATCGCGCAGCGGCGGCGGTCAGGGACGCGGCGGTCAGGGCGGCGGCCGCGGCGGTCAGGGCGGCGGAGCCCCCGGCGGTCGACCTGGCGGCGGACAGAGCCGTCCGGGCGGTGCAGCGCCCAACAAAGGCTGATCGCCCGAGCAGCCTCTTTTTTAACCAGAGTCAATAATGAGATGATTTGGCGCGCGGCGGCGGACTGCCCCCCCGCGACCGTCCCACGACCCACTTGCTGATCACCAGTGTGAAGGTGATCGCGCGGAGAAGTTCCTTTGTTCGCTGTTTTGCAGACGTTTCGTTTAGCCGTCGGCAGCCTCTTGCTCCACAAGCTCCGCTCCGGCCTCGCCGTCGTCGGCGTCTTGATCGGCATCACGGCGGTGATCTGGTTGGTGGCGTTTGGCGAGGGCGTCAGCTACCAGGCTCAAGAGCAGATCAAGGAGCTCGGAGCCAAGAACATCATCGTTCGCTCCGTCAAACCGTCGCAGAACAGTTCGCAATCGGGCAGCTCCTTTTTTCTTCAGTACGGCGTGCTCCGCGCGGACTTCGACCGGATCATGTCGAACATCGAGACGATCGAACAGGCCGTCCCGGTGCGCGTCGTCCAGCGTGAAGTCCGCAACGGCGAGCACAAGATCGAAGCTCGCGTGGTCGGTTCGACGGCGGCGTACTTCGATCAGAACCACTTGATCGGATATCGCGGGCGTTTCGTTTCCGACGAAGACGACGAAGCGGTGAACAACGTTTGCGTATTGGCCGCGAACACGGCTCGCGAGTTGTTTCCGCTGGATAACCCGATTGGCAATACGATCCAGATCGACAACGATTTCTATGTCGTCGTCGGCGAGACGGCTTCCCGCGATCCTTCGGCCGCCATCGGCGGCAGCCTCGATTCGGTCGACTACAACAGCGACGTCTACATTCCGTTGCAAACGCTCCGGCGTCGCATCGGCGACATGGTCTTCACCAGTCGCTCCGGCAGTCGCGAGGGTGAGATTGTCGAGTTGACGCAGATCACGTTGAGTGTCAGCGATTTCGAACAGGTCGAAGAGACGGCCGACATCATTCGAACGTTGCTCGACAAGTTCCACCCGAACGAAGACGTTAAAGTCGTCGTGCCCAAGGAACTGTTGCAGCAGGCCAAGCTCTTCCAAATCATGTTCAACGTGTTGCTCGTGTTGATCGCCAGTATCTCTCTGCTCGTCGGCGGCATCGGCATCATGAACATCATGTTGGCCACCGTCACCGAACGCACTCGCGAGATTGGGATTCGCCGCGCGCTGGGGGCGACCCGGATGAGCATTATCTACCAGTTCCTGGTTGAGGCGGTCGTGTTGACCGGCGTCGGCGGGCTGTTGGGAGTGGCCTTTGGTTTTCTCTGCAAGCCCGTCGTGATCCGCGGCCGGGTCATCGTGCTGGACTGGATCCCCGACGAGGTGCTGGCCGAAATACCTCCCACCATCATGAAGCTCGAGCCGCGAATTGCGCCGTGGTCGATTATCGTCTCCGTGGTGATCGCGATCTTGGTGGGAGTCTGTTTTGGACTCGGGCCAGCCATCCGAGCCGCTCTGATGGATCCGATCGAAGCGCTCCGTCACGAGTAGTAGAGTGGTAGCTCGCTTTGTGTGTGGCGCTGCCACTTCTCTGGTGCTCTTTGAGCGACCGACGGGAGCGGACCAGTGGTGACCGAGCGGTAGCTCGCATTGTGTGTGGCACTTGTGGCACTGCCACTTGTCGTGTGACGTGGGATCGCCAGGTCGCTAGAATCTGTGTTTCGCAATAGAGCGGCGCGTCGCCGTCGCCGCTGAAACTTGCCACCATCGCCGCGGCGAACATTGAGACCACATGCACCTCTGGGCGGTTCAGACCAACTTTACGACCATTGACTGGTGCATCGTCATCGCCTACCTGGCGGGGACGGTTGTGATCGGCGTCTACGCGAACCGTTTCATTCACGACATGGCCGACTACATTGTCGCGGGCCGGTCGTTGAATTCTTTCATTTCGGTCGCCACCATGCTCGGCTCAGAGATCGGCTTGGTGACGGTGATGTACACGGCGCAGAAGGGGTTCACGGGCGGCTTCGCCGCGCTGCACATCGGGCTGGCCGCCGGCTTGATGTGTCTGTTTGTCGGGCTGACGGGGTTCATTGTTGTGCCGTTGCGGCGAACGGGCGTGATGACGATTCCCGAGTACTACGGTCAGCGTTTCGGCAAAGGGGTCCGCGTGTTTGGCGGAGTCTTATTGGCGGTGGCCGGGATCTTGAACATGGGCGTGTTTCTGAAGGCGGGCGCCATCTTTGTGACCACGCTGACCGGAATGGAAAGCACCTGGGCCGTTAACGCCGTGATGACATCGCTCATCGCGCTGGTGCTCGCCTACACGATTCTCGGCGGCATGGTCTCGGTGGTGATCACCGACTACATCCAGTTCGTCGTGCTCTCGTTCGGCCTGTTACTGGCCTGCGGCATCGCGTTGACCAAGGTCGGCTGGGGCGACATCGTGTTGGCGGTCGAGACGGTGCAGGGATCGGCCGGCTTCAATCCCCTCACGGTGGACGAGGCGGGCAACACCAACTTCGGCCCCGCCTACATCGTGTGGATGTTCTTCAGCTTCGGGTTGGTTTCCTGTGCGGTTTGGCCGACCGCCGTGATGCGAGCTTGCGCGGCGCGAGACGAACAGGTAGTGAAGCGTCTCTACGTCTGGTCGTCGATCGGTTTCATGACACGTTTTTTTCTTCCGCAGTTTCTCGGCATCTGCGCTCTGGCGTATCTCTGGAAGCAAGGTCCGTCAGACTTTTTTCCGAACCCCAACGAACTGACCGATGACGTCAGCGTCACGCTCAAGGCGATGCCGACGCTGTTGAGTCAGATCCTGCCGGTGGGAGTGATCGGATTGATCGGCGCAGCCATGTTGGCGGCGTTCATGTCGACGCACGACAGCTACTTGCTTTGCTGGGCGGCGGTGATTGTGGAGGATGTCATTCAACCGCTTTGCAAAGACGGGCTATCGGTGAGAAGGCGGCTCTTGCTGGCTCGCATCTTCATTTTTCTGATCGGTGTCTTCTTGCTTGCCTGGAGCCTGTTCTACCCGATGAAGAGCGACATGCTGGACTACCTGGCGGTCAGCGGCGCGATCTACTTCACGGGCGCGTTCGCCGTCCTGGTGCTCGGCCTGTATTGGCGCCGCGCCAGTCGCGTTGGAGCCTATCTGGCGATGTTCTCCGGCTCACTGTCGTTGCTTGGATTGGGACCCGTCAAGGAACAGCTGGGCCACAGTTTCAGCGAGGCCGAAGTGGGATTGCTGACAACCTCGTCGGCTCTGATTCTGATGGTGGTCGGATCTCTCGCCTTTCCGCAGCGACCAGACGTCTCGACAGCGAAGGAGAAACCGTGAACGTGTGGCTCGCGTTTTGGACGACATTGCTGATCGCGGTCGTCGCCGTTTTCTCAATCCTGGCGGTCGCGATCGCCATTGGTGGCTTTTTCGATCTCCGCAAATTGTTGTCGGAGATTGATGTGGCGGAACGCGACTCATCCGCCGACAATGATTCAAAAGCAAATCCCCACTAACCAGGTGACGCCATGCCGATGGAACATGAAGGCTCGTCAACTCTCAATCGTCGCGCGACGCTGAAGGGCGCTGCGGCAGGCGCCGCCGGCATGGCCGGCTTGTCCGGAGCGACAGCGGATGCTGCGCCGCGGCAAGCGAAGTCGGTGATCTTCGTTTTTCTTACCGGCGGACTCTCTCACCACGACACCTACGATATGAAACCCGACGCGCCGCCCGAGATTCGCGGCGAGTTTAAACCGGTCGCCACCAAGACGCCGGGCATTCAGATCAGCGAACACTTGCCGCGGATGGGTAAGTTGAGCAACACGTGGTCGCTGCTGAGATCGATGGAAACGGGCAGCAGCGGACACGAGAACGCCTGCCACATGATGCTTACCGGCCGGCTCGATTTTCCACCGGGATTCTCCACCAAGAAGGTGCCCAGTCCGAACGAGTGGCCGTCGATTCCGGCGGTTGTGACGTTTGCTCACCGCAACTCGAGAACACCGCTTCCGCCGGCGGCCGTGCTGCCCGAGCCGAGCGTCAACGAGGTGGGCCGCGTGCGGCCGGGGCAATACGCCGGTCGATTGGGGGTGCAGTGGGATGCGTGGCACATCGACATCGCCGCCAAGTGCACGCTCGGAAACGGAGCTTGCCCCGACTGTTTTCGATTCGAAGGGACGCCGTTCGAGCACGGCTCGCGGACGATTTTTGACACGCCCGTCTTGACGCTGCCCCCCGGCGGCAACGACCGCTTCAACGGCCGACTCCGTCTGCTCAGCGGAATCCAAGACCAGCAGCGCGGCTTGGACCGCGTGGCGTCGGGCTTGGATCGCAATCGCCAGCAAGCCGTCTCGGTGCTCACCGATCCCAAGACGAGCAGCGCGTTTGACGTCGAGCGGGCCGACCCGGCGATCGTCGAGCGATACGGTAAGAACAAATTCGGCTTGTCGTGCCTGATGGCCCGGCGGTTGGTGGAGGCGGGGGTCCGGTTCGTGCAGGTGAACCTCGGCAAGAACTCCTCGTGGGATACGCACCGCCGCAACTTCGTCAATCTCAAAGACAACCTGTTGCCGCCGATGGACCTGGCTGTTTCCGCGTTGCTCGAGGACTTGTCCGCCAGCGGTCTGCTCGACGAGACGTTGGTGATTGTCAGTGGCGAGTTCGGCCGCACGCCGAAGATCAACAAGGACGCCGGCCGGGATCATTGGGGCCCCTGCAACACGATGTTGTTCGCGGGCGGCGGCGTGCCCGGCGGGCGAATTGTCGGATCGACCGACCGACTCGGAGCCAGCGTCACCTCGGAAAAAGTGCTGCCGCAGAACTTCGCCGCGACAGTCTACAACGCGCTGGGTATTCCCCGCGACGCCCATTGGATTGACTTAGACAGCCGCCCCCATCACGTTTATGCGGGCGATCCGATCCGCAAGATCTACGGATAGACCGGCGTTCCAGATCAACACCTTGCGCTCGGTCTCGGCCGCAGAACGCCGCCTGCGACCCAGCGACGTCATTGCATGGCTGAGACGAACCTCGAGATTCTGGCCTACGAACCCTCTCCGTTGGGGATGTTGTGTCTGCGGCGACGCAACCTCCTTTCCGATCCAGGCACGAGCGTGACGGAGGTGACGCTGAATCACGAGTTTCTAATGAGCAGCCTCTACACCGATTCCGAACGCGCGCTGGCCGGGACGGCGATCGAGATGCGCGGCGGCGACCAACTGCGCGTGCTGGTCGGTGGTCTCGGGCTCGGCTACACCGCTTCGGCGGCGTTGCAGTCGCCGCGGGTGGCGAGTGTGCAAGTGGTCGAGTTGCTGCCCCAAGTGATCGAATGGCTGACGTCCGGCCTGGTTCCGCTCTCAGGCGAACTGAGCGACGACCCGCGGTTGTCGGTAGTCGAAGGCGACGTGTACGGCAAACTCGCACAGCCGCCGACAAACGAATTCGACATCATTCTGATCGACGTCGACCATTCGCCCGACGATCGTCTGGATGAGCGGAGTCACTCGTTCTACACGGAGCCGGGCCTCATCTCCGCCCGCCGACACTTGACCGCCGACGGAGTACTGGCGGTCTGGTCCTATGCGGAGAGCTCGTCATTCTCCGTCGCACTCCGCAAGGTGTTTGAACAGGTTCACGTCCTGCCGGTCAGTTACGACAATCAGCTGATCGACATGCGGGTCACGGACTGGCTGTTCTTCGCGCGCGACGGGCGGGGGGGGGAGGAGGAGGAATGACTAATGACTAATGTCTAGAGGCTGTTTCAAAACCTTGTACGATGGCCTTCCAAGGCCGTCGAATTTGGAAATCCTCGGGACACGACGGCCTTGGAAGGCGCCTTGGAAGGCCATCGTACGGCAAGACATCGGTTTTGAAATGCGCTCTAAACCGTACTTGAATGAAGAATCGAGGGCTTTTTTGGTGGAATGTCTTTGCCCTCCGGAGTTTGAGCTCA
>JASMLW010000168.1 GCA_030748485.1 Pirellulaceae bacterium
AATCGTCGAGTCTGCTTTACAAGGTGATCGACAGCCGCAGTCGCCGAGGCTCGACGGCTCTGGTGACGAACATCGACTTCAAAGACTGGTCCGACTATCTTGGCGACCCGCCGCTGGCGATGGCCTTGCTGGACCGCGTTGTCGACGGCGCCATCATCCACAAGTTCGAAGGGAAATCCTATCGAGCTTACCGTGCCGAGCTGAAGGCCAAGGCGAGCCCAAAGACCTCCGAAAACGCCGCCGAATCTCGCGGCAAGAGTTCGTGAGCTGGCTCGATTACACAGCGATTCGGGAGCAGATCTCGATCCTTCACGTACTGGACCTTCTCGACTGGGAGCCTGTTCACCGGCGCGGTCATCAATGGCGCGGCGTCTGTCCGCCGCGATGCTCGTCCGACTCTTGCGGCGATCCGCGGCACTCCTTCTCTGTGAGCGTCACGCGCAATCTCTTCCGCTGCTTCCACTGTCAGCGATCAGGCAACCAGCTCGACCCGTGGGCCGCCGCAACCGGCCCGCCACTCCATGCCGCCACGCTCAATCTCCGCCAGCGACTCCACACCCGCAACCACAAAAAGCACCTAACCGGCCACACATCCACAGAAAGCCAGCTCCGACCAAACCGCCAAAGTGGTACGCGCTAAAACCGCGAACGACAAGAAAGGGCGTTAGACGGGCTGTGGAGTTAGAGCAAGCGTCAACATGCACTCCGCCGTGCGCTTACTTTTCTTCAACTATCAGGCGCTATTCGATAGAGGATTGTTTGCGCACGCCAATGACGCCAATCTAGCCGTGCCATTTACGGTCATTCACTCACGCGGACTTCCACCCTTGAGCTGCCTTGTTGCTTGTGGACCAAGATCCGTTGCTGGAACTCGTCGCGAAGTTCTGGTATGTGCGTAATGATGCCGACCATGCGGCCGCCGACCTGAAGACTCTGAATCGTCTCGGCAACAACGGCTAGCGAGTCGGGATCAAGAGTGCCAAAACCTTCGTCGATGAAGAGACTATCCAGGTTAACGGCGCCAGCAACTCGCTGAACTTGATTGCTGAGCTCAAGTGCCAATGAAAGCGAGGCCAAGAACGTCTCGCCACCGCTCAGCGTGTCACTGCTTCGTGTCTCGCTTGCATTGTCGTGATCGACGACGACAATCTGGTCGTCATCAAACTGCAGCGAGTACCGATCGCTTGTGAGTTGCAGTAGACGAATCGAAGCTCCCCGCACGAGTTCAGTGAAGACATCTTGTAGAACGTACGATTGAAACTTGTCACTTCTCAGATCGTTAGCCAAACGTCCATAAAGACGGTTCCCCTTTTCTTTCGCATCGAGTTCCTGTTGTCGCTCCTTAAGACGCATTAGGCGCCCTCTCATATCACCAATCTGCTGAGAAAGGCGGGTCATCTCCTTCAATAACGCATCCGATTTCTTGTGGGCAGCGATTTCGCGATCTCGTGCCGCCCCAAGCTGATCGTCCGACACTCGCACGTCGCCCAGGTCCGCTTTGAGGTCACGAATGCGACGTTCTGCGGCGCGTAAGTCCTGAACATGGCCATCGACTCTCTCCTTCAACTTGAGTAACGTCGCGTCGTCCACAACCGCCTCCACGACGCTCTTCGCGTTTTCAAAGCCAGCATCGGCTACTGTCTTATCGCGTTGCTTACACCGGGATGCCGCGCCGTCGCGCGTCTTCTTCATCGCCTCGATACGGAATTCCCGCTCCTGTTGGGACGATACGAACAGACTTCTCGCCTCCGCTTCACGAGCCCTCGCAGTTTCGAGAGATTTTCCGATCTCCTCCATTCGGCGCTTGAGACGCTTGGCCTCCCCTGTCGGATCATCCGCCTCCGTTGTGCCCTTGATTTCGACCTCAAGCTCCCTCAGCCGATCACGCGCCCGACTCAATTCACGCCTTACGCGAGCAGCGGTCTCGTTCTTGTTCTTGATGGACAACCTAGAAATCGACTCGGACGTCTTTGCTTCCTGAAGCTCGTTCTCGGCTTGTTCAAGCTGTTTCTGCGCGGCTGCATGTTCCCTGCGCTTCGTGGCAACCGAAGCAACCTCCGAGTTCACCCATTCCTCAATCGCTTTTTGTTGATCGGGCGCATGCTTGCCAAGCTCGTGGCGAATCTTACTTTCGACATCCTGAACGCTCTTCCGTACGTCCGAATGGCGAGCTTCTAATTCGGCATGATGTCTGGACTCGGCTTCCAGCTTTGACTGTCCGACGCTTAACGCTGCCCGAGACTCCTGCGCAACCTTTGTCGCCTGTTCCTCCTCGTGTCTTGCAGTGACAAGCTCAGCCTTGGCAGACTCGACACGAGCATCCGTAACAGCTTTAGGCGCGGTGTCAACATGCTGTTCGCATACTGGGCAAGCCCCTCCTGGCTCGAGTGATTCGCGAAGGTGATTTGCCATATCCAAGCGATGAGCATGACTCACGGAGTCTTCGGCAGCACGAGTTCGCTGCGTCGCGGCGATCGATGTCTCCTTAGCCAACTCCGCGTCTTTCTGCCGAGACTCAAGCTTAGCCGCCAAGTCTCGTACAGTCTTTTGGGAACACGCCAATTGAGTTGTGACGTCAGCGGCGCTCGCACGCTGCGTTTCGAGTCGAGTAGCATCTGATCGAACGTTTTCAAGCAGCGCGTCGAGTTCGGAATCGTACTGAGGCTTCTTAGCCGCCGCTCGCGCAGAACTCACCATTTCCGAGGCGTCTGCTTGGACAGCGACCGCTTTTGCAAGATCGGAGTTAAGGCCTACTATTTCCTTTTCGAGCGATCCCACATCCACCGCCTTCTCCTGAACCTGGGAGCGAAGCTGGTCGCGTTCCGGAAGGCGCCCAGTGATCTCATGGAGACGAGCAATCTGATCTTGAAGCGGCTTGACTTGATCTGAGGCCACCCTCGCGGTTGCGAGCGCTGCTTTCAACTCCTGGTATGTCTTCTCGGACGAGACAAGGGCGCTGCTGGCCTTCTCAGCAGCTGCTAGAGCTTCCTTCGCCGCCCCTTCGGCACGTCTCGCCTCATCAATCAAGGGAATCACCCGTCGAGCTGCGATCCCTCGCTCGCGCGTCGGGCTGGTGTGCGCGCTGGTGTGCGACGCCGTTTCGCTGGTGTGCGGTGGTTCGTTTACACGAGCCCGCAGCGCAAGCAAGGGGCGGCGGCTGTATCGACGTTACGTCGAGTACGTGGCGGTTGAAAACCCGTCGAGCTGCGATCCCTCGCTCGCGCGTCGGGCTGGTGTGCGCGCTGGTGTGCGCGCTGGTGTGCGACGCCGTTCCGCTGGTGTGCAGTGATTCGTTTACACCAGCCCGCAGCGCAAGCAAGGGGCGGCGGCTGTGTCGACGTTACGCCGAGTACGTGGCGGTTGAAGCCGGTTGAAAGTCCGTCGCGCTGCGATCCCTCGCGCGCGCGTCGGGCTGGTGTGTGCGCGGGTGGGCGGGCTGATGTGCGACGACGTTCCGCTGGTGTGCAGTGGTTCGTTTACACCAGCCCGCAGCGCAAGCAAGGGGCGGCGGCGGTACCGACGTGACGTCGAGTACGTGGCGGTTGAAACCGGTTGAAAGTCCGTCGCGCTGCGATCCCTCGCTCGCGCGTCGGGCTGGTGTGAGCGCCGGTGCGCGCTGGTGTGCGACGCCGTTCCGCTGGTGTGCAGTAGTTCGTTTACACCAGCCCGCAGCGCAAGCAAGGGGCGGCGGCTGTATCGACGTGACGTCGAGTACGTGGCGGTTGAAAACCCGTCGAGCCGCGATCCCTCGCTCGCGCGTCGGGCTGGTGTGCGCGTAAATCTGAGGCAAAACTCGATCACGCCGGGAAGCCGCCTACCAGTTAATGCAGCGATTCGTTCCGCACGACGGGGGACAAGTTGTACCGAACCATTCCACGCATCAGCGGGTTCCGTGATTCCTGGAGTCATTTCTTCTAAACTCGTGTTCATCCTCTGTTCGTTTCAACAGTTTGGGCCAGCGCAAGGAGTGAGCGATGCGATTTCGAGTCGGCGTGCTGGGGGCGACAGGTTTCATCGGGACGCCCTATCGCAGTGAGATTCGCGAGTCTCCCGACGACGCGACCATCGTCGCGCTCTGCGCGCGGAGGCGCGACCTGCTCGAAGCTGCTGGACGCGAAGACGGCGCTCAACTCGTCACCGACGACTGGCGGTCGGTCGTCCAGCATCCCGACGTCAACCTCGTCGTCGTCGCGACGCCCGACGCGTTGCACCATGAAGCCGTCTTGGAGTGCGCCCGTCAGGGCAAGCACATCTTCTGCGAGAAACCGGTCGGCATGAACGCGACCGAGTCTGGCGAGATGTGGGACGCTTGCCGCAAAGCGGAGCTGGCTCACTACGTGCCGTTTTGGACTCGTTACGTGCCGACCTTCGTCCGCGCTCGCGAAGTCGTCCGCGGCGGCGAGCTGGGTGAAATCAAGGCGGTCATCTATCGCTGGCAGAACCCGCGACCGGAGGCCATGCCGTTCACCTGGCGCGACGACGCCAAGCTTTCCGCCGCGGGAAGCATCGCCGACGTCGGCTCGCACGCCTACGACGCGATGCGCTGGATTCTCGGTGATGAAGCCACGCGTGTGCTGGCGCATGCCGACGTGATCACTCCTCCCAAGCCCGATCTCGGCGCAATCAACTTGGATGAGGCGTTGGAATGGGGTCGAGCCCATGCGACGAGCGACAGCCCGAGTCTCCGCAAGGGTACGGCCTACGACTACGCCGACATCGCCTTCGAATTCGCCGGTGGAGCGGTCGGCTCACTCGTGCTCTCCCACGCCTCATGCATTCGCAAGGGATTGGCTCCCGAACTGGAGATTCACGGCGACCGAGCGTCGCTGGCGATTCATCGCATCTCCAGCGTGTTGACGATCGCGCGCGGCGGAGATCCTCCCGAGGAATTCGAGCGGGTCGAAGACAACGGGCTCGGCAATCGTTTCGCCCAGCACGTCTTTCCCGCACTGCGCGAACAGTTGGCGGGAAAGCCGACCGAACATCCCAACCTGCACGACGGCTGGCGGGTTCAGGAATTCACCGACGCGGTCGTCCGATCCGTGCAGCAAGGCGCCTGGATCGAGCTCACGGCCTAGAGACATCGACCGCTTGGCCCGTCTTGCCGGATTGAACGGCGGCGTCGACGGTGGCGGTGATCGCTCGACTCGCCGCCGCGTCGAGGATGGTGGGGCCGCCGGTGTCGATGGCGCGGGCGAAGTCATCCATGATCAGAAAATCGATGTCGATGCCGATGCGCCGATTGCGAAACTCGGTCGCCGGCTGTCCGCGGTAGTAGATACTCACCTCCGGTCGCGCCTCGCTGAACACCAGCGCGCCCGCGCCCCCCAACATGTGGATCTTGATCTCACCGATGTCTGGATGACTAGCGGCGCCGATGCGGCCGATACAGAGCGACCCGACAACGTCGCCTTCCATCTCGAGCGAAACGGTCGCCAGATCCTCGACATCATTGTCGACGTTCGCCTGATGGAAATGGGCCGCCGTGCGGGCAAAGACGCGGCGGACATCGACGCCCGTCAACATCTTCACGTAGGCCAGCGGATAGATCCCCTCGATCTTGAGTTCGCCCATCGGTTCGCGACCAACACCGCCATCGGAGCCATCCGCGTGAGCCTCGATTTGCCGTTCTAGCCAGTTGATCGGCGGATCTCCGGCGCGCCGACTACCCTTCGGCGGACCGGAATCCTTGGCGAAATGGAAGTCGACATGAATGGCGAACAGATCGCCGATCAAACCCTCTTGCACAGCCTGGCGGGCGTGGATCAGCGCCGGTAGGAAGTTGCGATTCCACATGACGAACTTGACGCCATGGCTCCGCACGGCTTCCACTAGCCGATCGCATTCGGACAGACGCGTCGACATCGGCTTGTCCTGCACGACGTGGAGTCCGGCGTTCGCCGCCCGCACGCTCAAGTCGCAATGCCGTTCCGCTTCCGAACTGACGACGCCGACCTGCACGTCGAAGTCGCGCATCGCCTTCTCCACATCGCGCACGTAGGGAATTCCGTGCTGGTCGGCGTACAGCTGATTGCGCTGGTGAACCCACTCGGGTTGCCGCTCGTCGTCCGCCACAACCACCAGATCGAACCGCGGGTGCGCGGCGACGCCGTTGGGGACGTAGGCGTGTTTGACGACGCTCAACACGGCGCAGCGAAAGCGGTCAGAGTTCATAACGGTCTCCGGTCCAGCGAGCTGCTCTTCCCGAGGCGGCTGACGCTCTTGCCGCCTCGAAGACCACCGCCGCCGGACACCCGTC
>JASMLW010000169.1 GCA_030748485.1 Pirellulaceae bacterium
AACGACGCAACGTCGCCCCGCGATTTCCCCACACAACGTAGACGACCGTTTCGCGACCGTCAAGAAACTGGGAATAACCTCGACCTGCGATGGGTCGTTTCGAAGTCCACGACGTTTTCGTCACTTCCTCCATCGCGAGACGCCTCGTATTCCGATGAGCCGTTTGAGGCCGTCGCAAGTGACCCGCCCCAGATTCGTGCTCAGCGCGGACTCCGAATCGCCGCGATGTGTTAAGTGGAGCGCACATTGTCGCGACTTCTTCGCGAAGTCCTGCCCGGCAGGCAGGACCTACATGCTTGGATTGGGATGTTGTCATCGCCCGCGAACGGGCGATTCGCTACGATAACACCGAACGTCGGATCGATTGATTCGCCGGTTGGAGAAAGGGACGGATGGCGCGAACTTTGGCGATCGGCGACGTTCACGGCTGCTTTCAAGCGCTCGTCACGCTCGCGAACTTTGTGTCGCTCCGCCCCGACGACACGCTCGTCATGTTGGGCGACTACGTCGACCGCGGCCCCGATTCCCGCTCGGTCCTCGACTGGCTTGTGGAGTATGAGGAAGTCGGCAATCTAGTCGCACTCCGAGGCAACCACGAGGTAATGATGCTTCACGCCCGCCACTCGCCCGCGGCGCGGCGAGATTGGCTGAGGTACGGCGGGGACGCCACGCTCAAGTCGTATTGGCCGTTTGAAGGTCCCGGAAAGATCTCCGACGTCGACGAGCGGCACTGGAGCTTCCTCGAAACTCGACTGCTCAACTACTACGAGACGGAGGACTGCTTTTTCGTCCACGCCAACGCAGACCCCAACCTGTCCCTCGACGAGCAGCCCGACTACATGTTGTACTGGGAGCCGTTTAACGATCCCCCGCGGCACGTGTCCGGCAAGACGATGGTCTGTGGTCACTCGTCGCAGTCGAGCGGCGAGCCGCTGTCGGTCG
Source organism: Pirellulaceae bacterium (assembly GCA_030748485.1). Lineage (GTDB taxonomy): Bacteria > Planctomycetota > Planctomycetia > Pirellulales > Pirellulaceae > JASMLW01. The sequence continues at coordinate 943 of JASMLW010000169.1, forward strand.
GTCACGCCATCTGCATCGACACAGCGGTCTACAAAGGGCGGTGGCTGACGTGCCTCGAACCGGCGACAGGCGAGTGCTGGCAGGCCAACGACAACGGTCACACTCGACGTTTCATGTTGGCTGAAACGCAATAGGTGTTTGCGAAGAAGGAGTCGAGATGACACGCTTGTCGATGATCTTGGCGCCTTGGCCGCCGCGCACGACCAGGGGCGTTTACGCCCCCATCCGCCGCAGGCGGCATAGGCCCGCCAAGTTTGGAATGACTAATGACTAAGGACTAATGGCTAAGGAATGACGAAGGACTAATGACTAAGGAGGCAGGACGCCGGCGAGTCAAAGAGTCAGGGGGGCGTTTACGCCCCATTCCGCCGCAGGCGGCATAGGCCCGTGCTTGAGCACGGGTGAACCAGGCGTTCCAGCTGCAACCAACGCTCCATTCTCGCGTCGCCCCGCGCATCGCGTCCCACCCTCGCGTCACCCCGCGCCATCGCGCTCCATTCTCGCGTCGCCCCGCGCCATCGCGTCCCACCCTCGCGTCGCCCCGCGCCATCGCGTTCCACACTCGCGTCGCCCCGCGCCAACGCGTTCCATCCTCGCGTTACCCCGCGCCATCGCGTTCCACCCTCGCGTTACCCCGCGCCACCGCGTTCCACCCTCGCGTCGCCCCGCGCCACCGCGTCTTCGCTTCCGTCGGGGGCTCCAACCCGATTCGACAGCCACCCCCGGAGCTTCCGGAACTATCTCCAAAGGAAACTCAATCGCCGGGTCTGGAATCTCGCTCGGCTCGGGATCGTCGATTGCTGGCTTGCCCGTCGATTGGTCGTTCCATTCGACGGGCCTGGAGACGCCTGGAGACCCGTCCTACGTCCCACGATTACCTATCTATTCAATGGGTCCTCGACACGCTTGTCGATGATCTTGGCGCCTTGGCCGGCGATTTGGCGTCGCCGGGAGGGCGGCGCGTGCCGCGCACGTGCGAATTCGGGCGGCTGCCCGGCGGCGCGAGGGTGGAACGCGGTGGCGCGGGGCGACGCGAGAATGGAGCATTGGTTGCAGCTGGAACGCCTGGTTCACCCGTGCTCAAGCACGGGCCTATGCCGCCTGCGGCGGATGGGGGCGTAAACGCCCCTGGTCGTGCGCGCTCGCCACCGCGCCGTTTGGCGCGTCCTGGTTGAGTTTTCTGAGGGCCTGATCAGACACCGAGTTTGGCGCGCCCTTTGCATTCACCAAGAGGTGTCAAAACAAAGCCTTCGATTCGCGTCAGGAGGTGCGAGATGTATGCGACACGAAATGCTCACTTGCCGATGGGAACGGCTCGCTGGATGACTGTTCTTGTTCTGGCCCTGGCCCTGGCGATGTTGCTCTTCACCGCTACGGTGGGCGCCGACCCGGCTGATCGGCCGCCCCGTCTCTTGCCGCCGGACATGGAGACTTTGGCCAGGCCAATGGAGTCCGTGGATCCGGTCGCCGGCGCCCAGACGACGACCGACGCCACCGCCTACCAACAGATGATGCAGTTGATGCAAGCCGTCGAATTACTCAGACAAGGCGGTGATGCGAAGGTCGCTCTCGACGCGTGGCGGACCGTTTCGCTGGCAGGCGAAGCAGAGGTTTGGCGACACGTCGTTCTCGGCGCTCTCCACTTGCGGGCGGGAGAAGTGGACGAAGCGGCGGCCGCGCTGACCACCGCCCAGGTGGTGGAGCCGGGAAACCCCGTCGCCCACTATTTGATGGGCGTGGTTCGGCTGCAACAAGCCGTTCAGGTGCATGGGTCTCCGCTGGACACGCCAAGCAAACAGCTCCTCGTCTACTACAGTTCCGGGTCCAGCGCGACTCTCAGCCCGCCCACGAAATGCGCCGAATACCGGGCCGCCGCCGCGCGTGAACTGACGGCTGCCGTTGAGTCCACCGCGGAACTGGACATGTCGAACCATCTGGCTCCCTGGGAGATGGTGACGCCGCCTCCGCACGAGATGACCATGCCGTTGGTTTCCCCGACAGTCGCCGACGCGCTCGAGTCGCTCGACTTGCTCAACTATCGAGGCAACTCGCACTACCTGCTCGGCCGGCTGAAAATGGCCCGCGGCGAACTGACTTCGGCCGAGACGCACTTTGACGCGGCTCGAAAGACTCAGCTGCCGATGGGTGGTTCTTTCGAGTCGCTCGGCGACAAATACAACGCCAACTCCGCCTACCGCGACGCCGCCCGCGCGTACCTGAAATCGGCGAGCGGACAAGCTGAATGGACACGCCCGACACTCAAAGCAATGGAGTGCCTTCGCAAGGCCCTGTGGAACGTGGACTCATAGCTGTCTATGTGGACGACGGATACTAGCACTAGCCGCGTCCGCCAGTGATAACCCCTTTTGATCGAGGTGACGTCATGTATGCTTCGAACGTTAATGGCAAGGGGTCGCGTTTCCTCGCCACGTTGCGGCAACCGCCGTGGGACGGCGTCTGGGTGGTCGTACTGACCATCGCGCTGATCGCCATGTTGCTCTGGTTGGCCAGCTTGGGCGGACCTGTTTCTCAACCGGTTGAAACGTGGCCGATGATGTAGTCGCGTGGCGGCGACGTCCCGAGTCCAAGCCGCAGAGCGCGAGCGGCTATCGACCGCGCAGCTCAACGACTCTCGCCGCGCAGCTTCTCCGCCAACTGGACGACGAAGAAGTGGGGAGCCGACGGGTAGAAGTTGTAACGCTCGGCAAGCTGGAGATACGGTTCTCGCTCCGCCGGCGGCAACTCGGACGCCACCAACAAGGCGACCAGTCGCTTGACGGCCGGTTTGATGAGCGTGTCGCGAATGTCGTCGACCGAGGGTTGAGATTCACGCTTCAGCAACTGCGCTATTCTGCCGTTGGGTGAGAGCGCGTTGGTGAGGCTAAACTCAATCCACTCCGACTTGCGCCGTTGAGCATCGTCAACCGAACCTTCTGAACGCCACGCGGCGCTGAGCGCCAATAACATATCCGCTCCCCGCAGGTCGAGATTGTCGCCGAAAGCGGCGTCCGCCGCAGCAACTCGTCCTTGTTCCAGCTCGACCACGGCGTTCCAGAAGTTGTCCGATTCGTTGGGATCGTTCTCAATCTGAGTCGCGATCGATTTGAAGTCTCGATTCAAATAGTCGCGAAACATGGCGAGGTCTCTGCGCTCGGCGACCATCTCGGCGGTCAGCGAGACGGCGGCGGCATCCGCCAAAAATCTGGCCTGCTCGTCCACGAAAGCCACAAACTGGTCCGCGACCGCACCGTTTTCGCGAGCCAATGCATGGGCCGCCATCTTCCAGGAATGACCGGCGAAATGCACCTCGTCCGGAACAAAAGGCCGCGCGCCGATTAACTCACCATGCCGGCGATTCGCGAAGAGCAGTTGGACAGAGAAGTCGTCTAACGCGGGCGATGAGCCATTGGGGGCGGAGACGAGATTCCAAGCGCGGTGAAAATCTCCGGCGGAAAGAAAGTTGTTCGCTAGCGCTCGCACGGCCCATTCGTTCTGCGAGTCCAAATCGAGCGCCTTCTGATGGTACGCGTTGGCGGACGAAGCGGTCGGCTCCAAACGACCGCGCAGGTGCTGCAACATTGAGTCGTCGGAGTCCCTCGCCAGCGCCTTGTCGTAATAGCCAACCGCCGCCTCGAGAGCGCCGGGAATTCGCTTGGCGACGCCCTGGTAGTGGCGGTGCCAGGCAACCTCTAATGGCCGAGCGTCGAGCCGCTTTTCAAATACGGCCAGCGCGCGGGGTAGTTCGTCGCCAGCCGCGGCACAATACGAATAGCCCACCAAGATGTCTTCATTCCACGGCGCCAGACTCAGCCGCCGCTCCAGCACCTCGCACTTCTTCTGCCAGGAGACTCCGTCCAGCCAGATGATGTCAAATGGTCCGTACGTCGCTTGGTTGAGCACTCGACGCCGCGCGGTGGCGTTCTCCGAATCGAGCCGCAACTCCGCGGGCGGTTCCTCAAAGACGTGGTCGAGCCCATTCTTCACCGTGAATCGCTCGCCCACAATGAACGAGTATTCCGCCGGAGTGTTGGCCGCTGCCGAGTACGTTACGGTCTCATCGTAAAGAATGGCTGTCCGCGTCGGATCGACCACAAACGCCGTCGACCCGGTGAAACGCGATAACGCACTGCCCTTCATCTCAATCTCAAACGGCTCGCCGCCCCGCTGCTTCACCGTGTGAGTTCCCTCACCGCATTTCACGACGCGGTGATCGTGCGGATTGACCGAAATGTCTTCGTCGTCGATCGACACTTCCAACACGACGTCGGACCCGTTGACGACGTAGAGCTTCTGCGTCGACTTCAAGAATATTCCGGCTCCAATCAGCCCCGCTATCACGACGACGCCGGCCAGGCCGATCGCGATGATCGGGAATCGCTTCCCCACCGGACGCGTCGCCAAGTTGGGGTTGGAAGTCTGGGACGGGCGAGGCTCCCAGTCGCGGAAAGGGTTATAGTCATCATTGGACTGTGACATCGGAATCTCCCTGCGGCGAACACCGCTCAACGTATAAGAAAGGTACGAGTAGTGTAGCCGTTTTGCGGCCGTTCGCGAGCTACCGCACTTCATTCCAACCGGTCCACCCTATTTACTGGAGGCGCTGTCGACGCCTATCATCAATGAATTGCGGATCGACTCTACTGGAGACCCAACATGCCTCCTAAACTGGCTGCCGCGTTCGCTGATCTGGACCAGTACACATCCCACATTCCCGCCGAGGTGCTGAGTCGGTGGGTCGAGAACTGCCCGCTCGTGGCGGACGACTTGATCCCGTTCCGCAAATTCCACCCCGAGCGCTACGTCCGCAATCTCGTGCACAGCAAAAGCGTCTACCACGCGCTGGCGCTGTGCTGGCGGAATGGGCAGCGCAGTCCGATCCACGACCATCGCGGATCGGGATGCGCGGTCAAGGTGCTGGCCGGGTCGGCCGTCGAAACGCTGTTCGAGACGGCTCCCAACGGAATGATCTATCCGACATCGTCCCGGCAGCTCGCCGTCGGCTCCACGTGCTATTCCGAGGACGCCGATATCCATCAGGTGTCCAACCTCCAGGCAGACGGAGCCGACCTGGTTACTCTCCACCTCTACTCGCCGCCTTTGCAGCGAATGAACATGTACTCGATGGAAGGCGAAGCTGCCGAGTTCATCGATCCGATCAACCGCGAGTTCGCCTCGGGAGCCGGGATCTAGTAACGTGCCGAGCTACTTTTCTTCGATGGGCATGCCCGTCGAAAACGACGAGCAGATATTTGAATTGGCGCAAGCCGCGGCGGAGGAATCCACCACCCACGAGATTGTGGGCGGCGTTTATCTGCACTGGCAGTGTGCGACCGGAGTCGAGTTGTGGATGCAGATCGACCACGAAAACGACTTGATTGGAATGGCGGCGCACTTCAACGGCAAGTCGCGTGTCCGCGTCGGCGTCGCCGCTCACTTTCAGCGACCCGATGAGTCGCCACTCGACGGCGTGCTCTACTGCTGGGTCGAGCCGCAAGAGGATTTCGAGAGCGGCGAGTACCCGATTGTCTTCAACTCGCCCGATTTCTTGACACTCGACGATCTCGACGGCGTGCAAGAGGCCGTCGCGCAGATTACGGCGTTCGCTTCGCGATTAGACGTGTTCGCGGATGAAGCGGCCTACTTCGCCTCGCAGGCGGACGCCCAGCCACAACTGGCGGCCGAGTCGTTCATTCCAGTCGGCCTCTTCCCGTCCGACGACGATGGGGAACCGCCCGAACACCCGGAGTCGGTCGCAATGATCAGCGGTCGAGTTTTAGAGTCGGCGACAAAACGCAACAGCCTCACCGGCAAGCCGTACCACCACGCGTGGATCGCAACGTTCGGTGGCACGTTTGATGTCGTCATCGATCCCGAGGTCGGCGAATTGCCGCCTGTCGATGGAATCGTCAGCGGTCTGTTCTTCGTGTCGGGACGACTGACAAGGATCATCAGCCGGAAAACTGAACCCTGACGCACGACGCCGATCGGCTATTCAGACTCGTCGCGAACTCGATCGGAGATGGCTCGCTTGAGCCGATTCACTGCGCCGTCCTTCACGCGTTCCACTGCTTCGCGCGCGATCTCGCGTTTCGGCGGGACCACCGTCCGCGTGGCCGTGATGTCGTCGTGAGTTCCCGGTTTGCGATCGGGTCCCAAAGAAGTGGCCGTCACAACGTCGAGGGCGATGGTCGACTTGTATTGAATGTCGATGAGCTGGTCCCACGCATCCGCCTCCTCTGGAGCGGCCGGCACGAGTCGACCGTGTTCATCGGTGTCGGCAGCCAACTTGGCCGCAATCGCGCGGACTTGAGATTCCGTCGCGGCGATGCGTCGCTCCCGCCCCGCCGACCGCCATCCCCAGATCGCATACCCGCCGGCGGCGACCGCCAGAATCGTCAAAAACAGCCCAACGCGAACGGCGATCGCCACTCGCCGACGGTCCTCCCCGCGACTCCCGCCGGTCACCAGCCAGCTAACGACGTAGGCGATTGCATTGACGGTCAGGCAAATCGCATGAAAGATGAGCTCGAAAATGAAGGTGATCAACTCGACAATCGCTTCCAACATCTCATTCGTTCCGTTGGGTGGAGGTCTACGTTCTGAAAACGCCTAATAGACTCTACTGCGCGTTTGGCTCAGATTGACTGCGCTTTTGGTTCAGATTGAAAGCGGCCGGGGGGTTTGAACCACAGCCACTCTGTTCGCTCGACTCACCCGAATGTTGGCGCGCGATTGAAAACCCGCTTCTCTGCGCCTCCTTGGCTCGGTGGGCGTCGCGGACGACCTCACGATCAAACGAACCGCCTCCACGTTCTGGCGAACGTAGCCACAGTCGACACTGCAGCTACCGCGCCAACCAGGTCGCAAAGGGCGCCGCTGACATGCATCCAACATCGCTGTGGACGTGCGACCCAAGTGTCGTGTGACATGTGGTTGACGCTCAACTTCGACATTTCCGGATCTGTTCGACTTTCGCACGGACCTCCCGAACAATCCGTCGGACGCGGATTGTTGAGGCGGCATGTTAGCGAAACTGCAGACGTTTTCTCTGGTCGGAATCGAAGCGGCGCCCGTGGAAGTCGAAGTCGACGTCTCCAGCGCGGCTCAGCCCAAAACGCTGTTGGTCGGGCTGCCCGAAGCGGCCGTGCGCGAGAGCACGCATCGAGTCGCGCGGGCGATCGTCAACTCGGGTTTTCAGCGGCCGTACGATCGAGTCGTGATCAATCTGGCTCCCGCCGAATTGCCAAAACAGGCGGCGTCGTTCGATCTGCCGATCACGCTCGGAATGTTGGCCGGCAGCGGGCAACTGCCGCTCGACTTGCTCGACCGTTTCGCGGTGGTCGGTGAATTGTCACTGGAGGGGCGCACGCGGCCCGTCAAAGGAGTCCTCTCGATGGCGATCGCAACGGCTCGGCAAAGTGAGTTGCAGGGGTTGGTCGTGCCGCGCGAGAACGCACCGGAAGCGGCGATCGTCGAAGAGATCGATGTGATCCCGGTGACGAGTTTGAATCAAGCGGTCGGTTTCTTTAGCAGCGAGTTGGAGATCGATCCGGCGCCGTCGAATTTCTCCGAGTTGTTTCACCAATACTCTCGGTACGACATCGACTACGCGGACGTCCGCGGGCAGGAGATGGTCAAGCGCGCGCTGACGATCGCCGCCGCCGGCGGCCACAACCTGCTGATGCTCGGACCGCCCGGTTCGGGCAAGACGATGCTCGCCAAACGACTGCCGACCGTGCTGCCGGAGCTCGAGCCGTGGGAGTCGATCGAGACGACGCGGATCTACAGTGCGATCGGCCGGCTCGATCCGGGACAACCATTGCTGGCGCAGCGGCCGTATCGCTCACCGCACCACACGATCAGCGACGCCGGCCTGGTGGGTGGCGGCAGCACACCGACGCCGGGCGAGATCAGTTTGTCGCACCACGGCGTGCTGTTTCTCGACGAGTTGCCGGAGTTCAATCGGCGGACGCTCGAAGTCATGCGTCAGCCTTTGGAGGACGGTGTCGTGACGATCTCGCGGGCCCTTTGCAGCACGACGTTTCCCGCCGAGTTCATGTTGGTCGCGGCGCTCAACCCCTGCCCTTGCGGGTTCCTCAACGACCCTCGCCGCCCTTGCACGTGCAACTCGCACCAAATCGAAAGGTACATGGGCAAGATCAGCGGTCCGCTGCTCGACCGCATCGACATTCACATCGAGGTGCCCGCCGTGCCCTTCACCGAACTCTCGGCGAAGCGCGGGGGCACGTCGAGCGCCGAGATGCGCGAGCTGGTCGAGGCGGCGCGGAAAGCGCAGCACGACCGGTCCGAGTCGCGGCGGGTCGTCAACGCGCACTTGTCGACTCGCGACATCCGTCGAGTTTGCCAGTTGACCCCCGCCTGCCTAGAGTTGCTCAAGACGAGCGTCCAGGAACTCGGACTCTCCGCCCGCGCTCACGACAAAGTTCTCCGCCTGGCCCGCACGATCGCCGACCTGGAAAGCATCGACGCGATCGCTCCGAATCACATCCACGAAGCGGTCAACTACCGCATGCTCGACCGCCCGCAAACGGCGCCGTAAGCCGCGACTTCGCCGCGATGTTTGAAATGGAACGCCGATTGTCGCGACTTCGTCGCGATGTCCCGCCCGGCAGGCGGGACCTACTTGAACGATGGCCTTCCGAGGCCGTCGAATGCGGGTAAGCACCAAAAAGCCGCCGACAGATTCGTGCTCAGCGTCTTGTCAAATCGTGCCGGTGAAGCAAGTGGAACGTCGGTTCTCGACGGCCTTGGAAGGCCGCTGCTGTGAACATGTTCTATACACCTAAATCCCGATCCATGCGATACTTCGGCTCATTGACGGGCGAAGGATCGTCCGTCGTCGAGGCACGGACGCACGGAGGTTGCCATGGATGGGCTCGCGATGTGGCCAAGCGCTTGCCGCTTGCCGAGGCGGTGTTTCGTTTGTTCGATTGGGTTTGTCAGGAGGAGTTTCTTCAAGGGGTCTTCAAACAGTATCGTGGACGATCTTTCGAATTGATCATCTGCTTTCCCGTGTTT
>JASMLW010000170.1 GCA_030748485.1 Pirellulaceae bacterium
GCTCGCGCTGATCGAGTGCTCGCTGCACGACGAGAACTAGCCGTAGTGGACTTCGCCAGAAGTCCGGCCCAGAAGTCCGGCTCAGAAGTCCGGCCCAGAATTGCGGCTTACGATTGAACTGAATCAGGGGATTCTGGCGAATCCCACTACAGGGCTGCGACTCCGCAGCCGCTGCGTTTCACGGCGAATCACGAGGTCGATCGATCGACCTACTGATCATCCGCGTCCAGCGTATCTTGCTCGTGGATGGAGCGGCTTCGACGCCGGACTCGTTTCCTCTTGTTGCGCGAGGATTCGAAGTGGGGCGAGGGGACCTGAGGGCTGGGAGGTTCGGCGCGACCGAGGTCGTCGGCGGCCATGTTGCCGAGATACTTGCGGCGAACTTCCGGATGTCGTTTGACGTCGGCCGCCGATCCATGGCAGAGCACTGAGCCTTCGCTGATCACATAGCAGCGGTCGACGATTTCGAGGATCTCCCGCGCGGCGTGGTCCGTAATGAAGATGCCAATGCCCTGCGAGACCAAGCGGCGAATCACCTTCTGGATGTTTTGCACGGTGACCGGATCGATGCCGGCGAACGGTTCGTCGAGCATGATGATCTTGGGGTTGGCGATGAGACAGCGAGCGAACTCGAGCCGCCGTCGTTCTCCGCCGGAGAGCTTCGACGCTCTCGACTTGCGGATGTGAGAGATGTCGAATTCGTCGAGTAGTTCGTCGCACCGTTCTCTTTTTTCGCGACCCTTCACATCCAACAGTTCCAGCATGCAAAGCAGGTTCTGTTCGACAGTCAACTTGCGAAAGACACTCGATTCCTGCGCCAAGTACCCCATTCCGCCTTCGCGCGCGCGGCGATGCATGGGCCAGTGGGTCACGTCGTCTCCGCTGAGCCACACATGGCCTTCATCCGGCTCGACCAGTCCGCAGGACATTCGAAAACTGGTGGTCTTGCCGGCACCGTTGGGGCCCAGCAATCCAACCAGTTCACCGCGGTCGATTTCGAATTCGACGCCGTTGACAACGCGCCGCCTACCGAAAGTTTTCGCCAGCCCGCGTACTTCGAGAATCGGCATCGTTCGTCCTCCTTGACGAGTGTTCGGTGAACGGGTTTCAGCGAATCAATTGCATCCGGCCGAAGTTTGGGGTAAATGGAACCGGGCGATTCCAGGCGTGCGGCCAGTAAATCAATACGGCCTTGCCGGTCAAGAGTTCGCGCGTGACGTAGGGGGGGGCCGGATCCCAGATCCGCGCATCTTTGCTCGCCGGGCTATTGTCTCCCAACGGCAGGAACTGATCCTCCTCCAGTTGGAAATGTTGAGCCAGCCGATTTGTGAACAAACTGCTTTGATCATTCCAGGCGGCCGGGTCGGCTATCAGGTCGTCGAAGTTAGTCGACGTGCTGTAGTCGTGATCGGCGTTGCCACTCCCTTGGGCGATGTAGTAGATGTCGCGGAGGACCCCCAGCCGCGTTACATCCAGTTCAACTCCAATCGAACCGACGCCGATCGGTTCGGCGTCGCCGGAATTCATCGGTGACCACTTTGGGGAAATTGATGGGCGGGCCGTGTACGTTGTCGGGCCGTCAAAGGCGACGAGCTTCTCGTCGATCCACAACAAAATCTCGTTGTCGACATTGGTGTAGCGGATCGAGTAGCGTCCCGGTCCTTGCAACGCGGTTGTCGCCGTTCGCGTCCTGGCCACCGACTCGCCGTTGTCAAATCCGTCCTCACCATCGGTGATGCTCAGCTCCGCGCCGCCCGTCGCGACATCGATTTGAACCGTGTAATGAGCACCGCCCTTGACCAGGTCGAACAAGACGACGCCCCCAGAACCGACAATCTCCAACTCGCACTCCATCGCCAAGTCGTTCGCCCAGTTCACCGGTGGTCCGTTCGGTGCAATGTTTCCCGGTCCCAGCCGCACGTCGTTGTAGGCGTAGTAATCGCAAATCAATCGGCCCCGGCGGTTGGGAACATCGGCTGGCATCAATCCGGTTCGATTGATCGTGCTCCAATCACTCGACGTCGGGATCAAGTGCCGATACCGCAACCAAGTCGCCGAACTAGCGGCTCCCCTAGTTCTGAAATGCCCAGGCTCAGCCTCCCAGCCGCCGCCGCCACTCCAGTCCTGCCAGCGCGAAGGCCAATTGGCTTGAGTCAATTCGGCCGGTATGTGGTCCGTGTCGTCGACGATCTGCAGCATCGCCCTTAGTTTGTGCGGCGGCTTGCGAGCGATCTGAAAGTCGCTGCGATAGATGCGTGCGCCCTGTTCGTCAGGGCTGACCCAGAAAATGAAACTCTGGTCTCCATCGTCAATCTGCTCGGCGACCACTTTGGAGTTCAAATAAAACTGCGTGGCTTTGTAGTCAGCCGAAAGTTGAATTCCAGCCAGCTCGAACAACCCGACCAGATCCAGGTTTCGCCCACTCACATAGGAGCCGAGTTGTTCCTCTGTCGCGTGAAACAGCAGGGGACTTGAGTAAATGTTGCCGTACCTGATCTCCAATAACTCGCCGGGCAGCCCGATCAGCCGCTTGATGTAGTTCTGCTTGGCGTTGCCGGGGAACTTGAAGACGATTACATCCCACCGCTGAGGGTCTGTCAGCGCGTAGGAGAATTTGCTGACTAGAATTCGATCGCCGCTGAAGGAACGCTGGTTGGGAAAGTGCTCGGGATCGAGCTCCATTTCATAACGACACACGGGGCACGTCGTCGAGGTGACCAGAATCTGCGGGCGAAATCGCTCATCGTCATCGTCCTCCCGGAGGCGTCGCTGACTGATACTCTCGGAGCTGGCTCCCGCCGCGTAGCGATACTGACACTTCTCACAAGTGACATCGCGGTTGCGACCATAGAGAGTCGGAGCCATCGATCCGGTGGGAATGACAAACGCTTCGGCGACAAATGACCGGAAGAGGAAGGCCAAGATGACGGCGACGGCGATCGACTCAACCGTCTCGCGCGTGGCGTGAGGATTGTGCGGCCTGGGCTTCTTTTTTTGTGGGGGGAGTTTTTTTTCGCGCGCGGTCATTGCATGCTCAGCAGAGGAGGCCGGGAGGAGAAAGTCACTTCTCTCGTCTTCGTCCCGAACCGCCGGTTGTTGGATCGCGCCGCTAGTTGGTGTCCGGCGGCGAATTGGAATTCCAGATCATAGTGGAAACGGTCGTCGGCCAAAACAGGAACGACGCTCGCAGTGGACGCGAAATGAGGTGTGCTAGCGAGCCCTTAAGACTTTTCCAGCCAACAGATTGCGGCGAATCGGCCCGCGCATTCGACTA
>JASMLW010000171.1 GCA_030748485.1 Pirellulaceae bacterium
TAGCCGATCTGCAGTTGCGCCCAAGGAGCTGACGATTCGTGCCCGGTTTTCACCTGGTTGTAGAGCACGAGCGCTTCTCTGGGCTGTTTCGCCTTGCGGTGGCACCAGGCCATATTCTTGTAATTCTCGGGGAAGCGATCATCGCACTGCCGGTAGACGCCGATCGCATCCTGATACTCACCGGCCGTCTGGTGAATGCTGGCGATTTGCCAGAGCCAATCGGTCGTGTGCTCGACATCGATCTTGATCAGTTCCCGGTAGACGGCGATCGATTCGGGATACTTGCGAGCCTCGCGTAAGCTGACCGCCTCTTCGCTCTTCCACTTGGCGATGTTCTCGCTGTCCTGCCCGGCGAGTTGCCGATAAATGGGCACGGCCATCAAGGATTTGTTCTGTTGGCGGTGGCTGTAGGCGACCTGATTGAGTCCGGCGATCTTATCCTTAAACCGCCCGTAGATGGTCCGCGCCTCATCGTACTTGCCGCGCGATTTATACCAACCGGCGAAGTGACCGAGCATCTCGTCGTCGCCGCCAAATTGTTTGAGCAACTGTTGGTACGTCTTGATCACCTCTTGATCGCGGCGCGCCGAGCTGTGGAGCGCGACGATGTGCAAGCCGAAGCGGCGCGCGACGAGTTTCGTTTCGTCGTCCGTTCCGGCCGGCGTCTTTGACTTGACGTAGGCGATCGCCGCGTCGGCCAGTTTGTTGCCTTTGGTGCGCGACATGTCGTCGCCGGTCAAACCGGAGATCGGCGAGCGGACATAGTTCACAACCTGGTCGACGAGCGTAGGCTCTTTGGGATAGGTCGTCTCGAGCGACTCGACGCCCTTCAAGAACGCGACCGCGCGGAAGTGAATGTCGGCGAGCCGGTAAGAGGCCTGCTGACAGGTGCTCCGCACGCTCCGCGCGCGCTTGACTTCGAACGTCAGGCGATTGAGCAACTTCACCTGCGCGGTCATGTCTTTTTCCGAGCGAGCGATTTCGGACAGTTCCCACATGCCGTGGGCGGCGGCCAGATGTTCGGCGTGTTGGCTGATCAGTTTGGCGTACGCCTTCTTGGCCTGCGGAACTCGTCCAATCTTGTTGTAGGTCGAGGCGATAAAGTAACTGGCCCAGACCGCCTCGGGCGACTCGGGCCAGTAGTCGATGACCGACTGGAAGCCCTCCTTGATGGCCGTGTTCTGCTTCCGCAGTTGCACCAGGCACATGCTCCACTTCAACTGGACGTAAGGAGCCGCTTCACTGCGTTCGTAGAGCGTCAAGTACTTCTCGTACTCGGCCATCGCCACTTTCCAGTTTTTCTCGGCAAAGTATTTCTGGGCGATGTTCAATTGATAACGCTCGACCTCGCGCAACTTGGGGACGTGTTGTTTGAGGATGTCGTCGATCGTTTGCGCATAGCCAGCGTTGGCGCAGGTGAGGACGAGCAACACGGTCAAGGTGAACGCAGCTACTCTTTCTTTTGAGCCTCCAGCCATTTCGCGTACTCCGAGTGAGCGTAGAAGATGACGTTTGCACCGAGTTGGTAACAAGCGTCGGTGATTTCCGCCGAGACGCCAGCGTGGCCGTCGGACCAGGCGTCGCCGATGTCGCCAGGGTGGTAGTAACACACCCAGCGACCGTCTTTGTACCAACCGAGCGCTTCCTTGCCGCCGTGCGGAGCGACGTATGGCAGGAATGGAATTCGAAACGGAACGCGATGAATCACGTCGTCGAGCGGTACGGGCACCGGCCGCACGTCGGGCAGTACGCGATTCATGGTCGAGAGCACCTGGTTGTGGAAGTGCCGGCTGCCGCCATTGTCGATGAACAACATGCCGTGTTTGTCGACCAGGTATTCGCGGAGTGTCTTTACGTCGTTGTTGGAAAACGAGATGTTCTTCTGGCCCGTCAAGTAAACAAACGGCGGGCTCTTCGTCGCTGGAAAGTTCTTCAGCTGCGCGACGCGTCGGGACTCGGTCCGATTGGCCACCGGGTGCGTCGTCAACTCGTAGTACTTGACCAACATGTTGAGGTCGCCGCCGATCCCGTAGTCTTGCTCCCAGTCGCCGCCCGAGTACTCGAGACGAATGAACCTGACCTTGCCGCGTTTCGTGCCGCCGGCGAAACCGGCTCCCTTGCCCTCGCCGTAACCGGGCGTGTAGGTGTGTTCGGTGACCTCGTCCAACTGCAGTTTCACGTCGTCGATCGGCGGCGTCTCGAAGATGATCGCGCTAAACGGATTGACGATGAACTTCTTGCGAATCACCTTCTGTACGCGGACGACCTGCGCGACCGTCTTCTGCTCGCCGCCGCCCGCCGGCATCTCGTAGATCTCGTAGCAGCCCTGCATTCGGCTGGCGATGATACAGAGCAGTAAGAAGACTCCGGCGTACGTCGCGAAGCCAGCCAGCGACTGCCGCAGTCGCGGATTCGCGCGGCCGTAGTACCAGGCGGCCGGGTCGAGCGGATGCCAGATCTTCGGCGGCCTAACGACCGCGCCGCGTTGTTGTTTGGCCGCCAGCAAGGCGTCCGTGTTGAGCGGGACGTAGCGATCGCTTTCGAATTTTTGCGAGAACTTTTCGAGCAGCCAGATGGTCCACAGCAGCCCGATGAAGAAGAGCCCGAACAGACCGCCGCGGGCGAGCGTGCTCCGCAGCGCATCCCAGACCAGCGTGTACGTGACAAAAACACTCAGTTGCCAGGACGTGATATAGAGCGCTGTCGCCCGCCGCCAGAAGAGAACCGGGTCCGCCAGCCGCAATCGGCGCACCGGCCAGAATGCGCAAGTGGCGAGTCCGAACGCAAACACAAAAATCGTCGTGTGCAGGGCGAACGGCAAGAACTTGTCGCCGCGCCAATCGAGCACCGTCGCCAACCAGAAAGTGGCGGCGATCATCAGCAACACGGTCTTGCAATTGGCCTTGTTCATTCTTTCACGCGGCCCGCGTCGGCCGCGAGGATCGTTTCGCTACTTGATGCCGTCCAGTAGTTTGTCGAGGTCGCTTTCGCGCGGGTTCTGGTCGGCGGGCGCTTCTTTGGCCTCGCCAATTCCCAGCGTGTCGAGAACTTCGTCCGGGTTGGCGACGGGCGCCTCGGAGCCGGAAGCTCCCGCGCCTGTGGCTCCCGCGTCGGGGACGCTCGCCGGAGCCGTGTCGCCCGTGTTTGTGTCCACGGCGGCCGCGGTTGCCGGCTTGGCGTCCGTCACGGACTGTTCGCCAAAGGGCAAATAATGCCAATAATAGGGACCGGCGGTGAACAGCGCGAGCAGCACGAGAAAGCCGCCAATCGCCGCGATCGTACCGCTCGCCAAACCGCTTTCATTGGTGATGCCGAGCGCCTCTTGCGGCGTGCGTTCGCTGAGCGTGCCGAGAAACGACTTGAGTTCCTTGACGACTTCACCCGCGTGGCCGCGGTCGAATTCAGTGTTACTCATTCGTTCGCTCCTTCTTTTTCCAAGATGTGCACGATATCTCCTCCGGCCTCACTGATTGCCTCGATCGCGGGCTCAAAGAAGTTGGCTGTCGCCTCTTTGTGAACTTTCAACAGGACGGTGCGTTCGCCCGCCGGCGCGTCACCGAGCAAACTCTCGATCGTGCTGGCAAGTTGCGCATCGCCCGTCTTGCTGCCGTTGACGAAGTACTGGTTCTCGACGTCGATCACGACGCTGACGCGAAAGTTGCCGGACGTCTCGACGGTTTTCGCCGTGGCGGCCTGCCATTGAATGTGGCTATCGTCCTGAGCGCGCGCCAGGATGACGAAAAAGATCAGCAAGTTGAATGCGATGTCGCCCATCGCCATGCTGGGCACGCTGGCGGCGAATTTTTTGCGGCGGGCTTTCATATCACTGAGGATGCAGTTGCGGCGGGCGAAACAGACTACTGCCCGACAACGACTTGCTTTTCCTCCTCGGTTTGAATGGTGATGACGCCGCCCGCCGTTTCGATCGCTTCGGTCACCTGAATCCAATGGCGGTAGGGAGTGTCGCCCGTGCTCTTCACGACGACCACTCGATCTTCCGGTCGCGGGCGGGCGGTGAGCAGGCGTTTCAGCCGCGCTCCGAGGTTCTCGATCCGCACCGTGTCGCCGTTGACCATCGCCGCGAGTCGGGTAATTCTGACTTCAATGTTCTTGGTCGACTCTTGCTGCTCAGCTTGCTCTTCACTGCGCGGCAGCGTCTGCTTGCGACCGCTGTCCGGTTGTACCGAGGCGCAAACGAGAAAGAAGACGATCAGGTTGAAAGCGATGTCACCTGTGGCGCTGGCCGGCGGCTCAAACAGCAGTTTGCTTTGACGTCTCGCCTTCACAGTGAGTGCTCCGCCTCGCGAACTCGTCCGGTGATCGCCAATTGCATTGTCACGGCCTCCACCAGATCGGCCGAAGACTCTTCAATGTCGAGCACATAGCGGTTGATGATGCTGGTGAAGTAGTTGAACGCGATGAAAGCGGGGATGCCGATGATCAGCCCAAAGCACGTGGTTAACAGAGATACACCGATTCCGCCCGCCGCCGCTTCCAGCACGCTGACTTTACCGACCATCTGTTGGATGTTGTCGAACGAGACGATCATGCCCTGGACCGTGCCCAGGAATCCGAGCATGGGCGCGACGCTGGCGACAGTCGCCAGGATCGGTACGTGTTTCTCCAATGCGGCTGTGATGTGGATCGTGTAATCGTCCATCGCCTTCGTCACTTCGGGTCCGATGAGCGCGGGCGAGTGATCGAGTCGCCGCAGCACGTAGTACTTGCGCAGGCCGCTGGTCAGCACGGCCGCGACAGGACCTCGCTTCGAATCGCAGAGTTTCAACGCCTCTTCGATGCGGTCCTCTTCGAGAAGCTGCGAGACCTCCCGGCGCAGTTGATCCGCACCGGGATTGACCATCTTGAGCGTCCGATACCGTTCGATGATCACGCCCGTCGCCAAGATCCCCATGATGAGGATCGGCCACATGAAGAATCCGCCCTTGCGCAACAAGCCGAGCGCGCCGGTTTCCCACACGCTCTCACCTTCTTCTTGAGCGCTGGCGTCACTCTCGGCAACCGACTCGTCTCCGCCATCGGCGGTGTCTTCCGACGCCTCGCCGGCAGCGCCATCGCCGGCAGCGCCATCGGCAGCGCCGCCGGTCGCCTCGTCACCCGTTCCGGGATCGGCATCGGCCGCCGAATCGGCGGGCGGGCCGGGCGCGGTGGGAGGCGCTTCGTCCTGCGCCCACAGGGCGAGCGGCATGACGAGCAAGCCGAGTGCTAAGAGATAAAACCTACGCATGCCATCTCCTGGTGTCATTCAGGCCGCGGCGGCGTTGACCGCCGGGCGACTGTTCAGATCAATTGTCCTGATCAATGCTGTTTGCTTCGGCTTCAAACTGCTGCAACATCTCGGGCAGCGCCAGACGACCGCGGGCGTACTTGGCCGCCTCGCTGGCCGGGAAGTCCCAGCGGCAGCGGTTGTAGCGGCGGAACGCCTCGCGGTTGTTGTTCGCCAAGCGGAAACTCTCGCCCGACCAGAACATCGCATCGGCTCCGAGCACATCTTCGGGGAACAGTTTGGCGAAGCGATCAAAGGAGCCGGCGGCGTCGTTGAACAGCTTGTCCTTGTAGTAACACTGTCCCACGCGGAAGGCGATCTTCGCCGCGTGTTCGTTGCCTTCGAAACGCTCCAAGAACTTCTCGCCGACCTGAGCCGCCACGACGAAGTTCTCGTTCTTGTAGAAGTAGTCGGAAATCCGAATCATCACGCTGGCGATCAGCGGACTCTTGGGATGCGTGGCGGCCAAGGTCACGTACGCCTCCAACGCTTCGTCAAAGTCCCCTGACTCCTCGTAGCACTGAGCCAACTTGTATTGAGCGTCGGGGGCCAGCGTATGGTCGGGGTGCTGCTGAATGATCATCTCGTAGGAGCGAATCGCCTCCTCCCACTCCTCCAGCTCCTGAGCGAACTGGCCGAGCAGATAGGCGATCC
The DNA here is from genome assembly GCA_030748485.1 of Pirellulaceae bacterium. GTDB lineage: Bacteria > Planctomycetota > Planctomycetia > Pirellulales > Pirellulaceae > JASMLW01. The sequence goes on from JASMLW010000171.1 coordinate 5,939, forward strand.
GCGGCGCGTACTTCGGATCGGGATAATCTTCCATAACTTCGCGAAGGACTCGCTTGCCCGACTCGAGGTCGGTCGTCTTGTCGTTGTCGCGGCCGAGATCCTTGTGGCTCTTGAACAGCTCAAAGTAACTCTCGGCGATGCGGAACTTCGTTTCGACAGCGAGCGTCTCGTCGTTAAACGTCTTCGTAAAGGCGGAGACGAGTCCGTTGGTGCCGACGACGACGGGCAATTCGATCACCGGCGGCTCGTCGGTCGCGGCGGGTGTCGCCGGATCGAGATAGGTGACGCGGACGATGTCGCCGAAGTAGCTTTCGATAATCGGCTCGGCTCCCTCCGCGTTGTCGGGCGTCGGCTTCTCCACCGCTTTCAGCAGGTAGGAACCGGTGAAGACGCCGCTGTGTACGGTTGTTTCCGCCAGTTCGAGCGACTCTTTTTCGCCGTTCTCCGTCGTGACCTCAATCGTCAGCTGATCGCGTTCCGCCGACAGGTCGCGATCGGGATCGGTGACCAACAGAAACAGCTTCTCGCCGACGTGGAGTTGTTCGATCGCCTTCTCATACTCGCGATCGGTCACCTGCAGCACGCCTTGAGAAATCAATCGAGCTTGCGAAACGAGCGACTCCGTCTTGCCGTCCGGCCGGCGGACGTCTTCGTACGTCGCGTCGACAACGTCCTGTCCCGTCAGGTTGAGCACTCGCACGATCAGGTTGCTGGCCAGCGACGAATCTTCCTCGTCATCGTCCTCCGCTTCGGGATCCTGGCCGGCGGGAACGGGTTTCCGCGGGGCCCGGGCGCGACCGATCAAACCGCGCGGCATGTCGGGCGAGAGCGGGATGATATCGGGGCTGTCTTTGCCGCCGAGTTGCAGGATAATCTGCCCGACAAAGCGGCCGGCGTGCAGCGCCGCGTTATCGATGTCGGCGGGCGCGTCCTCCCAGTAGTTTGTCGACACAACACACTCAACGGCGATCTCGGCTCCGTCGGACGTTTTCAGGTGAACGGTCACCGTACTGCGGCTATCCTTGGCGGCGTCGGGATCGAACACTTCGACTGTCAGCGGAGCTTCAAAGGCGACTCCCGCCGGAGCGTCTTCGGGCGGTTGCACGAAGCTGACGGACGGATTGCCAGTCGAACCCATCGGCGGCAAAGTGACTCGCGACGCCAACACGCGAACTTGCCCGTCGGTCGGTTCATTCACGAACACGGTCGAGCGGCGCGGGACCGCATGCCCTGGAAACGTGTTCTGCTCATCGACATAGTGGATGTGAATTCGGTCGCTCTGGGCGACTTTCAAGGTGATGTCGTCCTCGGGTCCGTTCACTTCCTGTTTCTCAGCGCTGGTGAACACCTTGCGCGTGAAGACACCCGAGTACGGCTCGGTTTCGATCGCCGTCAGTTTGATCGGCTCCTCGTCGTTGATCGACACCTCCACGTCGACTTTGTCGCGTTCCGAAGATGTATCGCGATCGTAATCGACGATTTCGACGATGACTTCTTCACCCGGATCGACACGGAGCAGGTCTTTTCTCGCCGTGCTGGTGACGCCGTTGTCGTTAATGATGTAGTCGTAAGCGATCGGCGCGATCGAACCGTTGTTGTAGGTGGCCGTCAGCTCGCGGGTGAGCAGTTGGCTGGAGCCCGACAACGTCTGGGTGAAGTCGTCCGTGTAGGTGGCCGTGACCGTGTCGCCCGCGGCGATTTCGAGCACGTCGTTGTCGGCGAGCGCGAGGATGTCGGACTCGGTCGGAATGTACTCGCGGCCCGAAGCGGCGTCGCCAACCTCGATGTGATTGATCGCGATCGCCTCACCGAGGTACTCGCGCGCCAGGATGCGGATGTAGCGCAGGTCCTTCGCGGGAAAGCGGAACTCGCGCTCGTTGCCCAAGTTGATCACCGTGGCGGCCGTCCGCGGCCGCAGGGCGAGTGAGCGGAGATTCATCAGCGAACCATTGGCGATTTCGATCGGGCGAATGGAAAGGAGTTGTTTGCCGGGCGCTTCGACGAGCACGGAGCCAACAACCATCTGCTGGTAACGATCCCAGGCTCCAGTATTGGCGATGCCGCCGGTCAACAACTGGCTGCCCATTTCGACATTGAACGATCCGCCGTTGCCCGAATGAGCGTAGTCGATCACTACCTCAAAGACGCCGGGCCGAGTGACATCGAACTCCCAAGAGGCGACATCCTCGACATCCTGCCAATTGCCGATCGCTTTCTTCTCAGCTTCGCCGGTGACGCCGAACATTTCGGTCTTCTTGTCAAACTTGGCGTCGTCGATCGAGATGGCGACTTCGGGAGCTTGCAGCGCGGTCAGCGGCGGAGCGGCTTGAGCTTCGAGTCGTTCGAGATCCAGGTCCTCGGCGCGGAAATCGGCCAAAGTCACTTGCTCGCTGTCCAGGTTGGCTCGCGCACGCACGACTTGCAGCGGCGCGTTGCCCGTGTTGCGGGCTGCGAAGGCCGTCAGTTCGTGAACTCCCTTGTCCAACCAGACATCGACGGTGCGATTCGCCGGCCCGGGGGCCAATTCCAGCACGCCATCGATGGCGAGAGCCGTCTTTTGCCCGCGGACTTGCAGCCTCACAGCGCCCGGCTCGGGTTGCACGATCTTGCCGAACCAAATCACCGCGCGGGCGGCCTGCGCGTCGTCCTCGTCGGCGTCGTCCGCCGCCTTCCACTCCAGCGACTCGGGTGTCGACTCGGCCGTCGGCTTGGTGTTGCGCGCGAGGTTGACGATCTGTTGCCAACTTGAGTAGCTCGTGTAGTTCCCCGCAAAGACTCGCTGAGTCATCTTGCCGTACTCGTCGGCGGCCGGCTGCGCGGTGACGACACCGGGGAAAGCGGCCAGACGGAACCAGAACTCACCGTCGTAACTTCCCTGCAGTTCGCCCCGCACGGGAGCTCCTTTCTCGGCGTCGGGTGTGGAGACGCGAGCGCGGGAGACTTTGTAGAGGTCCTTCATGTCGACGGTGAGCGACTTGGGGGCGGCTCCGTCGGGTTCACTCGCCCAAAATGTTTCGGCGCTCTTGTCGATCGCCATCAAGGGGTTGTGATCGATCGCCGAATCGGTCGCCAGTGCGCCGGCCGGCAGTTCGTCCGTTTTCACAGACGCTTCGAAAATGCCCGTGTGAGCGCCCGTCTCGCGAGCTTGCACTTGCACTTCATCGCCGCTGTCGGCGACCAGTTTGACGACGACGTCGTCCGGATTCTGCGACACGTCGCGATCGGCGTCCTTGATCCGGAGGTAAACCGGATTGCCGGGTTTGATTTGATTGTCGGGACGAATCTGCGACACGCGCTGATCGCCGGGGGCTTCGTTCGTTTCACTTTCGAGTTGTTCACTGAACGATTTTTCCAGCTCGTCCTCGATGCGGCTGCTGGCCACCTTGAAGTCGGCGCTGGCGGCCATGCGAATCTCGACGTCCGACAAGGGCACATTGCGGAATTCCGCCTTAAACTCATCGGGATAATCGCAGAGGATGCGATCGCCGCCGACGACTTGCAGCACTTTGTCGTTGGGTGACGCTTCGCCAAGCGCCGTCTCCAGGTCGAAACGGAAGAGACCTTTGCCCGCTCCGGCTCCCGACAGATAGATCAACTCGCGGTCCCCGCCGGGCTCGGTCCGCACGATGACCGGAATCTTATTGTGTCCCCGGCTGATGCCGAGATCGCTATCGTGCACGACGATCGACAGCGGGCTGCCTGGATTGTGAGAACGCTTGCTGCGTTGACCGAGCCTTCCAATGGTTCGCAGCAGGTTGAGTTGATCGATGTAGCGCTCTTCGACACGGAACACTTCCGCCAAGTTGAAGAGCGTTTGATTCGCCAGTTCGACGTCGGGAACTCGCTCGAGCACAGTGCGGAAGATCTCGCGAGCTTCGTCGCGATCGCCTCGTCGGAAGGCGAGCACGCCGCGGAGGAAATCGGCCCGCACGATTGTCCGGGTGTCGGTGTGGCGGGCCAGTTTATCGAACACCTGCTCGGCCTGATCAAAGACCTTCTGCTCCATGAATGTCTCGCCCACGCCAAACTCAGCTTCGAGAGCTTCGGCCGATTCGGGGTAGCGGTTGATCACGGTCGTGTATTCGCTGCGAGCGATATCAAACCGTCGAGCGCGAAAGTAGTTCTTTCCCAAGAGCAACTGGACGCGAGCTTTTTCCTCGTCGCCCACTTGCATCGATTCGCTGTTCTTGACGAGCCATGTTCGCAGCACGTCTTCGACATATTCGAAGTTCTCGTCGCCGCCTGCTCCGCTCAACGCTTCGCAAATAAACTCGATCAAATCGACGGGCAACTCGTTGCGGTGTTCGTCAAACAGTCCCTTGTTCTCCTGGTACATTTCCAGGGCGAGCCGGCGGTCGCCGAGCCGCAGGTAGAGGGCGGCTTGCAGAAGCGGAGCCAACGGGCTGTTTTCGTCGATCGTCAGCCCCACGGCTCCCATCCGCGCGTAGCTGGCGCTGACGATTCTCCGCATCGCGTCCTTGCGGCCGGCGTCGACGCTGTTGATATTCGCCAACATGCCGGTGGCCAGCGTCGCCGAGGCGACGAAGTCCTTGCGAGCCAACGCGGATTGCGCGAACGGGGCCAGCGGATCCCAACCCCAGTACTGCTCGCCAACCGACTGTGTGGCTCGTTGGTAGACGAGCAAACGCGCCATCGGCGTCCGCGCGTCCGGCTTCTCCAGTTCGAGCAGCAGCAAGTCGGCCACTGACGAAATGGGCATCGCGTCGAGTCCCTTGACCGCCTGGTAAACGCGCGTTCGGACGGCCGCCTCGGCCATCGCGTCCTGACGGAATTTGTTCAGCCAGTTCGCCGCCAGACTCGTGTCAAAATCCCAACCGAGCAACGGTGAATCGGAATGCGTTTTCACAGTCGCCTGCAAAGTGCGTTGGAAGTCGTCGTACCGTTCGGCTTGCAGATGCAGGTCCGCCAACCAGCTGGCGTAACGGCCGTGGAAGGGCGAACGATGTTTGAGCTGTTGTTCGAGGAACGCTCGCTTGCCGTTTTCATCTTCGATCTGGTTGAGCAATCTCCAAGCGCACTCGCGCGACTCGTAGTGATCGCGATTGCGCTCCATCGTCTCTTTCCAAAGCTGCTTGGCCTCGTTGGGAAGCTTGTATTTCAGCAGGATGTCGCCCATGTAGGAGGCGTAGTTCGAGTCGAGCAGGGGCTGGCCCGGTCGGCTTTGAGCCGTCTTGACCCACTGCCAGGCTTGCCGCGCCAGCGCGGCGTCCTTGGCTCCATCGGCGACGCCGAACAGGCGCCGGGCGAGGTCCGCCGAGTAGGACTCGGGCGGTAGCTGCAGGAACTTCAACGCCGCTTCCTTGCGGACTTCCGGCACGCTGTAGTCGGTAGCCGCGACGAACAGCGAACGGGTCGCCGCTTTGTCCTTCGGGAATCGCTGCAGCAATCGGGTCCACACGCTGGCCGTCTCCGAGCGCTGTTTGGCTGGACCGTAATGCCGGTAGTAATAGGCTTGGGCGTAAGCGACTTGGCGAGCCGCCGGCTCGGGCAGGTTGTTGAAGTGCGACTTGATCAACTCGCCCCGCGCTTGCGCGGCGCGGTTGCGGTTGCCGCCGGTGTGCTGTAGAAACAGGCTGAGAACTGGATCCTTGTTCGCCGCGGCCAGTTTGGTCTTCAGAGCTTGAGCGCGCTTGCGGAGGTCCTTGTTGTTCCGATTCGCCTGAGCCCATTCGCCGGGGTAGTTTCTCAACCTTGAGATGTGCAGGTTGGCGCGGCGGGCCCGAATGATCAGGTCGGCTTCGGCGTTGAAGGCGTTGTCGTCCGCGGCGGAAGAGAGCAGCCAGCTGATCGCCCCGGTCGTGTAGCCCGATTCTTCGGGGGATTTGGTAATCAGCTCGCGCAACGTTTGACGAGTTTGGGCTTCGTTCTTAAGGCGATCGCGATAGACGTTGAACGCCAACACGTATCGCAGATACGCGGCGCGACCGGCCTCTTTCTGTTGCCCGACGGCCTGCTTCAGATGTTTCTCCGCGTCAGCGTGGTTGGCCGGTTCGGCGCCGACGTAGGAGACAAAATTCTGCGCGTTGCTGTTGAAACCCGGGTCGACAACGGCCAATTCGCGGTACAGCCCCAGCGCTCGCGCGTTGTTCTTGGCTCGCAGGTAGGCTTGCGCGAGGTAGCTCTTGCCGTGATAGCGGTTGGTTTCGGCGGCGTACTTCCGCACATAGTCGTTGACGAGGGCTTCCATCTCGTTGGGAGCTGCTTGCGCGTTGTGCAGCGACAGGATTTGGCGGAAATGCGCGTCGGCCGCGTCGCGATGGCTGCGGGCCTTCTGGAAATCGCCGAACGCATTTCGGTGTTGGCCGAGCCCCGTGTGGTTCTCTCCCATCAGCAAATGAACCTGCCGACGCTCCTCCGGCGTCTTGAGCAGATTCTTCTGCAGCAGTTTGTTGCCCACCAGGTTGCTCTTGGCCAGTTGCCCCGCCGTCCGCCACGCATCAAACGCTCGGCGGCCGATGGTGGCGGCCGTGTCGCCGGCGGGGGAGCGGTCGAGCATTTCCTCGGCCGCCGCGGCTCCCTGAGCCGTAAACTTGCCCCGCAACTCATCCAAGTAGATGTTCACCGCGCGGAGCCCGTGCGCTCGGCCGACTGGATTGGGGCCGTGGCGTCGCCAGACCTGCCACTGCGCGGCGGCGGCGCTTTCCCGGTCCTTCGTTTCGAGCAGCGTGCGCGCCAACCGCAACTCCACTTCCGCCGTCTTGGCCGACTTGGGATAGCGCTCGAGAAACTGGCGGCAGGCAATCACCAGGTCGTTGTTCCGCGACATGGCTTCCAGGCCGTCCATCAACTTCAGCATCACCGCTTCGTGTCGCTTATCCGTCGGATGTGCGGACGAGAAGGTATGCGCGACGCGAATCAAGCCGAGGACTCGGCCGTGCTGATGGTACAGGTCGGCCAGCTTGACCATGGCGTCGGCCGCCTCGAGTGAGGCGACCTTGTACTTACCCAGTTCGGCTTCGAGCGCGGTCGCCTGTTTGGTCACCGGATCGTCGGCCGTCTCGGCGGCGGCTTCTTGAGCCTTCGCCAAAGGAACGCCGATAATCGACCAGGTCGCCTGCGCGACCGCAATCGAGGCAAGCAGGGCGAGTCTGTAAGAGACGCTCATGTCGAATCTCGCTGAGGAAGTAAGTAATTGTTTTCAAGTCGATTGCCGCAGCCCAGCGGCGCTAGAATCCAGCCTGCGCCAAAGCCTCGGTGATCTTCTTAGCGTCCGGAGCCAACGGGCTTTCCGGAAAGTCGCCAATCAGTTGCTCGAACCGCTGCCGCGCTTGTCGTTTGCGATCCATCCGGTACAAGCATCTTCCGTAGTTGAAGAGAATCACATCCAGGAACTTGGCGTCCGGGTGATTTTCGAGCACTGTTTCAAACGTGTCGACCGCGCGCGAGTAGTCTTGTTGTTGGTAGTAGTGGTCGGCCATTTTGGCGACCGCTTCGCCAACTCGACCGCTCTCGGGGAACTGGTCGAAGACTTTCTTGTATTCCTGGAACGCGCGGTCGCGCATCTGGGCCGATCGCGCCCCCTCCGCCTCGTCCGCCATCTGCTCGAAGCACTCGGCGATGCCGAACTGCGCCTCACCGCGCAACTGGCTGGTCTTCATGCCGACGAGTCGATTGTAGATGCCGATGGCGCGGTTCATGTCTCCCTGCTTGCGAGCCACGTCGCCCAGCTGCAACAGGGCGTCGTCGACGAATCCACTGGTCGGAAACTCGTTCTGTAGGCGCTGAGCCATGGCGGCGGCCAACGACAGCTGGTCCATCTCAAAGTAGATATGCCAGAGCTGCACGTAGGTTTCTTCCAGCAACCGGCCTTTGAGCCGGCGAACTTCGGGCATGATGTCCTCGCAGACTCGCAAACCCAGTCGGTACTTTTCAACCGCTTTCTCTTTGAGTCCGAATTCCTTGTAGCGATTGCCGATCTTGGTGAGCGCGTCGGCGGTCTTGAGTTGAGTTTGGATGCGCAACTCTTCATCGGAGATCTGCGCTCGCGTCACGCGGACGCCTCCGATGTTGCCCTCCAGGCAGCGAGCTCGCGCCTGAACTTCGTTGACGCCGTCCCCCGTGTGGCGTTCGTCCAGGTAGATGATACGGACCTGGTCACCGGGCAAAGCTTGCAACTGCTTATCGGTCTCCACGGCGGTTTCCGATTTGTGCAGCGCGACGACGGCCTGGAAGACGCCGGAGTGAATCGAATTGTCGACCGGCTCGGGCTCGGCTGGTTCGTCCTTGGCCGCCTCGTCCGCCTCCGTCTCTTTCTTTTCGTCATCCGCGGCGGGGTCGTCGGCGGATCCAGCCGGGGCGTCCTCGGCTTTCTCCTCCGTCGCTTTTTTCTCGTCGGTCTTTTCTTCGTCTGGTTTGGCCGCCGCGTCCGCTGCGGGGGGCGCGGCTTCATCGTCGTCGGCGGTCGTCGTGAGGAACTCCTGGAGTTTCACTTCGTCGAGCGTAATCTGGACGCGGTCGACCAATCTGAACGGATCGATTTCAACTTCCTCAACGTCGTCCAACTCCAGTTCGGTTTCGCCGGGGTCGGCGGCCGGCTTCGCCGGCGCGGTCGCGTCGGCTTGCGCGGCGCGCTCGGCCGCTTCGGCTTCGAGTTCGTCGTCCGTCTTGCGGCGATAGACTTCGACGACCGCGCTGATCTTGTCGGCTTTGTCGCTGACGTCGCGGTCGGGGTCGCTGATGCGAATATTGACCGTCTTGCCGAGCACGACGCCGTTGAGCGATTCGCGAAAGGCTCCGTCGGTGATCAGCACGTGGCCGTCGCCAACCACCTCGGCTCGTTGAATCACCTCTTGATTGACCTGGCGATCGGCCGTGTGCTGATCCGTGTACTTGACCTCGATCTTGTCTCCGCCTTTGACGTCCAGTAATCCGTCATTCAGTTTCGGCAGTCCCAGGCGAGTCGGCACGGAGCCGATGACGACGCGGACGTTTCTGCCGACCGGAAAGCACTCGACCAGCTCCTTGTCGCCGCTGGTCGACTCACAAATGACTTTGACGGCGTCGCCTGGATCGAGAATCGCCAGGTCGGCGTCTTCGATCTTGATGAAGAATCGCTTCCCCGCTTCGAGCTTGTTCGATGTGGATTGGTCTTCGGCCAGCGTCGTACCGACGCGTTCCAGGGCGGCGATCGCGCGGCTGTAGTGCCCCAGCTGGTAGTGGCCGAGGCCAATGTAGTAGTAAGCCTGATTCACTTGCCCGCTGACCGGGAACCGCTCAATCACGTCGCGCATGATCTGAAAGCACTTGCCGTAGTTGCGGGCGTGGTAGAAGCAGACGCCCGTCTTCAGTGTGGCTTCGGCTCGTTGCGCTTCGTCGCGGTTGTCTTCGGCGGCGACCGCCTCGAAGTGCGTCCGCGCGCGGTCGTACGAACGATCGCGCTCAAGGTAGTACTCGCCAAGTCGCAGGTGGGCGATGAAGCGGCGTTTGCTGCGCGGGTAGCGTTCGATGACGGACCGCCAAATCTCTAACGCCTTGCTGACTTCTTCCGCTTCGTAACGAGCGTCGCCGGCTTCGATCAGCTTCTGGGCGGCGCGATCCTCAACGATCGAACCGCGGACGGGCGAGGCTGGCGGGTCGGCGCTCTCCTGTCCACGCAAGTCGGCGGCGAGAGGGAGCAGGAAGAGGAGAGAAAGAACAGAGTGGCGACGCGGGGTGAGCATCACGATATCCCTTGGGGTGAGTCGGGGATCGGGAGGTAGGAAAGTTCCATTCTGCGTTTGTGCGGAAACGGTTGCAAACCGTGGAGACAAAAAGTTTTACCTCCAACCGTATTCTCCATTCTAATGTCGCCGCAGAACGAGTCCGTTACAAAAATCAAAGTTCACCCGCGGTTGGTCAGGCGCGCGGATTTGGACGTTGGATCGCCGCTTGTGGCGGTGAGGATGTCGGGAGTTGTCTCGGTCGATTCCAGCGACCAACGGGAGCGGGCGAACGAGGATCGAGCGGCAGCTCGCTTTGTGTATCGAGCGGCAGCTCGCCTTGTGTATCGAGCGGCAGCTCGCTTTGTGTGGCGCTTGCCACTTGCGGCTGAGGTCGAAGCGCCGGGTAGGTTCTCGGCACGGCCTCCCTGCGCTTGGTGATCGATGGTGGGCCAAAAAAAAGCCCCAGCCCGCGGGCTGAGGCTTTGGATTGTCGCGAGGTTATACCTAGCCGAATAGCTCTGGGACCACAGTTCCCTCATCGACCAATTTCATTGGACGCCGCAGCGGAGTCATGACCTCTTTGTTGTGATCAATTCCCAGGGCGTGGCAAAGGGAGGCGTGCAGATCCGGCACCTCGACTGGGCGATCCTCCGGATAGGCGGCGTCTTCGTCGGACGAGCCGATGACCTGGCCGCCTTTGACACCGCCGCCGGCGATGAAGCAACTGAAGCAGTTCGCCCAGTGGTCGCGGCCCGCGTTGTCGTTGATTCGCGGCGTGCGGCCAAACTCGCTGATCATGATGACCATCGTCTTGGCGAGCAGGCCGGAGTCGGCGAGGTCTTTGACGAGCGACCCGAGCGCCGGATCCATGACGAGTCCATGGTTCTCCATCGCCGGGAAGTTGTTGCCGTGGGTGTCGAAACCACCGCGGTTGACCTGCACGAAGCGGACGCCCTTTTCGACCAGCCGGCCGGCCAGCAGCGCGCCGCGGCCAAATGCCGTGTCGCCGTAGCGGTCGAGCGTCTCTTGCGGCACTTTCTGCAGTTCAAATGCCTCCAGCGCCGGGCTCCGCATCAAGCGGACCGCGTCGTCGATGGAAGTTTGCGTCGAAGCCAAGCGAGGGTCGGCCTTCTTGGCGCCGAACCGCTTGTTGAATCGTTCGAGCACCGCCAGACGTTTATTGCCGCGGACGTCGCCGATGCTCTCGGGGAACGCCAGATAAGGGTCTTTGTCGCCCGGATTGGGAACGTAGTACGCCTCGCAACTCTGCCCCAGATAGCTGGCGCGACGAGCTTGTCCGCTGATCGAAATGTAGGACGGCAGGTCGCTGATCGACTCCTTCTCATGGACGACCACCGAGCCCACGCCCGGGTGTTGAAGGGGGCCGGGCAGGTAGCTGGTCTGCAGATTGTAGGTCGCCCGACCGTGATCCCCTTGCGTGCCGGCGATTGAGCGAATGATGGTGGCGTTGTGCATCTGCTCGGCCACCGTCGGGAAGATCTCGGAGATCTTGATGCCCGGAACCGAGGTGTCGATCGGCGAGAATTCGCCGGCGACGGGGCGGCCCGGCTTGGGATCCCAGGTGTCGATGTGCGACATGCCGCCGCCGTTCCAAAACAGGATCACGTGTTCCGCCTTCGCCTCGTGCGACTTGCCGGCGTTGGCCAGCAAATCGGCGACGCTGAGGCCGAGAATCGATGCTCCTGTACCCGCCATCATGGAGCGACGGGTCATCCGGTAACCGGCACATGACATGGGCATGTAAAACACTCCTATCGAGAATTGTCTAGTCTTGAGTTAAGTCAGCAAAACGGTTTGAGTCGCTTGAACGCGATGGGTCACGGCAGGAAGCGAAATTCGTTGCAGTTCAGCAGCACCCAACGGAGATCGGCCATGCCGGCCAACGGCGAGGCGGCTTCGTTGAGCAGGGCTTTCGCTTCAGCCAGCTCAGTGGCCGTGGCGTCGCGCGTCAAGATTTCCCGGTACGCCAATTGGACGGCTTTGTCCGGGTTGGCTTTCGAGCCGGTCAGGAGCTTGTGCATTGGCTCCAACGATCCGACCCGGGCCGCTTCGTTGGTCAATTTGCCGTTCAACATCATCAGCGCCTGCCGCATGCTGGGCGAGCGGTTTCGCAGGTCACCCAATTCGGCCCGCGCGGTTTGTCCGAAGACTCGCAGGAAGTGGCCCTCCTGCGCGGGAGCCGCCATTCGCAACGACGAGTTGAACTTGGGATTGTCGTCGTACTCGCGCTTGACCATGCGAGTTTCGTATTTGGCTCCGGCTCGGCGTTGAGCCTGTTCTTTCATCAATCGTTGAGCTTCGAGTTCTTCGCGCGACATGACTTGCATTCGCTCGATGTCGACCTCGTCCTTTTGGCCCAACAAAGCCGTGAAATCCAACTCAATCGCGTCTTCCAAGGCGTACCCGCGATTCACCATCACCTGCTCTTTCTTCATCGCCGCGCCGCCGTCGCCAGCCAACTTGTTGACCACGCTCGGCTCCTCGACCAGTTTGCCCGGATCAACCATCACGCGAACCCGGTCGATGGCGATCTTCTTGTTCACGCCGGCCGGGTACTTGTATTCGAACATGTGACCGGCGGTCACAATGCTGTCGTAGAGAGACTCGCTCAGCATTCGTCTCATGGGCGCGGCGAGGAACTTCGTCTCCAACTCCGTGCGGACGAGCGCTTCAGAACCGTCCGGCGCGTGTCCCCGTTGATACGCGTCGCTCTCCACGATCATGCGGACCAAGGTGCGGAAATCAAAGCCGCTGGCGACAAACTCGTCGGACAGATAGCCGATCGTCTCGGGATGGCTGGGAACGTTGTCCTCGCGGAAGTCGTCAACCGGCTCGACAAAACCCGTCCCGACCAGCTCTTTCCACAGCCGGTTGACGAGTGACTGCGAGAAATATCGGTTTCTCGGGCTGGTGATCAAGTCCGCCAATTCGGCTCGCAATTCGCTGTGCCGGTAGAGGCTGCCTTTCACATCGATCTTGCGGAGCGTCTTCTTCGCTTCCGATTCGACGTTGAGCCCACCGAGGTCAACTCCCTTGGCGCGTTGGGCCGCTTTGGCGGCGGTATCGGCCAACAGATCGTCGACGGACGGCCCCGTCTCTTTTTCCGGCTCCTTGGTGCGGGACGCCAGCAGTTTCTCAAGCCGACCGACAATCGGTTTTGCGTCTTTTGCCGACAACATTCCGAACGGGAATTTGGCTTTCATCGGTTTTCGCTGAATGTTGTCCTCGCCTGCGCCGTCCTGGGGCGGCCAGAGGATGACTGAGCGGTCTGTTTCGGTCGTGTAGACGACGCGAGTCAGATTGCTCTCCACCCGCCGCGTTCTACCAAAGTACGCCGCCATCCCGTAGAAGTCCTCCCGGGTCCAGACGTCGAACGGGTGGTCGTGGCACTGAGCGCAACCGATGCGAACACCCATGAACACCTGGGATGTGACCGCGGCCAACGCGAATGGGTCAGCGTTGTCACCCAAAACAAATCCAACTTCCGGTGTTGAGTTGGCTTTGCCGTTGGTCGAGATCAGCCGCCGGCTCAACTCGTCGTACGGCATGTCATTCTGAATCGCCTGATGCACGAATGCGGTCAGCGCGGCGCCACCGGTCGCGTTGCTCCGCAGTCGCAACATGTCACCGAAGAACACGGTCCAACGGTCGGCGAACCGATCATCACTCATCAAGCGGTCGATCAACTTGCCGCGGCGTTCGGCAGCGGCCCAGCCGAGGTACTCGTCAATCTCGTCCCGAGTGGGAATTCGACCAATCAAGTCCACCGACGCGCGACGGAGAAAAGACAGGTCATCAATCTTTGACACGGCCTTCCGTTTCACGCCTAGGCGGCCGTTCTCGCGCTGGAGAGCGTCGTCCAAAGGTGTGGCCAGGGCAGTACCGGCAGTTAACAGGCAGAGCAGAGTGGGCAGTACGCGGTGCAACACGTGAAATCTCCTTTTCACTTACTCGCTCCCGCGATTGGGAGATATTTGAAGTTTTCCATCGTAAAGGAGCCGGTAAGTGCGAGTCAAATAACAAGTTGTCGCTGCCGGCGCCAGACGACTGGCCGTTGGGACCTTATGGCCCCCTGTCGCTGAATCGTTACGTGGAAGGTGGAACCTGGTTAGCTGGTCGGATCAATGGGGATGAAGGAATGCACGGGTGGGTGGGATCGTAGGTCGAACGCACTGGTAACGGGAAAAGTACTCACACCCCAGCGGTTTTGGATCATTTGTCGCAAATCGCTGGGCGAACGGGGGGCGATCAGGGGACATTTCCCCCGACCAGTTGGTAAGTAGGTCCTGCCTGCCGGGCAGGACTTCGCGACGAAGTCGCGACAACGGGCGTTCCACTTACTACAACGCGGCGATTTAGAAACCGCGCTGAGCACAAATCCGTCGTCGGCTCTCGGCGCCAACCCGCTTTCGACGGCCTCGGAAGGCCATCGTACAAGGTCCTGCCTGCCGGGCAGGACTTCGCGACGAAGTCGCGACAATGGGCGTTCCATTTACTACATCGCGGCGATTTAGAAACCGCGCTGAGCACAAATCTGATGCTTTTTGGCAGACGAACCCGCTCTCGACGGCCTCGGAAGGCCATCGTACATCAGGACTTCGCGACGAAGTCGCGACAACGGACGTTCCACTTACTACATCGCGGCGATTCAGAAACCGCGCTGAGCACAAATCCGTCGTCGGCTCTCGGCGCTAACCCGCACTCGACGGCCTCGGAAGGCCATCGTACATAAGTAGGTTGTGCCTGCCGGGCAGGACTTCGCGACGGAGTCGCGACAATGGGCGTTCCACTTACTACGTCGCGTTACTACATCGCGGTGATTTAGAATCCGCGCTGAGCACAGATCTGATGCTTTTTGGCAGACGAACCCGCACTCGACGGCCTCGGAAGGCCATCGTACATAAGCAGACCTACTGCGCAAAAACAGGACCGGCGAAAGCGAACTTCGCCGGTCCTGTCGAGAAGAGACTCCGGTGTCACGCCGGATTCAGTTATCTTCGTCGCCGCTGGGGCGTCGGGGTCGTTGAGGTCGGTTGCCGTCGCCGCCGCGTCCGCCGGCTCCACCGCGGCCGCCGCCCGGACGTCCGCCGGCTCCATCGCGACCGCCGCCGCCATTGAATCGCTGGGCCATCGCCTGAAGCTCTTTCTCGTCCAGGGCGCCGTCTTCATTCGTGTCGGCGAATTCGAGCATCCGTTGAGCTCGCTCGGGCAACTCGTCCTTGGTCAGCTTCTTGTCCTTGTTCTTGTCGTAGGAAAGCAGTCGTTCCAGGAACCCGCCGCCTTGTCCGCCGGGGCCTCCAGGACCACCGCCGCCAGGACCACCGGGACCGCCGCCGCCGGGACCACCGCGTCGTCCGCCGCCAGCGAAACCGCCACCCTCAGGGCGCAGTTCGGCGAAGGTCAACTTGCCGTCCTTATTCTTGTCGAGCGCTTTGAGAGCTGCTGCTGCGTTGGCGATCTCTTGGGGTGAGAGTTCGCCGTCGTCGTTCTTATCGATGGCTGCCATGAGCGGGTTGGGGGGGCCAAAGCCGCCGCCACCGCCGGGGCCGCCGCCGAATCCGCCACGGCCGCCACCGCCGCCGCGGTTGCCTCGCTGGCCTCGCTGGCCCCGACCGCCTTGGCCGCCCGGTCCACCAGGTCCGCGGGGGCCGTCCTGCTCAAAATTTCCATCGCGAGGGCCGCGTCGCTGGGGCCCCTCAGGTGGCTGTGCCAGCAGCGCAGTGCTCGCCACAAGGCTGAAGATGACAAGTGCGGAAAACAAACGCGTGACGGTCATTTTGAGAACTCCTCAGATGGGGAAGGGCCTTATTTACCGGCTGGTCTCTTCGAGGCCTTGGTTGGATATTGAAAACGCAATGTAAGCCAAAGTTTCTACACCGGGCAGCAAAATCTTCGATAAATGCGGCGCCGATCTCCGAAACCGCCGCTCCACTCACCAATCTCGCGCTCGTTTTGTCGTTGCAATCCGCTCGGAAACACGAACTTCCTGCGAGGGGTGATGTCTTCGCTCCGTTCGGTCTCCCGTTTAATCTCCCCAGCCGGTCTGGGATGCGAAGGGATTCCGGGAGTCAGGAGCAGGGATGCGGACCTCCAGTCTGGCTGATTCCGACCCATTTGTGGAATGACAACCATCGGCGGCTCGCATTGAGTGGATCTTGACGAAATAGCTGGCGGAGCACCAGACGAATGGAGCTTCGCACAGCTAAGACGGTGCATTAGAATCTGAGGTAGTCCTCTCCGGGCTCAACTCCCATCTCATTCACATCGCCCAACACATCGACCAGCCTCATGTCAGCGGCACCCAATACTCGGGCTCCGGACGCCAAAGCTCCGTCGCGCGCCCCCCACGGAGATCCTCCGCAGGGCGCCCACGAACCGGATCCGGTGTCCGATGGCGTCGACGAGGAAGACCGGGACCTCCCTTTGGCGATTGCCCTGACCGGCGTGCCCGCCTGGCTGCTCAGTTTGGTCGTCCATCTGGTCGGTCTCGTCATTCTGGCTCTGCTGACATTGGCAGTCGATAGCGAGAAAGACCAGCGCGTCATCACGGCGTTTTCCGAGCAGGAGACGACCGAGTTGGAGTTGTTCGAACCGGTCGAAATGGAAGTCGAACTCGAACAGACGGAGACACCGTCTGAATCGCTCGATGTGAATGCTCAACTGCTCGACACTTCGGACCTGGCCGCGTCGATCGATCCGAGCGATGTGGCGGTCGACGTTTCGCTCGACGCCGTGGCCACCTTCGACACGTCGTCGCTCCTCCAGGATCTCGACTCCATCGGCGGTCGCCGGGGCATTCCCGGCGGTGAGGCGATGTTCTTCGGCACCAAATCCAAGGGGCGGCGGATTGCGTTCGTCGTCGACAACTCCAACAGCATGGGACGCGGGCGGCTGGAGACGGCTCTGATCGAGTTGACGCGGGCTGTCGAGCGGATGGAGAGCAACCAGCAGTTCTTCATCGTCTTCTTCAGCGACACGGCCTATCCGATGCTGCATCCCCGCGGAGTGAAGAAGATGTTGCCAGCCACGGTCGAAAACAAACGCAAGATTGAGTATTGGTTGGAGACCGTACAGCGCTGCCTGCGCACAGACGGGTTGGAGGCGGTCAACATGGCGCTCACTCTCCGGCCCGATGTCATCTACATTCTCGGCGATGGTGCGTTCACCGATCGGACCGCCCGCGAACTAACTCGCCGCAAACTCCCCGGCGTGACGATCCACACGTTGGGCATGCAAGTCAAAGCGAACGTCGAGGAGAGTTTTCGCCAGATCGCCGTACAGCACAAAGGCACGTACAAGGACGTCGGCGTCTCGGCGGTCGGACTGCAGATGTTCCGCCGCAGCCCCCGTCCGGCGAACCGCAACCGCGGCAAGGTTTGGGGCCTGAAACTGCCTCCCAAGAAGTAGCGGCGCCGTTGAAGCTCAACGCGACAGCCGCACTTACTCGCCGCCGCTTTTTGAGGGTGAGTTGAGCCACACGTTTAAGAACGGCATCGATTCACTGGCCGTCTTGCGGAAACTTCCGGTGACGATATCGAGGTCGCCATCGTGGTCGAGGTCGGCGAGTTCCAGGCTGGCGTAGTTGCAGCGGTCGGCCTGCACAGCTCGTCGTGCGAATTGCCCGCCGTCGATCTGCTCGAGCCAGATTACCGAATCGACCATTCCGGGCTCGAGTTCCCGGAGCGTATTGGCTGGCAGCATGGAAGCGGCGGCGATGTCCATGTCACCGTCGCCGTCTAAATCACCGGCGAGCGCCCGATGGACGCCCGGCATGTCGGCGACGCGGTGCAGCTGGTAAGGGAACCGCCCGTCGTTCTCGAGCCACTGAATGCCGTGGTACGGTTTCAGTTCATAGCTGTCGAAGGAATCGCCGTTTGAGTAGAGCACGTCGAGGTCGCCGTCGGAATCCATGTCCGCCAGCTGCATCCCGCTCGATCCGTACGCGGGGTTGTCGCTGACGAAGATGATCTGTTGGCTGAACTTGCCGTCTCCCTGGTTGAGGAAAGCGACGATCGTTTCGTGTTCCTGGCTGATCAGGGCGACGAAGTCCATCTTGTCGTCGCCGTTCAGATCGACGGCGGGGACGTGGATCGCGCCGTGGCGTTCGTCGACCACGGAGAGGGAGAACTGAGGCGCGCCGTCTTCGAAGCCTTCGTTGGTGAGCATCAGAATGCGGCCGACGCGCCGCCAGCCAAATTCGGCGACGACTAAGTCGAGATCTCCATCACCGTCAAAATCGGCGGCCCGCACATCCGCGACGCGGCCGATTTTCTCCTGCAACACGATCGGTTCGAACTCGTTCGCCGCTCGCTGCCGGACCCAGACCACTCGCCCCACCAGTCCGTCCATCGGCACGGCCGCGCCCAGGTCGGCGACGATCAAATCCATCAAGCCGTCGGCGTCGAGATCCGCCGCTTCACTGTGCGCCGGGGCGATCAAATTGACGACCGTTGCTGTCGGAGCCGACAACCGTTTGGTGTCGAATCGCAAGACGTCCCCAGTCATCATGTCGCAGGCGAATAAGTCCCGGTTCTTTCCGCCCTCACCCGACTTGTCGAGAGACAGCAGATTCAGGTGCGAAACTCCCCGTGTCATACTCGACGATCCGTTCTCGTCCGACGTGTCGATCGGCGAGAACGCAATCTTCGGCGGCTCCGACTGCTGGCTGACTTTGGTGAGTCGCAACCGCTCCGGAGCTTGCTGCATGTAGTAGGCGATCACCTCATTTCGCGGTGGAGCGTACAAATCGCCGCGTCCCGATTCCTCGTAGAACTTGTACCCTTGAGCCACCTCGGCGGGCCACGACTCCCGCGCGAATGTGTCCGGTTCAGGGTATGCGTGGCAGTCCCCGCAGAACGTCCGCACCTGCGGTCCCAGCGAAACCAAATCGACCGACTCCGGGATCGCTTGACTCTTGATCATTTCGTCGATGTCGACGATTTCAGCCAGGTTGACCGACGGGTCTTCAGCGGGCGGATCGCTGGTCCCCGCCCCATCCTTTCCCCCGCATCCGATCGCGACGCAGACGAACATGGCGGCCGCGGCGGCGGCAAACGTTGTTTGATTTGGTTGCATGGTGATGAAGTTCTCGTCGTGCGTAAGTAGGTCCTGCCCGGGCAGGACTTCGCGACGAAGTCGCGATAAGCGGGTAAGCGGCGATAAGCGGCGATAAGCGGCGGTCTTCCAAATCGTATGTCGCCCGTGTAGCGGCGGGGCGGAGTTCCATCTTACCATTGTCGACGAATCGCAGCGTCTTCGAATTGATGGTACGTACGTGGATGCCGGACCAGTTCACTCGCGCTGAGTCAACCGCGCCAAAACGCGCGCCCGCGAGTTGCTGAGGCGCAGTCGCGGCAACCCATGAGCTTCAAATCGAGTAAAACAGCTTTCCTCCACACTACTTCTTCCTCATTCTTCCTCACATAAACGATCAGCCATGTTTCGTTTTACCACGCCCCCTACCACCGCACGCATGACCGCCGCGCACACTCCAGCAATTGTGGAGTTGAGGATTCGGGAGTTCTCTCGATCGATTCCAGCGACCAACGGGAGCGGACGAACGAGGATCGAGCGGCAGCTCGCCTTGTGTGTGGCGCTGCCACTTCTGATTGCCGGCTCGTTCCTCTTGTTCGCGCCGCTGGCCGGCGAATGCGCCGAGCAGTTAGGCGAGCACGGATTCGCTCAATCGGGCGACGTGAAGATTCACTACGTCACCGCCGGCAAAGGTCCGCTCGTCGTGATGATCCACGGATTCCCCGACTACTGGTACACCTGGCGGAAGCAGATGCCCGAGTTGGCGAAGCAGTTTCAGGTCGTGGCGATCGATCAGCGAGGCTACAACAAGAGCGATCAGCCGGAGGGCGTCGAGAACTACGCGATGGCGAAGTTGGTGGCCGACGTCAAGGCCGTGATCGAGCACTTCGAGCGGAAGCAAGCGGTCATCGTCGGGCACGATTGGGGCGGCGCGGTCGCTTGGACCTTCGCGATGACTCATCCCGAGATGACCTCGCGGCTCGTGATTCTCAACCTGCCCCACTTGCACGGATTGCAGCGCGAACTGGCGACCAACCCCAAACAGCAAGAGGCCTCGGCGTACGCCAGGTTCTTTCAGACCAAAGGAGCCGCCGCGACGTTGACGCCCGAGCGGTTGGCGTTCTGGGTGTAAGACCCGGAGGCGCGACCCAAATACGTGGAGGCGTTCAAACGTTCGTCGCTCGAAGGAATGCTGAACTACTACAAAGCCAACTACCCGCGCGAGCCGTACAAGCTGCCGGAAGACGAGCCGCCGAAAGTGAAATGTCCCGTCCTCATGATCCACGGACTCAAAGATCGCGCCCTGTTGCCCGGCGCGCTGAACGACACGTGGCGGTGGCTCGAGAAAGATCTCACATTGGTGACGCTGCCCGGCGCCGATCACTTCGTCCAACAAGACGCGGCGGAGACCGTCACCAGAACGGTCCGCGACTGGCTGCGAACGCAGTTGCTGAAGTAGTTCTTCAGGCTATACCTTGATTTCGTAACCTTTGCGGTTCTCGCGTGCGAGGAACGAGTTGGCTTCGTCGTCGCCGACGATCGCCCGCTCCTCCGGATCCCAGGTCAGTGCTCGGTCCAGCCGCATGGCGATGTTCGACAGATGGCAAATCTCGAGCATCCGGTTGTGCGTCCAGACATCCGAAATCGGTTGTTTCCGAGATCTCATACCTTCGATGAAGTTGGCCGTGTGGTTCGCGCTGACCTTTCCGCCGTAGACTTTTTCGATCGCGCCAGCGGGTAGTGGATCGTCCTTGAGCAATTCGACCGGCTTGCCGGAAATGCGTCCGCGGTTGACGAAGAATCGACCCTTCGCGCCCTCGAACAGAATGCCGTTGTCGCCCTTGCTCGTGATAATCAGTTCGACGTCGTTGGGCATGTCGGCGCGGAGCGTGAACTCGGTGGCGACGTTGTATTGATCGGCGAGCAGCGGATGTCCGTCCTTGTACTTGACCGGCAGCTTGTACTCCAGCGGCGTTACTTTGCTGGGTCCCGTGTCGCTGGCTCCGATCGCCCAGCAGGCGATGTCGACGTGATGGGCTCCCCAGTCGGTCAGTTTTCCGCCAGAGTATTCGTGCCAGTTGCGGAACGCGTAATGCGCGTTGCTGTATAGCGGTACGCCGCCGCCGTAACCCTTGCGGATCTCCGGCAAAGCCCGGTAGGCGACTTTCGGTGCGGGACCGAGCCACGTTTCCCAGTCGAGTTCTTCGGGAACTGGAGCAACGGGAATGACGGGCGACGCCGACATGCCGTTGATCCCGCAGGTGACTTTCTTCACCTTGCCGATTCGCCCGGCTCGCACCAGGGCGATCGCCTGCAGGAATCGTCGCCCCGACTCGGTCCGCTGCATGGTGCCGACCTGGAAAACGCGGCCGGTCTGCTCAACGACTTTCTCGATCAACTTCCCTTCGTCAATCGTCAGCGTCAGCGGCTTCTCGCAGTAGACATCCTTGCCCGCGTACATCGCTTCGACGGCGACTTTCGTGTGCCAGTGATCGGGCGTTGCGATCATGACCGCGTCGACGTCTTTGCGATCGAGCACTTTGCGATAGTCGCCGTAGCCGTCGGGCTTTTTCCCCTGCCGTTTCGCCGTTCTCTCGACGTTCACTCCCAACACCTTTGAGTCGACATCGGCGAACGCCGCAAAGTCGGCGAACTGGAACGACTTCTGCGTGATCGCCCAACCTTGATTCCGCAGCCCGATCGTCGCGAAGACCGGGCGGTCATTGGGAGAATCTTGACCCAGCGCAGTGCGAGATGAGGGGAGCATGACGCCGGCCGCCCCGGCGGTTACACCCTGCAAGAATCGACGGCGCGTTGTTTGGAGAGCGGTGGACATGGGCGAATCCTTTTGGAGACGAGCGAGAACGGCGTCAAATGGTGGGAGCCGGTTGGAAAGTCTGCTTCAACTTAAACCAACATTCTAATCCAATCACCCACCCGGGTGGGGCGGGGAAGATGACCGTCGGCTGACGATGAATCCGAGCCTCTGGGCATTACAATGAACCTGTTTCGATGAACCCGTTCGCGCAAACACTGAAAGCGGAAGACGATCATGGTGACTCTCCTGCTGCTGTCGCTCCTGGGAGCTGATCCGCTTGGCCCGGGCGATCACACACGCACACTCACCGTTGGCGAGAGGGCTCGCAGTTATCTTGTCCACATCCCTCCCAACTACACCCGACGCCAGCCCACTCCCGTTGTGCTGATCTATCACGGGGGCGGCTCCAACGCTCAAGTGATGGTTCGATTCAGCGGTATGAACCGGCAGGCCGATAAGTCCGGGTTCATCGCCGTCTATCCCAGCGGCACGGGACGAATTGAGAAGGTGCTCACATTCAACGGCGGAAACTGCTGCGGATACGCCATGCGAAACAAGGTCGATGACGTGGAGTTCACCAGACGACTGCTCGACGACTTGGCAACCGTCGCCAACGTCGACCAGAAACGCGTGTTCGCCACGGGGATGTCCAACGGCGCCATCATCGCCTACCGCTTGGCCTCGGAGTTATCCGACCGCATCGCCGCGATAGCGCCCGTCGGTGGTCCGATGGGGACCGAGACGTGCCGTCCCAAGCGGCCCGTGCCGGTGATTCACTTTCACGGCGTCGACGACGAAAACGCTCCCTTTAAAGGCGGCAAGGGCAAGGGCGTGTCGGGGACCAACTTCTATTCAGTTGAACATTCGGTGCAGGCGT